>NZ_JBFUMP010000001.1:0-318977 GCF_054049315.1 Cellulomonas sp. P5_E12 | reverse complement strand
TCTCAACCAAGACCCACCACCTCAGCACCCACACCCCAAACAGGGCATGACCACCTCTGATAGCGAGCCATATGGCATCGACTATTTGGCACACTGTTGAGTTCTCAAGGAACAGACGCGCATCCCTCCAGGCCCTTCAACCTGTCCGGAGGCAACCGTTCTAACTTAGCGGAGCGGCCCCTCCGCGTCAAACCCCCTCGTCAGAGGGCGTTTGTTGCGGTGAGAACCCTAGGTTCCGCTTCCGGACGCTCCACGTTGACCGACGATCAGATCGCCGGTCGAAGCTTCCGAGGTGGTCTACCCGGGGGACCAGCCACTGCGGTTCGATCCGCGGTGTCCGTTCCTCCCTGCCGGGCGACATCGAGAACATTACGCAGCGTCTGGCGCAGGTGGCAAATCCGCGGCCGGTGACGCGGGTCACGTCGGCCTGCAGGGCGCTGACCTGCGCGAACGCTCAGTAGAGCGCGTTGGCCATGGCTCGGCGTGCGGCGATGACGCGGGGGTCGTCGCCGCCGATCACCTCGAACAGGTCCACCAGGCGTACGCGGACGCGTTCGCGCTCGGGGCCGGCCGTGGCGCGCAGCAGGTCGATGAGCCGCGCGAACGCGTCGTCCACCTTGCCGCCGAGGATGTCGAGGTCGGCGACGGCCAGCTGTCCGTCGACGTCGCCCGGGTCCGCGGCGGCTGCGGCACGCGCTGCCTGAAGGTCTGCGTCGCGGGTCCGGTCGAGCAGCCCGACCTGCGCGAGACCTGCTCGGGCCTGGGCGTCGCGCGGGTTCTCCTTGAGCGCCTGCTCGTAGGCGGCGGTCGCGGCGGCCAGGTCGTCGCGCTCGATCGCGTCGTACGCGGCCTGGTGCAGAGGCGGGAGCTCGGGCTCGGGTTCCTCCTGCACCGGCTGCTCCCCCGTGCTCGGGGTGGCGCGGCCCGTGATGCCGTTCGCCTCGGCGGCGGCGAGGACCTGGTCGAGGACGGCGCGCACCTGGTCGGGCGGGTAGGCGCCCTGGAAGAGCGGGAGCGGCTGGCCGGCGAGGACGGCGACGACCGTCGGCACGCTCTGTGCCTGGAACGCCTGGGCGATCTGCGGGTTGGCCTCGGCGTCGATGCGCGCCAGCAGCCAGCGGCCGGCGTCCTCGTCGGCGAGCGCGGCGAGGTCGGCGGCGACCGTCGCGCTCGCCTCGCTCCGCGGCGACCAGAGGACGACGACGACCGGGTACTGCGTCGACGACTGGACCAGCGCCGGGAACGAGCTCTCGTCCACGTCGACCACGTACGTGCCGGGCGACGGCAGGCCGCCGGGGGTCCCAGGTGCGGGGGTCGCGGGGCGGTTCAGCGTCGACAGGTCGACTGCTCCGCGGACGTCGAGGCGGGGGCGGGGTCCGGTGGGCTGGGACATGCGTCGTACTTCCTTCGAGGCCTGCGGTCGGGTCGGGTCGGATCAGCTCAAGACGTGCGGTGCTGCGGTGTCACTCGGCCGTCGCCGACGTGACGGCGTGCTCCGCGGCGAGGAGCAGCACCTGCGCGCCGCTGTCCGCCGGGGGCACGTACATGACGAGGACGTCGGTGAACGTCCGGACGAAGTTGCTGCCACCGCTCTGCTTGCCGGTGAGCGCTGCGTAGAACGGGTCGGAGATCGGGATCGTCCCACCCGCGACCGTCAGCGTCACGGTGGACACGGTGGTGAGCTGACCGACGACGATCGCGCCGCCGTCGACGGTACCGAGGGAGACGGTGGGGGCCGGCTCCGCCGTGTAGGTCTCGGTCGCGGTGCCGGCCGCCTGCACGCCCGCGGCGGTCGCCGCGCGCGCAGCCTCGATGCTCGACCGGAAGGTGTCCGGGGCGAAGGTGGCGGCGAACGCCGACGCGTCGCCGTTGGCGAGCACGTCGGCATACTGCTGCAACGCCTCCGTCGGGGTCACCACGAGGCCGGTCGCGTCCGGGGCCAGGACCGGGCTGCCCGTCGCGGGGGCGGCCGTGGCCGGCATCTGCACGCCGGCGCCCATGCGTCCCCAGCCCCAGAGGCGGTAGGGATCGCGCGGGGCGTTCTGCTGCATGACCAGGATGCGCGGGGCCTGCAGGTCGTCGGGCTGCTTGGTGACCACCAGCTGGGTCCGCGGCCACACGTCCGTCTGCGGCACGATCAGCGCCTGGGCGTCCGTGGGCAGCGCCGTCGGTGGCTTCGCGCCCGCGGTCGCCGTGGCGCGCACGTACTCGGCGGTGCGCACGGCCAGTGCCGGGCCCTCCACCCGCGGCGGGAGCTGAGCGGGGTCGAGCGCGGCGTCCGCGGAAGCAAGCACGGCGCCGAGGTCGGTGAGCACGTCCTGCGACTGCACGACCGTGGTGGCTGCCGGCGCCACCGCGGGCACCGGCTCGGGCGCAGGCTGCGGGAGCGGGGTGGAGCACGCGGCCAGGCCGACGAGCAGCACGCTACCGAGGGCGGCGAGGAGGCGGCGGGACCGCGGGCTGCGCGTCATCGTCCGTCCTCCTTCGTCGTGTCGTCCGTGGGCTGGGTGCCGGCGGTGCCGTCGGCACTCGAGGAGTCCGCCTCGGTCGGCGGGAGTCCCCAGGCACGGCGCCAGGCGTCGGCGCGCGAGCCCGCGTGGGCAGTCTCTTCCACCGGCGCGGGGGGCTGTGCTGCCGGGGCGATCCAGGTGGGACGGCCCGCGTGCACCGGTTCGGCGTCGGGTCCCGAGGGGGAACCCGGCCGGAGCTTCGCGCCGGGCGGCGGGGGGACAGCCGACCACGCCGCGGGTCCCCGGGGGACCGAGGCGGGGGTGGGTGCGGAGGGGGTCGGGACCGGAGCCGTGGTCGGGACCGGGGCCGTGGCGGCGTGCGCCCAGGACGGGCGGCCGTGCGGGGTGGTGCCCGGCTCGGTGGGCGCGGCGCCCGGCTGAGCAGGATCGTCGCCCGGCTGAGCAGGGGCGTCCGACCGGGTGGTTGCGGTGCCCGACTGGGTCGGTGCGGTGCCGGGCTTGGCGTCGCCTGGCTTGGCCGGGGCGGTGCCCGACTGGGTCGGTGCGGTGCCGGGCTTGGCATCGCCCGGCTTGGCATCGCCTGGCTTGGCGTCGCCTGGCTTGGTCGGCGTGGTGCCCGACTGGGGCGGTGCGGTGCTCGGCTCGGCCGAGGCTGTGTCGGGCCGCGCAGGAGCAGTCGCCCGGGCGGCCGTCGTGGCGCCTGCGGCTGAGGCGGTCGGTGTCCAGCCCGCCGAGGCGGGCACGGCGGACGGAGCGGAGGACGCGGGAACGGCCGGGACCGAGCCGGTCGGCGGGCGCAGGTCGCGGCGGCTGGTCACCACCGGGACCGGCGTCGACGTCGGTGCCGGGTCCACGGCTGCCTGCTGCCCGGAGTCGGGCGCGGGCACGCGGGAGATGGAGCCCGTGCGCGGCTTGCTCGCGCGGGCCTGCTCGGCCTCGCGCAGCTGGCGGCGGGTGAGGACCGGGACCGCGTCGACGTCTCCCACGGCGACGGAGACGGCGGGGATCGCGCCGGTGTTCACGGGGTGCCAGACCGGCTCGTCGAGCCCTGCCCGGCGGCGGCGGACGTCCCGCAGGAGCAACCAGGCGGCGAGCAGGACGAGCAAGGTGCCGAGGAGGACGCACGGCCACAGCCACGGCGTCGTCACCACGCGAGGCCACTCGAGGGACAGCGTCGGGGCGGACTCGCCGGTGCTGACGGCGAGCAGGCTCCAGCGCCCCTCCTGGGCGGGCCACTCCAGCTCGGCGGAGCCCGTCCCCGTGACCTCCGCGACCCACAGGTCGGAGCCGGTCGGGTCGGCCGCGGGCGCCTCGGCGGGCGCCGCACTCTCCGAGGGGGTCGGGGTTGCCGCGTCAGCCGGCGGTGCCGCTGCCTCGTCGGTCGGTGCGGGCGTCGGCGCGGGCGCCGCGACGTCGTCGACAGCCAGCGCGTGCCAGTCGGACAGTCCCGTCACCGTGCCGTGCGCGTCGGTTCCCACCCAGCCGGCGACGTCGGTGTCGCGGCCGACGGCCAGGACGACGTTGCCGTCGTCGGGCACGGTCACCTTCACGGTCACAGGGTCGCCGCCGAGCTCGAGCACACCCGGCTCGGTGACGAGCGTGTGCGGTCCGCCCGACGTCGTCGCGACGAGGACGTCGTCGGCCCGCCACACCGTCGCGGACGCGATGCCGAGACCGATGACGACCAGTCCGACGACGCCAATGGCGGCGATGATCAGTCGCTTGAGCACGCAGGATCCTCCAGGGAAGAAAAACCCAGGATAGGCAGAGGCGCACGTCACGGCCGAACCGGGATCGAGTGGACGGATCGGCCGAGGTGTGCGTCGGAGCGCGGACCCCCGTCCCCGGCACCTTGAACACGCGTATCCTGACCGGCGGACTCCCGAAGTCGACGAGCGCCTCGACCGAGGCAGCTCGCACGGGGTCACAGTGCCCAGGAGGACTGCTCGTGCCCGACGCCCGGACCCCCTTCCCCGTCGTCAACTTCCGCGGATACGAACGCGAAGCCGTCGACGCCCGCATCAGCGGGCTCGAGAAGGCCCTCGCGGACGCCCGCGCCCAGGTCGAGTCGCTCGACGGCCGCGCCATGCAGGTGGCCGGCGAGCTCTCCGAGGCGCACCGCCAGCTCCGTGAGGCCGAGCGCCCCACTTACTCGGGGCTCGGCTCGCGCATCGAGCAGCTGCTGCGGTCCGCCGAGGAGCAGTCGTCGGACGTCGTCACGCAGGCCAACGCGCAGGCGGCCGACGCCCTCGCGCGGGCCAAGCTCTCGTCCGGGCAGCTGCGCGCGCGCGCCGAGAACGAGGTCGCTGAGCTCGTCGCGACCGCCCGCCGCGAGGCCGACGAGGTCCGCACCACGGCGTCGGCGGAGGCCGAGAGCACCCTGACCGCCGCGCAGCGTCGCGCGGAGGAGCTCGTGGGGTCCGCCGAGCGGGAGGCCGCGCGGATCCAGAGCGCCATCACGACCGAGGAGAGCGAGCGGCGCAGCTCGCTCGAGCGCGAGCTGGGCACGCTGCGCGCGAGCGTCGAGCACGAGGCCACGCAGCTGCGCATCGCGACCGAACGGACCGCGAGCGAGCTGCGGTCGCGCGCGGAGATCGAGACGACCGCGCAGCGTGAGGATGCCGAGCGCTACGCGCAGGACCTGCGCCAGAGCGCAGACGCCGACACGACCGAGCTCCGCCAGCGGGTGGAGGGCGAGCTCGCTGCGGCGCGCGTCGAGGTCGACCGGTACGTCGCGCAGCAGCGCAGCGACGCCGCGGCGGAGGTCGGTGCCGCGCGGCAGCAGGCCGCCGAGGAGGTCACCTCCCTGCGGGTGCAGACCCAGGAGTACGCCGACGGGGTGCGGGCAGCGGCTGAGCGGGACGCCGCCGCGCTGCAGCAGCGCGTCGCCGCCGAGGTCGCGGCCCTGCGGGTCGAGGCCGAGCAGTACGCGGCGTTCGTCCGTGCGCAGGCCGAGCGCGAGACGGGCGAGCTGCGCTCGAAGACGTCCGACGAGCTCGCGGCGCAGCGGGCCGACGCCGAGCAGGTCGTCGTCGCCTTGCGCGGCGACTCCGAGCGGTACGCGGCCGACCTGCGGGCGCAGGCCGAGCGGGAGACCGGTGAACTCCGCGAGCGGGCCACGCACGAGACGGCGCACCTGCGCGACGTCACGGCGCGGGAGGCCGCCGAGCTGCAGGAGGTCACCGCGCGGGAGACCGGTGAGCTGCGCGCAGCCGCCGACCGCGAGACGGCCGAGCTGCGCGAGCGCACCCGGCTCGAGACCGAGCGCGCACTCACCGACGCGCGCCGAGCGGCCGCCGAGCTGACCACGTCGGCGAAGGCCCACGCCGACGAGCTGGTGCGGTCCGCCGAGCAGCAGCTCGCGGACGCCGAGCTGACCATCGCGTCCCGCCGCGAGGCCGCCGAGCGCGAGGACGCCGAGCGTCACGAGACCGCGCGGGCCGAGACCGAGCGCCTGGTGCGCGACGCGGAGGCGCACGCGGCCGAGGCCGAGCAGCGGGTGGCCAAGGCGCTGGCCCAGGCGGACAAGGTGCGCACGGACGCCGAGCACCACGCGAAGGAGCTCATCTCGAACGCACGCAAGAACGCCGACCGCGTGGTGGCCGAGGCCCGCGAGCACGCCGAGAAGCAGATCTCCGACGCCATGATCGAGTCGGAGCGCGAGCGCACGTCGGCCACGCGGCAGGTCGAGGACCTCAACCGCCAGCGCGAGTCGATCACCTCCTACCTGGACGAGCTGCGCAACCTGCTCGGCCACAACCCCGACCGCGCGACGCTCGAGCGGGCGTCGCGGGCCGAGGCGGCGTTCGAGAAGGAGCAGAAGGCTGCTCCTTCTCCGGCCAAGACGCCGGCCAAGGGTGCCGACGCGCCCTCGCCCGCGAAGCCGGCCCGCCCGGCGTCGCGACCGACGAAGTCGCGTCCGGCCCCCGTCTCCGCCGCTGTCCCCGTCGTGGCGGAGCCGGATGCGTCCGACGAGCCGAAGCCCGAGCCGGAGGCCGTCGTCGAGAAGTCCGACGTGGTCGTCGAGAAGACCGACGTCACGGACGAGCACGCCGGTGCCGAAGCCCACGACGAGCAGCCCGCCGAGAAGGACGACGCAGCCGCGCCGACCCGTTGACGGGCACGTCGGAAGGGCACCCGGTGACCGATCAGACGTCGTCCGACGCCGCCCGGTGGCGCGAGGAGCGCCGGGCGGCCGCGGCCGCGCACGGTGAGCTGCTGGCCGAGCGGCAGCGCGCCGAGTCCGCGCGGGCGCAGGAGCTGATCGACGCCTTCCTGGTGCGGGTCACTCGCTCCGGGCCGCAGCCGGTCGAGCTCTCGGCGCGCAGCTACGACGGGCGCGCGCGCTACAAGACGCCGCTGACCGGGTGGTACCTGCGGCGGGACGAGACCGTGGCGATCGACACGGCCGGAAAGTTCTACGTGCTCACGACGCCGTCGAGCCTGGCCGCGCGTTTCCGTGGAGTCACGCCGGAGCCGTCCGCTCCCCCGCTGGTGATCGGTGCGGGCGGCAAGGACGGCGAGTCGCTGGACATGTCGGAGGCGCTGACGCGGGTGCTGGGCCGCTAGCGGCAGAGGACTCAGCCGCTAGCGGCGGCCAACGTCGCCTCGACCTGCCTGCTACGCCGAGTCGGTGGCCTGGGCCAGATCGGCGATGGCCGCTGCGACCGCGGCGGGCTGTTCCACGGCCGACAGGTGCCCGGCGTGCTGGATCACGACGAGGCGCGCCTCCGCTGCGGTGGCGACGAGGTGCTCGGCGGCCTCGACCGGCGTGACCGTGTCTTCGTCGCCGACGACCACGAGAACAGGTCCGCGGTAAGCGCTGAGCACCTCCGACCGATCGGGGCGTGCCGCCATCGCTCGCTGCGACCAGGCGATGCCCGCGGGCTCCTGCTGGTCGATCCAGGCGCCGATCTCGTCGGCGATCTCGGGATCAGCCGCTCGGGTCGTCTCACCCACGAGCGACGACGCCATCGGTCGGACCGCGTCGACCGAGCCGGTCGCGTCCACCTCCCCCGCGATGCGGAGCCGGTTGGCGCGCGCCTCGGGGGCGTCGGCGGTCGACTTCGTGTCCACCAGGGCGAGCCCAGCGACCAGGCCGGGGTGCCGCTCGAGCAGAGCGAGCGCGACGTAGCCGCCCATCGACAGGCCGGCGACCACCGCGCGCTCGATGCCGGCCGCGCGCAGGGTCGTCGCGACGTCGTCGGCAGACGCCTCGAGCGTGGGCTCCGGCAGGTCGTCCGCACGGCCGGGCGCGCCGAGCAGGTCGACCGCGTGCACGGCGCGTCCCGCCGGGAGAGCGGCCGCCACGCCGTCCCACATCCGGTGGTCGAGCGGGAACCCGTGCAGCAGGACGACCGGCAGGCCGTCGCCGCCCTCGCGATAGGTGTGCAGGCTCATGCGTCGTCCTCCGCCGTCGTGCTCGGGCCGGCCCAGTGCGTGGGCAGCGGGACCTCGTGGTCGGGCAGCACGTGCCCGACGATCTCGTCGAGCACCCGCCGGACCGCCGTCTCGCCGACCCACAGGTGCTTGGCACCGCCGACGCCGATCACCTCGGCCTGCGGGACGCGCGCGAACCGGCGTCGTGCCTCGTCCGGGCGCAGGTAGTCGTCGAGCTCGGGGACCAGGACCACCAGCGGCTTCCCGAACTCCGCCCAGGCGTCGAGGTCCGCGTCGGTCGCCCGGTGCAGCGGCGGCGACAGGAGGATCGCGCCCTCGATCGACGGGTCGCGCCCGTGCATGAGCACCAGCTCCGTGCCGAACGACCAGCCGACCAGCCAGCGCTTCGGCAGGTCGTGGAACTCGGCGAACTCGATCGCGGCGTGCACGTCGTACCGCTCGGCGACGCCGCCGTCGAACGCGCCGCCGCTGGTACCGCGGGGGCTGGCCGTGCCGCGCGTGTTGAAACGCAGGACCGCCAGGTCGGCCAGCGCGGGCAGGCGCCACGCCGCCTTCCGGTAGACGTGCGAGTCCATGTAGCCGCCGTGGGTGGGCAGCGGGTGCAGCGTCACCAGCGTGGCGACCGGCGGCTTCTCGGCCGGCCGTGCCAGCTCGCCGACGAGCGTGAGGCCGTCCGCGGTGTGCAGCTCGACGTCCTGGCGGACGGCCGGCAGGACCGTGAGCGAGCGGATGAGTCCGGGATCGGTCGTGTTCGTGGTCATCGGGACGAGCCTAGGCCGCGCTCGGCAAGGGCACCCGCGAGGTCGAGCACGTCGGCCACACCGTCGTCGGCGTTGGAGCCGCACCGCTGCGTCGCGGCCGCGAGGACCGTCGGGTGCGCGTTGGCGACGGCGAAGGACACGCCCGCCCAGCCGAGCATCGAGAGGTCGTTCGGGGCATCGCCGACGGCCCAGACGTCGTGCGGGTCGATGCCGCGGGCCGCCGACCAGTCGGCGAGCGTCGCGGCCTTGGTGACCCCGGGTCCGGAGATCTCCCCCAGGCCGACGGCGCCCGAGTCCGCCACGATCGCCAGGTCGCCGACGACCGCCGCCAGCTCGGTGGCAAAGGCGTCGGTGGTCGGCCGCGTGCTGCGCACCAACAGCTTGTACGTCGACGGTGCGAGCACGTCCTCGATCCGGTCGGCCGTCGGGCTGCCCGCAGGCACGTGGTGGATGGAGCGGAACCGGGTCTCGTACGCGAAGCCGTCCGCGCTCTCGGCGGCGAGATGCACCGCCTCGGGGCCTCCCCAGGCCGCGCGGACGCGGTCCGCGATGGCGCCGACGGTGTGCGGGGGCATCCCGTGCTCCGCGAGGACCTTGCCCGTGCCGACCTCCAGGACGGCGGCGCCGTTGGCGCAGATGGCGATGCCGTGGCCGGCGACGTGCGGCGCCAGGTCGCGCAGCCAGCGGGGCGGTCGTGCCGTCACGAAGACGACCTCGATGCCGGCGTCGGCGGCCCGGACCAGGGCCTGCGCCGTGCGCGCGGAGAGGGATCCGTCGGGGCGCAGCAGGGTGCCGTCGAGGTCGGTGGCGAGGATCCTCGGGGCGCGCAACGCGGGGGTCATCGGCGGGTGGGTCCGCGGCGGGCGCGTGCCTGCCAGCACGACGTGTGCCAGTGCCGACGGTCGTCGAGCGCCTCGCCGAAGAGCCCGTCGGTCCGCCACGCGACGACGTGGGCCGTGCCCGGCGTCACCAGCTGGTCGCAGCCGGGGCAGCGGAACGCACGGTCGGAGCCGCGGACCTGCTGGACGACCCACTCGCCGTCGGTCGCGGACTCGGAGCGTCGGCCGCCGGTCGCCCTGTCGAGGTCGAGCTCGACGTGCTCGGCGCCGTACGGCCGCTTCGTCGATCGTCGTCCCACTCCCCCATCCTCCCCCACCCCTGCGCGACGTCCGCACGATCGAGCGCCCCGACGACCGAATCTGCGGACGTTGGGTGGGTGGCACGCGGACGTCCGCACTTGTGGGGGTCAGGGCGCATCGAGTGCGGACGTTGGGTGGGGTGGCGCGCGGACGTCCGCGCTTGTGGGGGTCAGGACCTCATCGAGTGCGGACGTTGCGGGTGGAGACGGCGACGGCCGAGCGCCCGGAGGGGAGCTCGGCCGTCGCGCGGTCTCAGAAGGCCGCGGAATCCGGGGTCGGGATGGTGCCGGTGCGCAGGAGCTCGCGGTACCAGCGGCCCGAGTCCTTGACCGTGCGCTCGAGGGTGTCGTAGTCGACCCGGACGACGCCGAAGCGGCGGTCGTAGCCGTAGGACCACTCGAAGTTGTCCATCAGCGACCAGACGAAGTAGCCGCGCACGTCGGCGCCGCGCTCGATGGCCTCGCCGACGGCGTCGATGTGGTCGTGCAGGTAGGCGACGCGGTCGGCGTCGTGCACGCGGCCGTCGGCGCTGACCTCGTCGTAGAACGCGGCACCGTTCTCCGTGATGGCCATCGGCACGCTCGGGTAGCGCTCGTGCACGTCGAGGAGCAGGTCGACGAGGCCCTGCGGCTCGATGTTCCAGCCCATCGCGGTGTAGGGGCCGGGCTGCGGGAGGAACTCGACGTTCGTCGCACCGACCCACGGGCTGTTCTCCGACGAGCGGTGACCGTCCGGACCCGGGGTGCCGTCGCCGCCGGCGGGCGTGCCCTGCTGCACGCGGCCGGTCGAGTAGTAGTTGATGCCCAGCAGCGCGAGCGGGACCTGGATGAGGTCGAGGTCGCCGTCGAGGACGAACGACCAGTCGGTGATCGCCTCGGTATCGGCGAAGACCTCCTTGGGGTACTCGCCGTCGAGCATCGGGCGCAGGAAGACCTCGTTGGCGATCGTGTCGATGCGGCGCTTGGCCTCGACGTCCTCCGGGGAGTCGGTCGCCGCGCGCGTCACGTGCAGGTTCAGGGTCACCGAGATCGGCGTGTCCTGGCCGAGCACGTCCTTGATCGCCCGACCGGCGAGCCCGTGCGCCAGGTTGAGGTGGTGCACCGCGGCGAGGGCCTTGGCGTCGTCGGTAACGCCGGGGGCGTGCACGCCGGACGCGTAGCCGAGGAACGCCGAGCACCACGGCTCGTTGAGCGTGGTCCACAGGTGGATGCGGTCGCCGAGCACCTCGGCGAGCTTGCGCGCGTACTTCTCGAAGTTGAGGGCCGTCTGGCGGTTGGCCCAGCCGCCCTCGTCCTCGAGGGGCTGCGGCAGGTCCCAGTGGTACAGCGTGGCGACGGGCTTGATGCCCGCGGCGATGAGGCGGTCCGCCAGGTCGACGTAGAAGTCGAGGCCGGCCTGGTTGAACTCGCCCGAGCCGGTCGGCTGCACGCGCGGCCACGCGATGGAGAACCGGTAGGCCTGCAGGCCCAGGTCCTGCATGATCGCGACGTCCTCGGCCACGCGGTGGTAGTGGTCCGCCGCGACGTCACCCGTGTCGCCGTCGAGCACCTTGCCGGGCGTCCGGGAGAACGTGTCCCAGATCGACGGCCCGCGGCCGTCCTCGTCGAAGGCGCCCTCGATCTGGTACGACGCGGTGGCCGAGCCCCAGAGGAAGTCGGCGGGGAACTGGCGGCCGGAGGGGCGCGAGGTCGTCATGAGCGGGTCCTTCGGGTCGAGCGGACAGGTGCGATGGACGGGCTGCGGGGCTGGGCGCCGCGAGTCTGAGTGGGGCTGCGACGTCCACGGACGGCAACAATGCCGCGCTGCCACGCACCCACCCCAGGGTTGTCGAAACGATACGATACACAGTGTGGGAACGCTCCCGCCACCCCCCGAGCCGACGGCCGGCGCCGGGGGTGCACCAGCGGCGTCACTCCACGATGGTCAGCGTCAGGGTGTCCTGCCCGGCGGCAGCGACGGCCGAGGCGCCACCAGCAACGACGGCCGACCAGGTGGCGTCGGTGCCTCGCGCCTCGACGTTGACCGTCGCCCCGTCGCGCGTCACGACGAAGCTCGCGTCGCCCACGCGCGTGACCGAGCGGTGCCCGTCGGCGAGCTCGAACAGGCGCAGCGTCACGCCGTCGGCCCACGCGTAGTCCGGCCGGTCGTCGTGCGCACCGACGGGCAGCACCGAGTCGGGGCGGACGTAGAGGGGCAGCGAGAGGAGGTCGTGCCGCTCGCGGACCCAGCGGGGGCCGGAGACGCGCTCGCCGGTGAGGAGCGAGGTCCAGGTGCCCTCCGGCACGTACACGTCGACCCGGCCGTCGGCCGAGAACACCTGCGCGACCAGGAGGTTGTCGCCGAGCAGGTACTGCGTGTCGACGCCGGCGACGCCCGGGTCGTCGGGGAACTCCAGGACCATCGGCCGCATGACGGGCAGCCCGAGCTCGTGGGCGTCCTGCCCCAGGCGGGCCAGGTACGGCATCAGCGAGAGCTTGAGGCGGGTGAACAGCCGGGCGACGTCGACGGCCTCCTCGTCGAAGGCCCACGGGACCCGGTACGAGTCGGAGCCGTGCAGGCGGCTGTGGGACGAGAGCAGGCCGAACGCCAGCCACCGCTTGAACACGGCGGCGTCGGGTGTGCCCTCGAAGCCGCCGATGTCGTGGCTCCAGTAGCCGAAGCCCGACGACGCCAGCGACAGCCCACCGCGCAGCGTCTCCGCCATCGACTCGAACGTCGACTCGCTGTCGCCGCCCCAGTGCACGGGGAACTGCTGGCCGCCCGCGGTGGCCGACCGGGCGAAGAGCACCGCCTCGCCCTCTCCGCGCTCGGCCTCGAGCAGGTCGAAGACCGCCCGGTTGTACAGGTGCGTGTAGTGATTGTGCATGCGCTCGGGGTCGGAGCCGTCGTGCCAGACGACGTCCGTGGGGATGCGCTCGCCGAAGTCGGTCTTGAAGGCGTCGACCCCCTGGGCCAGCAGCCGTCGCAGGTAGCCCTGGTACCAGGTCACCGCGTCCGGGTTGGTGAAGTCGACCAACCCCATGCCGGACTGCCACTGGTCCGTCTGCCAGACGGAGCCGTCGGCGCGGGTGACCAGATAGCCGGCCGCCCGGCCCTCCTCGAAGAGAGCGGAGCGCTGCGCGATGTACGGGTTGATCCAGACGCAGACCTTGAGGCCCTTGGCGTGCAACCGGGCCAGCAGGCCCTCCGGGTCCGGGAACGTCGCGGGGTCCCAGGTGAAGTCGGTCCAGTGGTACGCCCGCATCCAGAAGCAGTCGAAGTGGAAGACGCTCAGCGGCAGCCCGCGCTCAGCCATGCCGTCGACGAACGACATCACGGTCGCCTCGTCGTACTGCGTGGTGAACGACGTCGATAGCCACAGCCCGTACGACCAGGCCGGGACCTGCGCCGGGCGGCCGGTCAGCGCGGTGTACCTGCGGAGGACGTCCTTGGGCGTCGGGCCGTGGATGACGTAGTACTGCAGCGACTCCCCCGGCACGGAGAACTGGGTGCGGGACACCGCCTCCGAGCCCACCTCGAACGAGACCCGCCCGGGATGGTCGACGAACACGCCGTACCCGGCGTCGGAGAAGAAGAACGGGACGTTCTTGTACGCCAGCTCGCTGGACGTGCCGCCGTCCTCGTTCCAGATGTCGACCGACTGCCCGTTCTTCACGAGGGGGCCGAACCGCTCGCCCAGGCCGTAGACGTGCTCGCGGACGCCGAGCGTCAGCTGCTCGTGCACGTACGCGTCGCCGCGGGCGTCGGTGACCACGCCGACGGAGCGGGCGGTCGACGACGTGAGAACCCGACCGTCGGCCTCGAACTCGACGTGCCAGGGGCCTCGGGTCGACACGCGCGCGGTCAGGCCGCCGGCCTGGAACGTCGCGACGCCGTCGGCAGCACCCGCGGCATCGACGACCTTGACGTCCGCCGCCGTGTGGGCCACGTCGAACGACAGGCCCCGGTCGACGCCGCCGAGGTGGTGGTCGATCCGCACCCCGATCACGTCGTCCATCGGGCTGTGGAACGAGACGGTCACCAGCGCCTTGTTGAGGGTGTCCCCGCGCGACGTCAGCGGCACCGTCGAGGCGTACACCGTGAGGGTGTGCTCGCCGACGACGACGTCCGCGACGTCGCGGGGACGCAGGACCGTGACGCCGGGGAGGTGCCGCCAGTAGCCGTCCGTGAACTTCATCGGGTCGCCTTCACGTGGGGGGTCGCATCATCGAAGCGTTTCGATGACGAGAATACGGTAGGGGCCTCGAGGAACACTGTCCAGATGCGCCGCCCGAGGCCTTCGCTTCGACGGCGATTCGACTCGCTAAGGTGGGCGCGGCAGGCGACGAGGGGATGATCCGATGGCGACGATCGACGACGTGGCGCGGGCCGCGGGCGTCTCCGTGTCCACCGTCTCCTACACGTTCTCCGGCAAGCGGCCCATCTCCGCCGAGACCCGCGCCCGCGTCGAGCGGGCAGTCCGCGAGCTCGACTACCGACCGCACGCCGGCGCCCGGGCGCTGGCCTCGCAGCGCACCCAGGTGCTGGCCCTCATGGCGCCGCTGCGCGTCGACGTCAACGTCGGCGTCATCATGCAGTTCGTCACCGGCGTGGTCACGCGGGCCGGGTGGTACAAGCACGACGTCCTGCTCCTGACACAGGACGACCACGAGGGCATCGAGCGGGTGGCTGCGGGTTCGATGGTCGATGCCGTGATCATGATGGACGTCGAGGCGGAGGACCCGCGGCTCGCCATCCTGCGCCGGCAGCGGCAGCCGGCCGTGCTCATCGGCCTCCCCCGCGACGCCACCGGCTTCTCCTGCGTCGACCTGGACTTCGAGGCCGTCGGGCGCACGGCCGTCGACCACCTGGCGGGGCTGGGGCACCGCCGGATCGCTCTCGTCGGCTCCCCGCGGGCGGTGCTGAGCCGCCGGACCACCTATGCCGCGCGGCTCGTCCGCGGGTTCACCCAGGAGGCCGCACGGCTCGGCATCGACTCGGTGTTCGAGACCTGCGAGTCGTCGCACAGCGGCGCGGTCGAGGCCGTCGACCGCGTGCTGGCGGCCCTGCCGGGCGTGACCGCGCTCATCGTCCACAACGAGGTCGCGCTGCCGGCCGTGCTCGAGACGCTCCGCGCGCGCGGCAAGGACGTGCCCGGCGACGTCTCCGTGGTCGCGGTCTGCCCGCAGGACGTGGCCCTCGGGCAGACCCAGCCGCTCACGGCCGTGGACATCCCGGCGCACACCATCGGCAGCGTCGCCGTCGACATGGCGATCGGCCGTCTCACCGGGAACGAGCCCGCTGAGACCCGCCTGCTCGCGCCGGTGCTCACGACGCGCACCAGCACCGCCGCGCCGAGGGGATAGCGGCCGCGGTGGGGGGCGCCGACCTGCGGTGATGCCCTAGACCCAGGCTCCGCCGCGCAGCACGCGGACCGGCCGGAGGTCGTCGTCGGTCACGACGAGGTCCGCACGGCGGCCCGCCGCGAGGGCCCCGAGGTCGCGCCGACCCAGGACGTCGGCGGGGGTGGTCGCGGCGGCGAGGACGGCGTCCTCCAGCGGGATGCCCGCGGCGACGACATTGCGCACGACGTCGAGCAGGTGGGCGACCCCTCCCGCGATCGCGCCGGGCCGACCCGTGTCGTCGACGACGCGCGCGACGCCGTCCGCGACCGCGACCTCCATGGGGCCGAGCCGGTACGCGCCGTCGGGCATGCCCGCGGCCGCCATCGCGTCCGTGACCAGCGCGATCGAGCCGGCGCCCAGCAGGTCGAAGACCGAGCGGACGGTCCCGTCGGCCAGGTGGGTCCCGTCGGCGACGAGCTCGACCACCAGCTCCCCTCGGGCGGCGGCCGCCAGGCACGCGGCGATCGGTCCGGGGTCGCGGTGGTGCAGGGGGCGCATGCCGTTGAACAGGTGCGTGGCGGTCAGGCGACCGTTGCGGCGTGCGGCCAGCAGGTCGAAACCGCGATCGACCGCCTCGTCCACCTGCTCCGCCGACGCGTCGGTGTGCCCGATCGACGGCACCGCGCCCACGTCGACCAGGGCCTCGATGGCCTGCTCTGCGCCGGGCACCTCGGGTGCCACGGTCATGGTCACCAGGTGCCCGCCGGCGGCCCCGGCGATCCGCCGGACGAGCCCGGGGTCGCCCGCCTGCATGTCCGCGGGGTTCTGCGCGCCGCAGCGGTCCGCCGACAGGAACGGCCCTTCGAGGTGGATGCCGACGATCTCCCCGGCGTCCGCCAGGCCGGCGAGCAGGGCCGCGCGCTCGAGCAGGACGTCCGCCGGGGCGGTGACCAGCGACGCCACCAGGCTCGTCGTGCCGTGCCGGCGGTGCTCGTCGACCGCGCGTCGGGCGTCGTCGGCGTCGACCGCGTCCGGGAAGCTCGCGCCGCCGCCTCCGTGGCAGTGCAGGTCCACCAGTCCCGGGAGGATCGTGGCGCCGCTCGGCTCCGGGGCCTGCCACCCGGGCGGCAGGCGGTCGACCGGGCCGACCCAGACGAGGGTTGTGCCGTCGACGACCACGACCCCGTCGTCGATCACGCCCCGGGGGGTGACGAGCCGACCGCGCAGGACGAGGGAGGTGTCGGTGCTCACGGGGCAATCCTTCCCCATGGCAACGCTGCTCCCTGCGCGTCGGACCACGGTTCCCGCCGGAGATGCACCCGGCCGGTCCACCACCGCGCCGCGCCGGCGCCGATCGCCCCCTCGGCAGCGGCGACGAGCGCGAACCACGGGTTGGCGACCAGGAGGTTGGCCATCGCACAGAGAGCTACCGAGAGGACCGCGCCGACCACCGCGAAGGCCGCGACGTGCACCCACTCGCGCGACGAGCCCTGGAGCAGGTTCGCGAGCACGAGGCCGACCGGTATGCCGACCAGTCCGACCGGCACGCACGCCACCACGAGCGCGACGAACAGCAGGTAGAGCCCGGCGGACACGTCGTCCGACGCACCGGTGCCGCTGACGAGCAACGCCACGACCGCCGCCGCGCCGTTGACCGCCGCGAGCACGGCCAGGCAGCGCAGGCACAGCGCGGTGATCGCGCCGGCGCCGCGGACGCCCGGGGCGCTCACGACACACCTCGGAGCTGCCGGATGCCGGCCAACCGACGGCCCCCCCGCGCGAGCACCCGCAGGTAGAGCCGTTGCGCGACGACCGTGAGGGGCCCGGCCAGCCGCACCCACCAGCGGTCCGGCACCGAGAAGGCCGTGGCGACGAACCACAGGTCTCCCGCCTCGTCCCGATCCACGGTGAACGCCTCCTCGCCGCGGAACGGATGCCCGGGCAGGGTGCCGTACCCGAACCCCACGCGGTCCGGCCCGCGCTCGATCCAGACCACCTCGCACGGCACCGACAAGGCCACGGGACCGATCCCGGGACGGCTCACGACCCGTAGCCCCGGCATCGCCTCCGGACCGTCCGGGAGCACCTCGACGAGGGCGGCCTCGTGCACCCTCCAGCGCAGCAGCGCGTCGCCGAGCTCGGCCAGATCGTGCGGCGTCGCGCCCGGCATCAGCAGGTGCCGTGCCCGCAGGTGCCGGTAGCCGGCCGGCAGGGGACCGATCCGCGTGGCGCCGACCTCGCTGTACGTCAGCCCGGTCCGCGCGGGCGCGGTCGGGAGGAGCCGCAGCCCGAGCAGGGTGCACAGGACGAAGCCCAGCGCGTTGCCGACGCCGTGCGTCGCGGCCATCCACGACAGGCTCGGGTGCGGCAGGCCGCTCGCCTCCCCGACCGCCCACCACAGCGCCAGGAGCATCGACACCACGACGGTTGCCGCGCCGACCCGCAGGAGCGCCCGGGCAGCGACCGACCCGGCGAGCCCGACCGTGGCGGCGGCGGCACACCAGAGCCCGGTCGTGAGCACCAGGGCGCCCAGCAGCTCGGCGACGTCCGAGACGAAGTAGCCCGCCAGCACCAGCAGCACGCCGAGGGGGACGGTGGTCGCGGCGAGGCGCGTCAGCGGCGAGGCCTCCGCGTGCGCCACGAGTCCCGCCACGAGGCACGCGCCGAACCCCGCGAAGAGCATGTGCGGGACGGTCAGCGCCAGGTAGTCGCCCGAGAACCCCAGCAGCCCCCAGCCCGCCCGCTCGGCCACCAGCGCCAGGGCCCCGACCAGCGGCGTCGCCAGGGCGACCGCTGTCGTCAGCAGACGGACGCGCAGGGCGCACATCGCCAGGAGCACCGTCGCGAGAGCGAACGGCACCGCGAGGACCGCGGCGAGCATGCCCACCGGGAGCCAGACGCTCACTGCCGCGAGGAGCCCGACGACGGGCCACACCAGCGACCGGGACCGCGGCACCGCGCGGTCCCCCAGCAACCGCAGCCCCAGCGGCAGGACGAGGACGGTGCCCAGCCCGACGACCACCCGCACCGCGTCCGCCGTGGCCGGCGTCAGCTCGCTCATCCGCGCACAGCCCGCACCAGTGCCAGGACGTCTTCCGACGCGCCACGCAGGACCGGCAGCCGGGACAGCCGGACCAGGCGTCCGATCAGGGGCGCGACGCCCTCCACCAGCGTCCGCGTCCGACGCTGCCCCGGCGACCCGTCGTAGACCCAGAAGAGCGTCACACCGAGCTGCGCGAGCCACAGCAGCTCGGGCAGCTCGGCGCGCAGGCCGGTGGGCACCGCGGGGGACGCTCCCTCGACGAGCTCGCGGAAGACCGCCTGGCTCAGCTCGCGCGACTCGGACGACTCCGCGGAGAACGGGCTCGCGGCCGACCCCGGCCGGATGGCGACCGTGACGAACTCCGCGCCGAACGCGTGGTACTCGGCGAAGGCGTCGACCGCCGCGAGCATCACCCCGCGCAGCCGTGCCGTGAGGTCGCCGCCCTCGGCCAGCACGCGGCGGGCGCCGACCGCCTGCTCCCGCGTCACGTCGAGGTAGAGCTCCTGGACCAGGTGGTCCTTGGACGCGAAGTGGTAGTACGCGTTGCCCGTGGCGACGCCCGCCTCCTGCGCGATCGCCCGCATGGTCGTCGCCGCGTACCCGCGCCCACGGAACAGCCGGAGGGCCGTGGCCCTCACGAGTGCTTTGGTGTCCTCGCTCATGCGGTCATTTGAACACGTTCAACTGAACACGTTCAAGAGCCCGGCGGTGTGACGTGGACAGAGCTAGAAGAGGCGGGAGCCCGAGTCGTCGACGCCCTTCATGGCGTCGTAGTCGAGCACGAGGCAGCCGATGCCACGGTCCGTGGCCAGCACGCGCGCCTGGGGCTTGATCTCCTGTGCGGCGAACACCCCGCGGACGGGCGCCAGGTGCKGGTCGCGGTTGAGCAGCTCGAGGTAGCGGGTCAGCTGCTCCACGCCGTCGATGTCCCCGCGGCGCTTGATCTCGACGGCGACGGTGCCGCCGGAGGGGTCCTTGGCCAGGATGTCGACCGGGCCGATGGCCGTCGGGTACTCGCGGCGGACCAGGGTGTGCCCGGTGCCGAGCAGGATGATCTGCGCGGCTAGGAGCTCCTGGAGGTGGGCCTCGACGCCGTCCTTGACGAGACCCGGGTCGACGCCCAGCTCGTGCGCCGAGTCGTGCTGCACGGCGTACAGGTCGATCTCGAGGCGGTCGTCGGACTTCTGGTGCTGCACGGTCCAGACCTGCGTGACCCCCGCGGCGCGGGCCTCGTCGGACGGCTCCGCGACCGCGAGCGTGCACGGCGGGCTCATCCAGTTGAGCGGCTTGTACGAGCCGCCGTCCGAGTGCAGCAGGACGCTGCCGTCGGACTTCACGACGAGCAGGCGCGTGGCCAGCGGCAGGTGGGCGTTGAGGCGACCGCTGTAGCGCGCGGAGCAGGACGCGACGACGAGACGCATCGGATCTCTTCCAGACTGTGCAGAAGGAGGGGCGGTCAGATGACCGAGCCGACGCGCGAGGGCGTCGCCTCGATCCACGACGTGAGGCCGGCGTACGCCTCGGCGCTCATGAGCAGCTGCACCGTCTCGGCCGCGGACCCCGGCCGGCACGTCACGACGACCAGGCCGGCGCCGTGCTCGCGGCGCTCCACCACGGTGAGGCCCACGCGCTGCCAGCGCGCACGGGGTCGCGTGGCCAGCGAGCGGTACCGCCACCAGTAGAGCCGATCGGCGCCGTACTGCGCGACGCCGGACGACCAGGGCCCGTCGGCCGTGCGGCCGACCGCGCAGGAGAACGAGCCGACGCGGCGGTTCAGGGTGTGCACCCGTGAGAACCAGAGTGCGGCGACGGCGAGCAGCAGGACGACGACCACACACCCGAGTGTGACGACGACGCCGCTCACCGTCGCGACGACCTAGTGCGCGGCCGGCGTCGCGGGGCGGGCGCCCTCGACGACGTTGTCGGCGACGATGGTCAGGTGGTTCGAGTCGAAGGACAGGAACCCACCCTCGACCTGCCAGCGCTTCGGCTGCGCGCCCTGCGTGGGGAACACGCGGAGCTCGCCCGGCTGCAGCACGGACAGCACGGGCTCGTGACCGGCCAGGATGCCGATGTCACCCTCGCCCGCCTTGGCCGAGACCATGTAGGCAGTTCCGGACCACAGCTTGCCGGCGGTCGCGACGATCTCGACCTCGAACTCTGCCACGAGACCCTCCTTCGATGATGTGCGGGACTGCGCGGGGCGCCGTCAGTGACGACGCCCCGCGATGGGCGTGCTCAGACGCCGTAGTCCTTCTGGATGCGGGCCCAGTTGCGCTCGAGGTCCTCGAGGCCACCGATGTTGAAGAAGGCCTGCTCGGCGATGTGGTCGAACTCGCCGTCGGCGATCTTGCCGAAGGCCTCGACCGTCTCGGTCAGCGGCACCGTCGAGCCGACGACGCCCGTGAACTTCTCGGCCATGTACGTGTTCTGCGAGAGGAACTGCTGGATGCGACGGGCGCGTGCGACGACCGTCTTGTCCTCCTCCGACAGCTCGTCGACACCGAGGATCGCGATGATGTCCTGGAGCTCCTTGTTGCGCTGCAGGATCGACTTCACGCGGGTCGCGGCGTCGTAGTGCGCCTGGCCGACGTAGCGCGGGTCGAGGATCCGGCTGGTGGAGGTCAGCGGGTCCACGGCGGGGTACAGGCCGCGCGACGCGATCTCGCGGGACAGCTCCGTGGTCGCGTCGAGGTGCGCGAACGTGGTGGCCGGGGCCGGGTCGGTGTAGTCGTCGGCCGGCACGTAGATCGCCTGCAGCGAGGTGATCGAGTGACCGCGCGTCGAGGTGATGCGCTCCTGGAGGATGCCCATCTCGTCGGCGAGGTTCGGCTGGTACCCGACGGCGGACGGCATGCGGCCGAGCAGCGTCGACACCTCAGAGCCGGCCTGCGTGAACCGGAAGATGTTGTCGATGAAGAGCAGCACGTCCTGCTTCTGCACGTCGCGGAAGTACTCCGCCATCGTCAGGGCCGACAGGGCGACGCGCAGACGCGTGCCCGGCGGCTCGTCCATCTGGCCGAAGACGAGCGCCGTCTTGTCGAAGACGCCGGCCTCCTCCATCTCGACGATGAGGTCGTTGCCCTCACGGGTGCGCTCGCCGACGCCGGCGAACACCGACACACCACCGTGGTTGAGCGCGACGCGCTGGATCATCTCCTGGATGAGGACCGTCTTGCCGACGCCCGCACCGCCGAAGAGGCCGATCTTTCCGCCGAGCACGTACGGCGTGAGCAGGTCGATGACCTTGATGCCGGTCTCGAACATCTGGGTCTTCGACTCGAGCTGGTCGAAGGCCGGGGGCTTGCGGTGGATGGGCCAGCGCTCGGTGATCTCGAGCTTCTCGCCCTCCTTGAGGTTGAGCACCTCGCCGATGACGTTGAAGACGTGGCCCTTGGTGATGTCACCCACGGGCACCGAGATCGCCTCGCCGGTGTCGCGCACGAGCGCGCCGCGGACCAGGCCGTCGGTCGGCTTGAGCGCGATGGCCCGGATGAGCGAGTCGCCGAGGTGCTGGGCGACCTCGAGGGTCATCGTCGTCGCGCCCTCGGCCTCACCCTCGCCCTGCGCCGACAGGTCGATGTCGACCTGGAGGGCGTTGTAGATCTCGGGGATCTGGTCGGACGGGAACTCGATGTCGACGACGGGGCCGATGACCCGCGCGACCCGACCCACGCCAGGACCGGACGCGTGCTGGACAGCAGCTTCGGTAGTGGTAGCAGTCATGGTGTTTCTCCGGTTCGTCTCTGTGCGGACGTAGTCGTCAGGAGGCGAGCGCGTCGGCGCCCGACACGATCTCGCTGATCTCTTGGGTGATCTCGGCCTGGCGGGCCTGGTTGGCGAGCCGGGTGTACATGCGCACCAGGTCCTCGGCGTTCTCGGTCGCGGTGTGCATCGCCCGCTGGCGGGCGGCGAGCTCGGAGGCCGCGGCCTGCAGCAGGCAGGTGTAGATGCGGCTGCGCACGTACATCGGGAGCAGCGCGTCCAGCACGGCCTCCGGCGACGGCTCGAACTCGTACAGCGGCGGGACCTCGTTCTCGTCGCGCGCCTCGACGCCCTCGACGATCTCGAGCGGGAGCAGCCGGATCACGCGCGGCGTCTGCGACACCATGTTCTTGAAGTTCGTGAACACGACGTGCAGCTCCGCGACACCGCCCTGGTCCACGGGTGCCTGGAACGCCGCGAGCAGCGTCTCCGCGATCTCGGTGGCTGTCTCGACCGACGGCGCGTCCGAGTTGCCCGACCACTGCTCCGCGAGCTCACGCCCGCGGAACGCGTAGTACGAGATGGCGCGTCGACCGACGGCGTAGACCACCGGCTCCTTGCCCGCCTCGGTGAGGCGACCGATGAGGCGCTCGGCCTCGCGGATGGCGCTCGCCGAGTAGGCACCGGCCATGCCGCGGTCCGAGGTGACGACGAGGACCGCGACCCGGTTGGTGTCCGAGCGCTCGGTGACGAGCGGGTGGGTCACGTTGGAGTGCGTGGCCACGGCCGACACCGCACGGGTCAGCGCCCGGGAGTACGGCGTCGCCGCCGTCACCCGGTCCCGCGCCTTGCCGATGCGCGAGGCAGCGATGAGCTCCATCGCGCGGAAGATCTTCTTCAGCGACTGTGTCGACCGGATCCGCTGCCGGTAGACGCGCTGCTGACCTGCCACGGTCAGCCCTTCTTCTGCCGGACGATCTGCTCCTGCTCGACCTCGACCTCGGCGCCGTCGTCGGCGGAGCCGACCAGCGTCGTGCCGTCACCCACGAGGAACCCGTTGCGGAACTCGTCGATCGCGTCGCCGAGAGCCTTCTCGGTGTCGTCCTCGAGCTTGCCGGACGACGCGATGGTCGACAGGACCTCGGTGTTGCGGCGCAGGTGGTCGAGCAGCTCGGTCTCGAACCGGCGGACGTCGGCCAGCGGGACGTCGTCCAGCTTGCCCTTCGTGCCGGCCCAGATCGACGCGACCTGGTCCTCGACCGGGTACGGCGAGTACTGCGCCTGCTTGAGCAGCTCCATGAGGCGGGCGCCACGGGTCAGCTGCGCGCGGGACGCCGCGTCGAGGTCGGACGCGAACATCGCGAACGCCTCGAGCGAGCGGAACTGCGCAAGGTCCAGCTTCAGCGTGCCGGAGACCTTCTTCATCGCCTTGACCTGCGCGGCACCACCGACGCGGGACACCGAGATGCCGACGTCGACGGCAGGGCGCTGGTCGGCGTTGAACAGGTCCGACTGCAGGAAGATCTGACCGTCGGTGATGGAGATGACGTTGGTCGGGATGTACGCCGACACGTCGTTGGCCTTGGTCTCGATGACCGGCAGACCCGTCATCGAGCCGCCGCCCAGGTCGTCGGAGAGCTTGGCGCAACGCTCGAGCAGGCGGGAGTGCAGGTAGAAGACGTCACCGGGGTACGCCTCGCGGCCCGGCGGGCGGCGCAGCAGCAGCGACACGGCACGGTAGGCCTCGGCCTGCTTCGACAGGTCGTCGAAGACGATGAGGACGTGCTTGCCCTGGTACATCCAGTGCTGGCCGATGGCCGAGCCGGTGTAGGGCGCCAGGTACTTGAAGCCGGCCGGGTCGGACGCCGGGGCCGCGACGATGGTCGTGTACTCGAGCGCGCCGGCCTCCTCCAGGGCGCCGCGGACGGCGGCGATGGTGGAGCCCTTCTGGCCGATGGCGACGTAGATGCAGCGGACCTGCTGCTTCGGGTCGCCGGTCTCCCAGTTGGCCTTCTGGTTGATGATCGTGTCGATCGCGATGGCCGTCTTGCCGGTCTGGCGGTCGCCGATGATGAGCTGGCGCTGGCCGCGGCCGATCGGGATCATCGCGTCGATGGCCTTGAGGCCGGTCTGCAGCGGCTCGTCGACCGACTTGCGGTGCATGACGCCGGGGGCCTGCAGCTCGAGGGCGCGGCGGCCCTCGGTCTTCAGCTCGCCCAGGCCGTCGATCGGCTGGCCCAGCGGGTCGACGACGCGGCCGAGGTACCCGTCACCGATCGGGACGGAGAGGACCTCGCCCGTGCGGCGGACCTCCTGGCCCTCCTCGATGCCGGTGAACTCGCCCAGGACGACGACGCCGATCTCGCGGACGTCGAGGTTGAGCGCGAGGCCGAGCGTGCCGTCCTCGAAGCGCAGCAGCTCGTTCGCCATCGCGCCGGGCAGGCCCTCGACCTGCGCGATGCCGTCGGCGGTCAGCGTCACGCGGCCGACCTCTTCGGACACCACGCCGGTCGGCTCGTAGGACTTCACGAAGCTGTCCAGCGCGGCCCGGATCTCGTCCGGCCGGATCGTCAGCTCAGCCATTGCTCTTCTCCTGTCGCGACCGCCGGTCGGGCGGTCAAAGTGTCGTACACGTCGTTCGATGGGCCGGCCTGGGGCCGATACTCAGCTGGCAAGTCGTCGTCGTGCGTCGGCGAGCCTGGCGAGCACGGTCGAGTCGACCACGTCCGCGCCCACCTGGATGCGCAGTCCCCCGAGGATCTCGGGGTCCACGGTCACGTTGAGCTGCAGGTCCTGCCCGTACGCCTGCTGCAAGATGCTGCCGAGGCGCTCCAGCTGGGCCGCCGACAGCTCGCTGCCCGACGTCACGGATGCCACGAGGCGCTCACGACGGGCGGCTGCGAGATCGGCCACGTGGCCGAGCGTCGCGACGAAGCGGCGACCGCGGGGGGCCTCCGCCGCGCGTCGGGCCACCGCGAGGGTGGCGCCGGCGACCTTGCCCCGCAGGAGGTTCTCCGCCAGGTCGGCGCGCTTGTCGCCGGGGACCCGGGGGTCGAACAGCGCCTGCCGCACCTCGCGCTGGCCGACGAGCGACCGCGTGATGCGGAACAGCTCGTCCTCGACCCGCTCGAGCTGCCCGCCGGCCTGCGCCGACACGAGCAGGGCGTCGAAGCCCAGCCGCTCGACGGCGTCGACCAGGTCCTCGGCCGACGACCAGTGCGCCTGCGCGAGCAGGGTCACCACGTCGACGACGCGCTTGTCGGACCGGGCGAGCACGCCCGCCACCAGGCCGGCCTTGGCGCCCGACTCGATGGACTGGTCCGACAGGGTCCGCCGCAGCGAGCCCGAGGAGTCCAGCGCGTCCACGACGGCGAACAGCTGCTCGCCGAGCGTGATCGCCTGCGTGCCCGCCGCGGCCAGCACCGGCTCGAACCGGACCTGTGCCGCGGACAGGGACGCCAGACTCGTGCCGCGCATCAGTTCTCCTTGCCTGCGCTCGTCGCTGCCGTGGACGCCTCGAGGTCGGCCAGGAAGCGGTCGACCACGCGCGACTGCCGCGCGGCGTCCTCGAGCGACTCGCCGACGATCTTGGAGGCGAGGTCGGTGGCGAGCGCACCCACGTCGGCACGCAGCGAGACCGCCGCCTGCTGACGCTCGGCCTCGATCTGGCGCTGGGCCGTCTCGACCGTACGCGCCGCCTCGGAGGCTGCCTTCGCCTTGAGCTCGGTGACGATGGCACCGCCCTCGGCGCGGGCGGCCTCCTTGATGCGGGCGGCCTCCGTGCGGGCGTCGGCGAGCTGCTGCTCGTACTCGGCACGCAGGGCAGCGGCCTCGGCCTGGGCGGCCTCGGCGTGCTGCAGCCCGCCTTCGATCTTCTCCGTGCGCTCATCGAGGATCGCCTGGAACTTCGGCAGGGCGTACTTGATGAACACGAGGCCGATGATCACCACGATGACCAGGGACCAGACGATGTCGTAGGTCTCCGGCAGGAGGGGGTTGATCTCCTCCGTCTCGGTGGCCGCCGCCACGCTGTGCGCGGCAGCGACGAGCTGCGCGGTGATCACTTCAAGAAGAACGGCGTGGCGATGGCGAGCAGAGCGAGGATCTCGATGAACGCCAGACCGATGAACATGGTGGAGCGCAGCTGGCCGGACATCTCAGGCTGGCGCGCCATGCCCTCGATCGTCTTGCCGAACAGGATGCCGAGGCCGATGCCGGGGCCGATAGCCGCGAGACCGTAGCCGACGAGGGCGAGACCGGTGATTTCCACTGGATCTGGTTCCTTTCATCTGCGCGCCGCTCGGCGCGTCCGTTGCGGGCGACGACCCGGGGATCAGGCCGTCGCGGGGTCGATCAGTGCTCTTCGACGGTCGCCATCTGCAGGTAGACGGCCGTGAGGATCGCGAAGACGTACGCCTGCAGGGCTGCGACGAAGACCTCGAGCAAGAAGAACCCGAAGCCGGCGACGAAGGTCACGACGCCGAAGGCCTTGAGACCGGCCGAGGCCTCGAAGAGGAGGAAGGACGTGGCGGCGAAGCACAGCGCCAGCAGGAGGTGACCCGCGAGCATGTTGGCCAGGAGCCGGATGACCAGCGTGGCGGGCCGCAGGATGAAGACCTGCAGGAACTCCACCGGGGTCAGCAGGATGTAGATGGGCCACGGGACGCCCGGGGGGAACAGGCTGTGCTTGAGGTAGCCACCGACGCCGAACTTCTTGACGCCCTCGTACTGGTACACGACGTAGACCCAGAGCGCGAAGATGATCGGCAGGCCGATCACCGAGGTGCCCGCGATGTTGAGGAACGGGATCACGCCGGTGATGTTGAAGACGAGCACGGCGAAGAAGATCGTCGTGATCATCGGGACGTACTTCTTGCCCTCTTTCTCACCGAGGATCTCGTACGCGATCGCGTTGCGGCAGAAGTCCAGGCCCATCTCGAGGATGTTCTGGAAACGGCCGGGGACCAGCTTCGCGCGCCGGGCGCCGATGACGAACACCAGCAGCAGCGCGATGACGGCGACGAACCGGACCAGGATGATCCGGTTGATCTCGAACGGGGTGCCCTCGAACAAGATGGCCGGCGGGAAGAAGTCGATGAGCGACGGGGCGTGGAAGCCCCCGCTACCGTCTTCCTCCGCGGCGAGCGGCAGGATCGTCGCAAGGCTGAACAGGGCGGTCTCCTGTGGTCGTGGGCGCCGAGTGCCGCATCAATGCGGGCACGAGCACGGCGTCGGGCCGTCTTGGATGGGAGGAAGCCTAACCTATGAACCGGCTTGGTCCGGACCCGCCCCGGCGTTGCCCGACGGCCCCTGAGAGGGTGCCTGACCCGCCGCCGGCTCGAAGTAACCGACCCGTCCGCGCGACACCGCGCGGGCGTCCAGGACGGCCGACCCGATGACCCCGAGAAGCATGACGATGGCCAGCACCTGGGGGTTGTAGAAGTCGAGCGGCTTGAGCGCCACGAGCAGCACGATCACGACGATGATCTTCACCAGCCAGGCGCCGAGGATGACCGCCATCATGGTCGCGGGCGCCGAGTGCGTGGTGCGCTGGACCGAGATCACGGTGGTCCCCGAGAACAGCAGCGCGACGCCGACGCCGATGAGCGCACCCCAGACCCCGGGCAGGCCGTCGACGAGGTAGCCGACGAGCACGCCGGCCACCGTGAGGACGCTGAGCAGCAGGAGCATGTCGCGCAGCGCCTGGCGGAAGACGAGGTCGGTCGACGACGGGGTCGCGGGGGTGGTGCTCATCGTGGTGCAGCCTCCAGAGGCGGTGTGGCGGCCCGGCCGCGCAGCGGTCCGAGCGTCAGCAGGATGGCGGCGAGCACGGCTGCGCCGAAGGCGATGAGCACCACGGTCGTCGACCAGCGGACGAGGGCGGCGACCCCGAAGGCGAACACCGCGGTCCACACGTACATGATCGCGACGGCCCGGCGGTGGGAGTGGCCGAGCTGCAGCATCCGGTGGTGCAGGTGCATGCGGTCGGGGTGGAACGGCGACTTGCCGGCGCCGACGCGGCGGACGATCGCCAGCCCCATGTCGAGCAGCGGGAGCAGCAGCACCGCGAACGGCAGGAGCATCGGCAGGAACGCGGGGAAACGCTGCCGCTGGAGCACCTGCTCCGGGTCGATCTGCCCCGTGACCACGATGGCCGCGGCGCTGAACACGAAGCCGAGCAGCATCGCACCCGAGTCGCCCATGAAGATGCGCGCCGGGTAGACGTTGTGCGGAAGGAAGCCGATGCACGCGCCGACCAGCACGGCGAGCACCAGCGTGGCCAGGTTGGCGTTCGCGTAGGCGCCCGGGTTGGCGCCCTCGGTGAGCAGGTACGCGTAGAGGAAGAACGCCGTCCCGCCGATGGCCAGCACCCCGGCCGCGAGCCCGTCCAGGCCGTCGACGAAGTTCACGGCGTTCATGGCGATGACCACGGTGAGCACCGTGAGGAACATCGCCATCCGGGTCGAGCCGAGGGTCGGCATGCTGCCCGTCGGCAGCTGGTAGACGAGCACGCCCTGCCAGGCCAGGAACCCTCCCGCGAGCACCTGACCCATGAGCTTGGTCAGCCAGTCGAGGTCCCAGATGTCGTCGGCGACGCCCAGTGCGCACACGATCGCGGCGCCGCCCACGATGCCGACGAGCGGCCGCGGGTTGGAGTAGACGCCGGCGAGGAACGGCAGCCGGCTCGCCATGATGATCGCGACGAGGATGCCCGCGAACATGGCCATGCCGCCCAGCCGCGGCGTCGGGATGGCGTGCACGTCGCGGTCACGGACCGCGGTGATCGCCCCCCAGCGCAGCGCGCACCACCGGGCCACGGGGGTCATCAGGTACGCGACCGTCGCGGAGATCATGAGGGCGAGCAGGTAGACCCTCACGCGGTGGTCCCCTCGACGGGGGTGACCTCGCACAGCTGCTCGAGGCTCAGCGCGCCGGCCCGGACCAGCCGCAGCGTGGCACCCGTGGCGTCGACGATGCTCGAGGCGACCTGGCCCGGGGCGTCGCCGCCGTCGAGGTAGACCGCGACGGACTCGCCGAGCTGGTCGTACGCCTGCTGGGCCGTGACCGCCGCGGGCGAGCCGGTGGTGTTGGCGCTGGAGACCGCGAGCGGACCCGTGCGGCGCAGCAGCGCCAGGGCGGTCTCGTGGTCGGGGACGCGCAGCGCGACCGTGCCGCGCGTCTCCCCCAGGTCCCAGGCGAGCGACGGCTGCGCGCGGACGATGAGCGTCAGCCCGCCCGGCCAGAACGCCTCGGCCAGGGCTCGCGCGCCCGCCGGCACGTCGGTGGCCAGGCCGTCGAGCGTGCGCACGTCCGGGATGAGCACCGGCGGGGGCATCTGTCGGCCCCGGCCCTTGGCGTCGAGGAGCGCCTGCACGGCGGGCGGGGTGAAGGCGTCGGCGGCGATCCCGTAGACCGTGTCCGTCGGCAGCACGACGAGGCCGCCGCGCGACAGGGCGTTGACCGCCTCGTCGAGCGCGGGGCCCCAGGTCGTGGGGTCGCTCGCGGGGGTGATCCGGTCGTTCACGGCGCCGAGTCTGTCACGTGGAGGCGAGGGTCCCGGCGCGCGACGAGCATCCGGGGGCGGCCGGTGAGGTCCGGGCGGGACTCGACGTCGACGAACGCGCCCATGGCGAGCGCGTCGGCGCGCGCGGCGGCGTCCTGCACCTCGGCGTGCTCCATGACGAGCAGCCCGCCCGGGACCAGCAGCCGCGCGGCGGCGCGCAGGACCGCGCGCGGCACCTCCAGGCCGTCGACGCCACCGCCGTAGAGGGCGAGGTCGGGGTCGTGGTCGCGCACCTCGGGATCCACCGGCTCGGCGTCCGGCGGGATGTAGGGCGGGTTGGCGACGAGCACGTCGACCGTGCCGTCGAGCTCGCTCAGCAGCGTCGGGTCGGCGACGTCGCCGTGCTCGACGCGCAGGGTCGCGCCGTTGTGCTCGGCGTTGCGCCGCGTGAGGTCCACGGCCTCGGGCGACAGGTCCACCGCGACGACCCGCGCGCCGGGAACCTCGGTGGCCACCGCCACGGCGATGCCGCCGGCGCCGCAGCACAGGTCGACGACGAGCGGGTCGGTGAGCCGGGCCGCCTCGTCGATCGCGACCTGCGCGACCACCTCGGTCTCCGGCCGCGGGACGAAGACCCCCGGCTCGACCAGCAGGGTCAGGTAGCGGAAACCGGTGGTGCCGACGAGGTGCTGCAGCGGCTCGCGCAGGCGGCGCCGCTCGACGAGGCCCGCGAACTTCTCCGCGAAGCCGTCCGGCACCAGCGGCGCCACCGCGAGCTCGAGCCGCTCCCGCCCGAGCACGTGCGCGGCCAGCGCCGTCGCGTCGTGCCGCGGCGATGGCACGCCGGCCTCGGCGAGCAGCCGCGTCGCACCCTCGACCAGCGCGCGCATGTCGGGTCCGGTCATGAGTCGCCCGCCGCGGCCAGGCGGGCGGCCTCGTCGGCGTCGATCGCGGACTGCAGCACGGGCCCCAGCTCGCCGCCCAGGACGGTGTCGAGGTTGTACGCCTTGTAGCCCGTGCGGTGGTCGGCGATGCGGTTCTCCGGGAAGTTGTACGTCCGGATGCGCTCCGAGCGGTCGACCGTGCGGACCTGCGACCGGCGGGCCTCGCTCGCGGCGGCCGCGGCCTCCTCCTGGCGGGCGGCCAGGATCCGGGCGCGCAGCACCCGCATTCCGGCCTCCCGGTTCTGCAGCTGCGACTTCTCGTTCTGCATGGACACGACGATGCCCGTGGGCAGGTGCGTGATGCGGACGGCGGAGTCGGTGGTGTTGACCGACTGCCCGCCCGGGCCGGAGGAGCGGTACACGTCGATGCGCAGGTCGTTCGCGTCGATGGCGACCTCGGCCTCGTCCTCGGCCTCGGGGAACACCAGGACGCCGGCCGCGGACGTGTGGATGCGGCCCTGCGACTCGGTGACGGGGACCCGCTGGACGCGGTGCACGCCGCCCTCGTACTTCAGGTGCGCCCAGACGCCGTCCTCGGGCGCGACCGTACCGCGGGCCTTGATCGCCAGCTGGGCGTCCTTGTAGCCGCCGAGGTCCGACTCGGTGGCGCCGAGCAGCTGGGTGGCCCACCCCATCTTCTCCGCGTACCGCGTGTACATCCGCAGCAGGTCCGCGGCGAACAGGGCGGACTCCTCGCCACCCTCCCCCGCCTTGACCTCGAGGATCACGTCCCGCGCGTCGTCGGGGTCGCGCGGGATGAGTACCTCGCGCAGCCGGGCGGACGCTGCGTTCGCGGCCTCCTGCAGGCTGGGCAGCTCGGCGGCGAAGCTCTCGTCGACCTCGGCCAGCTCGGCCGCGGCGTCGGCGTCGTCGGCCGCCGCCCGCCACGCGGTGTACGCCTGCGCGACCCGGCCGAGCTCGGCGTACCGGCGGCCCAGCCTGCGCGCGTTCGCCGCATCAGCGTGCACCGCGGGGTCGGCCAGCTGAGCCTCGATCTGCGCGTGCTCGGCGAGCAGCGGCTCGGCGGCGGCGAATGCCTCGCTCATCCTCGTGTCCTCTGGCTCGATCGGGCTCCGACAACGACGCAGCGCCGGTGCCCTCGCGGACACCGCCATGGAGGGCGGTCGTCCGCGCCGGGCACCGGCGCTGCGGGAGTGCTAGTTGGCGGCCTTCTTGCCGTAGCGCGCCTCGAACCGGGCCACGCGGCCACCGGTGTCGAGAATCTTCTGCTTGCCCGTGTAGAACGGGTGGCAGGCGCTGCAGACGTCGGCGTGGATCTTGCCGGAGGTCACGGTCGAACGCGTGACGAAGGTGCTGCCACAGGTGCAGGTGACCTCGGTCAGGACGTACGCGGGGTGGATGTCAGCCTTCACGAAAACTTCTCCTCGGGTGGATGTCTCCGGGTCCGGACGCGCGAGACGGCGCCGGTGAACCGCAGACCAGCGAACCATTGTGCCAGAACAGCGGGACCGCCCGAAATCATCCCGCGGCGCTCGCCCCATGAGGTGCGTCACGCCGCTCAGAACGCCTGCGCGTCGAGCCTGGCCAGCTCCTCCTCGACATCGAAGTCCGCAGGTGGCCAGCCGAGGTGCAGGCCCTCGAGCGCGTCGCGCAGCAGGCGCCCGACCGCCAGCCGGGCGTACCACTTGTTGTCCGCCGGCACCGCGTACCACGGCGCGTGGTCCGTGCTCGTGCGGTCGAGGACGGCCTGGTACGCCTCCCGGTACGCCGGCCACTTGGCCCGCTCGTCGATGTCGCCGGGGTTGAACTTCCAGTACTTGTCCGGGCGCTCCAGGCGCTCGCGCAGCCGGGCCTTCTGCTCCTCGGGCGAGACGAGCAGGGCCACCTTGACGATCACCGTGCCCGAGTCGACGACCTCCTGCTCGAACGCGTTGATCTCGTCGTACCGCGGCTCCCACACCTCGGGCGGCACCAGCTTGTTCACGCGCACCACCAGCACGTCCTCGTAGTGCGACCGGTCGAACACCCCGATGTGCCCGCCGCTGGGCAGCGCCTCGCGGATGCGCTGGAGATAGTGCTGCGACCGCTCCTTCTCCGTCGGCACCCCGAAGGAGTGCAGCTGGACGCCCTGCGGGTCCACCAGGCCGAGCACGTGCCGGACGATCCCGCCCTTGCCCGCGGTGTCCATGCCCTGCAGGACCAGCAGCACCGAGCGGTTGCCACCCGCCCGGCCCTGGGCGAAGAGCCGCTCCTGCGCGTCGCTCAGGTGCTCCCCGTCGGCGACCAGCCGCTTGTCGGCCGCCTCCTCGCTGTGCTCCCAGCCGGGCGTCGCGGACAGGTCCGCTCTCGCCAGGTCGTACCCGGGCCTGACGCGCAGGACCTCGCGCGGGGGTGTGCTCCACGACTTCGCCATCGAAACGCCTCCTGGGTGCGCAGCGGACGAGTGCACGGTAGCGGGACGACGACGGCCCCGCTCCCCTGACCGGGGAACGGGGCCGCGCGCACGTCAGGTCAGTCGCTGCCGGGCGTCGTCTTCTGCACCTGGAGCAGGAACTCGACGTTCGACTTGGTCTCGCGGAGCTTGCCGATGAGCAGCTCGATGGCCTGGGTCTGGTCGAGCGCACCCATGACGCGGCGCAGCTTGTAGATGATCTTCAGCTCGTCGTGCGGCATGAGGATCTCCTCGCGGCGGGTGCCCGACGCGTTGACGTCGACCGCCGGGAAGATGCGCTTGTCGGCCAGGCCGCGGGAGAGCCGGAGCTCCATGTTCCCGGTGCCCTTGAACTCCTCGAAGATGACCTCGTCCATCTTGGAGCCCGTCTCCACCAGCGCCGAGGCGAGGATGGTGAGCGAGCCGCCGTGCTCGATGTTGCGGGCCGCGCCGAAGAACCGCTTGGGCGGGTACAGCGCCGAGGCGTCGACACCACCCGACAGGATGCGCCCGGACGCCGGGGCGGCCAGGTTGTAGGCCCGCGAGAGCCGGGTCAGCGAGTCCAGCAGCACGACGACGTCCTGGCCCAGCTCGACCAGGCGCTTCGCGCGCTCGATGGCGAGCTCGGCGACGATCGTGTGGTCCGAGGCGGGGCGGTCGAAGGTCGAGGCGATGACCTCGCCCTTGACCGTCCGCTCCATGTCCGTGACCTCTTCGGGGCGCTCGTCGACGAGCACGACCATGAGGTGGACCTCGGGGTTGTTGGTCGTGATCGCGTTCGCGATCTGCTGCATGATGATCGTCTTGCCCGCCTTGGGGGGCGCGACGATCAGGCCGCGCTGGCCCTTGCCGATGGGCGCCACGATGTCGATCACGCGCGGCGACAGCTTGCCGGAGTCGCTCTCGAGGCGCAGGCGCTCCTGCGGGTACAGCGGCGTGAGCTTGTTGAACTCGGGGCGCACGCGGGCGCCGTCCGGCTCCAGGCCGTTGACCGAGTCGAGGCGGACCAGCGCGTTGAACTTGCTGGGCCGGTTGCCCTGCGGCGGCTGCTGCTCGCCCTCGCGGGGCTGGCGCACCGCGCCGGTCACGGCGTCGCCGCGGCGCAGGCCGTAGCGCTTGACCTGGTTGAGCGAGACGTACACGTCGTTCGCGCTGGGCAGGTAGCCCGTGGTGCGGACGAACGCGTAGCTGTCCATCAGGTCGAGGATGCCGGCGACGGGAAGCAGGACGTCGTCGTCGTTGACCTCGATGTCGTCCAGGCCGGCGAGCTCGCCGGGGCCTGGACGGCCGCGCGTGCCGCGGCCCTTGCGGTCCCGGTCACGGTCGCGGTAGCGGTCACGCGAGCGCCGACGACGGCCGCCGCGCTCGTCGAGGCCGTCCTCGTCCTGGTCGCGGCGCGGCTGCGTGCCCTGCTGCGGGTTGGCCTGCTGGACGGTGCCGCCCTGCTGACGGTTGCCCTGCTGGGTGTCGCGCTGCTGGCTGCCCTGGCGCTCGCCCTGCTGGGTGTCGCGCTGCTGACGCTCCTGGCCGTTGGCCTGGGTCGGCTGGCCGTTGGTCTGGGCGCGGTCGGCCTCGTCGCCCTGCGGGGCTCCGGCGCCGCGACCGGCCCGGCGCGAGCGCCGCTCCMCGGTCACTCCCCCGACGGCGTCGGCGGCGCGCGCGGCACGGTCGTCGCGGTGCTCGACGGGCGCGAGCTTGGCGTCGAGCGCGGCCTCGAGGCCGGCCAGCGCGTCGCCGCGCGGCGCACGTGCGGGGCGCTCCTGCGCGGGGGCGACGTCCTGCGAGGCGGCGGGGACGTCGACCGTCAGGTCGAGCTGGGGCGCGTCGGTGCGCGGCGCGCGACCGCGACGCACAGGGGCCTCGGCCACCGCGACGGTCTCGGCACGGCGCGGCTCGAGGGCCTGCGGCCGAGAGCCGCCGCGGGCGTCCGAGATGGCCTGGACGAGGTCACCCTTGCGCATCTTGGACGTGCCCTTGACGCCCAGCTCGGACGCCATCGCCTGCAGCTCGGGCAGGCGGAGCGCCGAGATCCCGGCGCCGCGGGCGGACCCGCCGGACGTGCTCACGGCGGGCTCGATGGTGTCTGTCACGAAGGACCCTTCCCCTCGTCGGTGGCCGGGACCCGATGGGACGGGGATCGGCCGACGTCCGGTCGCGGTGACCGAGACGGTGCTGGAGCCACACACACTGCGTACGACGACGTCTGCGCACGGTGGGCTGGATCGTTCCCGGATCGTCTACTCACTCTGAGGCGGCCGGTCACTGACGACACGGGCCACCGGAGGACGAGATCCGGGGAACGCATCGATGCTATCACTGTCGGCTTGGCCACCCTCCCGGGTGAACGACCGGCGCGTACTTCACCCGGTCAACCCACCCGCTGGACGGTCGCGCCCTCGCGATCCACCGGGAGCGGCAGGATCTGCCAGCCCCCCATGGCACCGCCGAACGCGGCACGCACGGCATCGTCTGCGTCGGTCGACACGACGCCCTCGGCGGGGTTCGTGCTCCCGAGCCGCCGCGCGAGCACCAGGACCGTCGGCCCCGCGCCGGACACGACCGCGGCGACGCCGTGGGCCCGCAGGACGTCGACGAGCGCGAGCGAGCCCGGCATCACCGTGCGCCGGTACTCCTGGTGCAGCCGGTCCTGCGTGGCGGCCAGCAGCAGGTCGGGGCGGCGGCCGAGGGCCTCGACCAGCAGCGCGGACCGGCCCGCCTGGAACGCGGCGTCGGCGTGGGAGACCGTCGCCGGAAGGACTCCGCGGGCGGCCTTCGTGGAGAGGTGGTGCGGTGGGACGACCGCGAGCAGCGCGAGATCGTCGTGCACCGCGAGGTCCACCGCCCGGAACCGCTCGTCGTGCCAGGCGAGGGTCGCGCCGCCGAGCACCGCGGGCGCGGCGTTGTCGGGGTGGCCCTCGATCCGCGCCGCGAGGTCGAGCGCGACGTCGTCGGACAGAGCGTCGGGGTCCGCGATCAGCCCGCGGGCCGCGACGATGCCGGCGACGACGGCCGCGGCGGACGAGCCGAGACCGCGGCCGTGCGGGATCCGGTTGTGGCACACCAGGTGCAGGCCGGTCTGCGACGCACCGACCAGGTCGAGGGCGGCCCGCAGCGAGCTGACGACCAGGTGCTGCTCGTCGTCGGGAACCTGCCCGGCCCCCTCGCCCGTGACCTCCACCTTGACGCCCGGCGAGGCGAGCGCCCGCACCTCGAGCTCGTCGTACAGCCCGAGGGCGATGCCCAGCGCGTCGAACCCCGGTCCGAGGTTGGCGCTGGTGGCGGGGACGCGGACGCGGACGTGGTCCGCACCCAGGCGCATCGCGGGCCTCAGTCCAGGCCGAGGGCGGTGGCGATGGACACCACGTCCGACGAGATCCGCACCGGCACGACGTCGCCGCCGTCCGGGGTGCGCAGCGCCCACTGCGGGTCCTTGAGGCCGTGCCCGGTCACCGTGATGACGATCCGCGCGCCGGCCGGCACGCGACCCTCGTCGCTCAGACGCAGCAGGCCCGCCACGCCGGACGCCGACGCGGGCTCCACGAAGATGCCGACCTMGGCGGACAGGACGCGGTGCGCGGCGAGGATCTCCTCGTCGGTGACCGCCTCGATGAGGCCGCCGGACGAGTCCCGCGCCTCCTCGGCCTGCAGCCAGGACGCGGGGTTGCCGATGCGGATCGCCGTGGCGATGGTCTCGGGGTGGTCGATCGGGTGGCCCTTGACGAGGGGGGCGGCGCCCGCGGCCTGGAAGCCCCACATGATCGGCGTGCGCGTGGCGAGGGCCGTGTGCTCCGCGCCGGCGTCGAGGCCCGCGTACTCGCGGTAGCCCTTCCAGTACGCGGTGATGTTGCCGGCGTTGCCGACGGGTAGCACGTGGATGTCCGGGGCGTCGCCCAGCGCGTCGACGATCTCGAACGCGGCCGTCTTCTGGCCCTCGATGCGGTCGGGGTTGACCGAGTTCACCAGCTCGACCGGGTACGCCTCGGCCAGCTTGCGGGCGGCGACCAGGCAGTCGTCGAAGTTGCCGTCGACCTGCAGCAGCGTGGCGCCGTGCGCGACGGCCTGGCTCAGCTTGCCCATCGCGATCTTGCCGTCCGGCACGAGCACCGCGCAGACCATGCCGGCGCGCGTGGCGTAGGCCGCGGCCGACGCCGACGTGTTGCCCGTGGACGCGCAGACGACGGCCTTGGCGCCGCGGCCGGCCGCGGCCGACATCGCCGTCGTCATGCCGCGGTCCTTGAACGAGCCGGTCGGGTTCATGCCCTCGACCTTGATGAACACCTCGGCGCCCGTGCGCTGCGAGAGCGTCGGCGACGGGACGAGCGGCGTGCCGCCCTCCCCCAGCGTGACGATGCGCTCCTGGACGTGGGCGGGCAGGCGGTCGGCGTACTCGGCGATGACGCCGCGCCACTGGTGGGCCATCAGGCTCCCTCGACTCTCAGGACGGACACGACACGGCGGACGACGTCGAGGCCGGCGATGGCGTCGACGGTGCTGCGCAGCGCGTGCTCGGGGGCGACGTGCGTGGTGATGACCAGGCGCGCGAAGTCGGCGTCGGGCGTCTCCTTCACCGGCGACTGGCGCACGGCCTCGATCGACACGTCGTGCGACGCGAGAACGGTGGCCACCTGAGCGAGGACGCCCGGACGGTCCGCGACCTCGAGCCGGACCTGGTACCGGGTCCGCGCGGCGGAAGCGGGAAGCACGGGCAGCTCGGCGTACCGGGACTCGACGGGGCCCTTGCCGCCGAGCACGCGGTGGCGGGCCACGGAGACGACGTCGCCCAGGACGGCCGACGCCGTGGGCTCCCCGCCCGCGCCGCGCCCGTAGAACATGAGCTCGCCGGCGGCCTCGGCCTCGACGAACACCGCGTTGTAGGCGCCGCGCACACCGGCCAGCGGGTGGCCGACCGGCACGAGCGCGGGGTGCACCCGGACCTGCACGCCCTCGACAGGCGCGCCGGCTGTGTCGTCGATGACCCCGCGCTCGGCGATGGCGAGGAGCTTGAGGACGTAGCCGGTGCGCTGCGCCCACAGGACGTCGTCGGCCGTCAGCGACGTGATGCCCTCGCGGGACACGTCGTCGATGGACACGCGCGTGTGGAAGGCGAGCGAGGCGAGGATGGCCGCCTTGGCCGCGGCGTCGTACCCCTCGACGTCGGCCGTCGGGTCCGCCTCGGCGTAGCCCAGCGCCTGGGCCTCCTTGACCGCCTGGTCGAGGTCGAGGCCCTCCGACGCCATCTTGTCGAGCACGTAGTTGGTGGTGCCGTTGACGATGCCGAGCACGCGGGTCACGCGGTCGCCCGCGAGCGACTCGCGCACCGGGCGCACGATCGGGATGGCGCCGGCGACGGCGGCCTCGAAGTACAGGTCCACGCCCGCCTCGTCGGCAGCGGCGTAGAGCGTGGGACCGTCCTGCGCGAGGAGCGCCTTGTTGGCGGTGACCACGGACGCGCCGCCGGCGATCGCCCGCAGCAGCAGGCTCCGTGCGGGCTCGATCCCGCCCATCACCTCGACCACGACGTCGGCGCGCTCGACGAGCGACTCGGCGTCGGCAGTCAGCAGCGCGCGGTCGACGATCGCGTCGCGGGGGGCGTCGACGTCGCGGACCGCGACCCCGACCAGCTCGAGCGGCGTCCCGACCCGGGAGGCCAGGTCCGACGCCTGCGTCGTGAGCAGCCGCACCACTTCCGTGCCGACCACGCCGCAGCCGAGGACGGCGACGCGCAGGGGCGGGTGGGCGGCAGGCACGGGCGAGGACACGGGGCCTCCAGTCGGAGCGGGCGGGAGCGGACCCAGGATAGGGGTGCGTCCGCCTGGCGGGACGGGTGGTCCGACGGGTGGTCGGGCACCGCCACGCGCAGGCGCAGCCACCGGTCGAGGGAGCGCGGGTCCGGTCAGCCCTGGTCGAGCGCCAGCAGGTCGTCCTCGGTCTCGCGGCGCACGAGGACCCGGGAGGTCCCGTCGGCGACGGCTACCACCGGCGGGCGCGGGACGTGGTTGTAGTTCGACGCCATCGACCGCCCGTAGGCGCCCGTCGCGGCGACCGCCAGCAGGTCGCCCGCGCGGACGTCGGCGGGCAGCTGCACCTCGTGCACGACAATGTCGCCGCTCTCGCAGTGCTTGCCGACGACGCGCGCGAGCACGGTGTCGCCGCTCGCGAGCCGGCCGACGACCTCCGCGTGGTACTGCGCCCCGTAGAGGGCGGGCCGGATGTTGTCGCTCATGCCGCCGTCGATGGACACGTAGGTGCGGGTGCGTCCGTCCTCGATCCGGACGGGCTTGACCGTGCCGACCGTGTAGAGCGTGAGGCCGGCGGGGCCGACGATCGCGCGGCCGGGCTCGATGGCGAACCGCGGCAGCGGCGTGCCGAGCTCCGCGGCGCTCGCCGCGACCGAGGCCGCGACGTCCTTGGCGATCCGGTCGGGGTCGAGCGCGACCTCCCCGGGCAGGTACGCGATGCCGTAGCCGCCGCCGAGGTCGACCTCGTCGACCAGCACGCCGGTCCGCTCGGCCAGCTGGGCGCGCAGCGTCAGCACCGCGCGCGCGGCGACCTCGAAGCCCGACGGGTCGAGGATCTGCGAGCCGATGTGCGAGTGGATGCCCAGCAGCCGCAGCTCGGGCCGCGCCAGCACCGCGAGCAGTCCGCGCATGGCCGGGCTGTCGCCCTGCGCCGACGCGATCGAGAGGCCGAACTTCTGGTCCTCGTGGGCCGTCGAGATGTACTCGTGGCCGCCCGCGTGCACGCCCGTGGTCACGCGGACCATCACGGGCGCGGGTCGGTCGACGGAGGCGGCGTCGGCGACCCGCTCGATCTCGACCAGCGAGTCGACGATGATCCGGCCGACCCCGGCGTCGAGCGCCCGCGCAATCTCCGCGTCCGACTTGTTGTTGCCGTGCAGGCCGATGTCCGCGCCGGGGACGCCGGCGCGCAGCGCGACGGCGAGCTCGCCGCCCGTGGCCGTGTCGACGCGCAGGCCCTCCTCGTGCACCCAGCGCGCGACCGCGACCGACAGGAACGCCTTGCCCGCGTAGTACACGTCGACGCCGGCGCCGATCTCGGCGAACGCCGCCTCGAACGCGCGCCGGTAGCCCCGGGCGCGGGCACGCAGGTCGGCCTCGTCGAGGACGTAGGCGGGCGTGCCGTGCGCGGTGGCGAGCATCCGGACGTCGACGCCGCCGACGCTCACGACGCCGTCGGCCGCCCTCGCGACACCGGCGGACCAGGGTTCGCCGGGGATCGAGGTGCTCACATGCGGTCCGGGGCGGTGACGCCGAGCAGGCCTAGCCCGTTCGCGAGGACCTGGCGGGTGGCGTCGTTGAGCCAGAGCCGGGTGCGGTGCGCGTCGGTGACGGGTTCGTCGCCCTCGGGGACCACGCGGCGCTTCTGGTCGTACCACTTGTGGTACGACCCGGCGAGCTCCTCCAGGTAGCGCGCGACGCGGTGCGGCTCGCGCAGCTCGGCAGCCTGTGCGACGACCCGCGGGAGCTCCGCGATCTGCCCCAGCAGCACCGACTCGCTCGGGTGGTCGAGCAGCGAGGCGTCGAAGCCGTCCTCGCGGCGCACGCCGGCGTCCGCCGCGTTGCGGGCCACGCTCGACGTGCGCGCGTGGGCGTACTGGACGTAGAACACCGGGTTCTCGTTCGTCGCGCGCGTCAGCAGGTCCAGGTCGAGGTCGATGCTCGAGTCCGCCGACGAGCGCGCCAGCGCGTACCGGGCCGCGTCCACGCCGACGGCGTCGACGAGGTCGTCGATGGTGACGACGGTGCCGGCGCGCTTGCTCATCCGGACGGGTGCGCCGTCCTTGACCAGGTTCACCAGCTGCCCGATGAGGATCTCGAGGTTGACGCCGGGGGTGTCGCCGAACGCGGCGCAGACCGCCATCATGCGACCGATGTACCCGTGGTGGTCGGCCCCGAGCATGATCACGACGCGGTCGAAACCGCGCTCGCGCTTGTCGAGGTAGTACGCGATGTCGCCGGCGATGTACGCGGCCTCGCCGTTGGACCGGATGATCACGCGGTCGCGGTCGTCGCCGAACGTCGTCGTGCGCAGCCACACCGCGCCGTCGGCCTCGAAGATGTGGCCGAGCTCGCGCAGGCGGGCGATCGCATGGTCGACGGCGCCCGACTCGTGCAGCGAGTCCTCGTGGAAGTAGACGTCGAAGTGGACGCCGAAGTCCTCGAGGGACTTGCGGATCTCCGCGAACATCAGCTCGACGCCGCGAGCCCGAAAAGCTTCGTTGGCCTCGTTCGCGCTCAACGTGCGCGGGTCGGGCTCGCCGGCGGCCAGGGCGTCGGCCACCACCTGCTCGGCGATCTCGCTGATGTACTGGCCGCCGTACCCGTCCTCGGGCGCGTCCTGGCCCAGCGCGCGGGCGAGCAGCGAGCGCGAGAAGCGGTCGATCTGCGCGCCGTGGTCGTTGAAGTAGTACTCGCGGGCGACGGACGCGCCGGACGCCTGGAGCACGCGCGCGAGGCTGTCGCCCACGGCTGCCCAGCGCACGCCGCCGATGTGCAGCGGGCCGGTCGGGTTGGCGGAGACGAACTCGAGGTTGAGCGAGACGCCGGCCAGCGTCTCGTTCTGGCCGTACTCCGCGCCCTGCTCGACGACGGAGCGGGCCAGCTCTCCGGCCGCGGACGCCTCGAGCCGGATGTTGAGGAAGCCGGGGCCGGCCACCTCGACCTCGGACACTCCGGGGGTGTTGGCCAGGCGGCGCGCCAGCTCCTCCGCGAACGCGCGCGGGTTGGTGCCGGCCTTCTTCGCCAGCTGCATCGCCACGTTGGTCGCCCAGTCCCCGTGCTCGCGCTGCCGGGGTCGCTCGAGGTGCACGGTCGCGGGGATCGCGGCGGGGTCGAGGGCGAACGTGCCGTCGTCGACGGCGTGCACGAGGGCGGCCTTGAGGGCCTCGGAGAGCTGGGCGGGAGTCACCGGAGAAGGGTACCGAGCCGCCGGGAGCGGTTAGGCAGCGGGCTTCGGGCCGAGCATCGTGGGTCGGCAGGCGAACCAGCCCGCCACGAGCAGGAGTCCGACCAGGCCGAGGAGCACGAGGAACGGCTCCCGCCACGAGCCCGTCGCGACGTGCAGGACGCCGATGCCGACCGGCCCGACGACCGCGAGCCCGTACCCGACGCCCTGCACCATCCCGGACAGCGCGACGGCGATCGCGGGCGTGCGCGACCGCAGGCCGATGAGCGCGAGCATGATCGGGAACGAGCCGGGGCCGATGCCGACCAGCACCATCCACACCGCCGTCCCGTGCGCCGGAGCGAGCATCAGGCCGAGCAGCCCGACCACCCAGCACGCGACGAAGCCGACCACCAGCGGGTACGGGTTGCGCATCCGGGCGGTGAGCACGGGCGAGACGATGGACGCCGGCAGGCCGAGGATCGCGAAGACGGCGAGCCATCGCCCGCCCACGTCGGCGCCGAGGTCGGCGTCGGCCAGGATCTCCGGCAGCCAGGCGAACAGCACGTAGGTGCAGGTGGTGTTGGCGAAGAAGGTCAGCACCAGGGCCCAGGCAAGCCGCGAGCGCCACACGATCCGGCTCTCCTCCGCGCCCGCGCGCACCAGCGCCGCCGGTCGGTCGGTACGCGGCGCCCGTCGCACCAGGTTGCGCAGGTGCGCGCGCGCCGACACGGACTGCGCGATCACGACCACCCACGGCACCACGGCCGCGAACCCGAGGATCGCCCACATCCCGACCGACACGCGCCAGCCCACCGCCTGGGCCACCGGCAGCGCCACCAGGGGCGGGACGGCCGCGCTCACGGACATCGCCACGGAGTACGCCGCCGTGACCGTCCCGATGCGGTCGGGGAAGTACCTCTTGACCAGCGGCGGGAGCAGGACGTTGCCCATCCCGAGGCCCCCGAGCGCGACCACCGACCACGCCAAGAACGCCGGTGCCCCGTCGGCCAGCGCCCGCAGCAGCTCCCCGCTCATCGAGAGCAGGAGCGCGAGGATCATCGTCGGTTCGAGGCCCAGGCGGCGGGCCAGCGGCGTGGCCAGCGAGCCGAAGACCGCGAAAGCCGCTACGGGGATGGTGCCCAGCAGCCCCACCTGCGTCGCCGTGAGCGCGAAGTCCTCGCGGACCACCCCGATGATCGGCGAGACCGCCGCCACCGCGATGCGCAGGTTGAGCCCGACGAGGACGATGCCCGCGAGGACGACGAGCCGGCCGCGCCAGGGCGCGGGCGAGGGGGTCGACGGGCGCACGGGCACCTCTCTGCTCGGTGTCGGCGCGGGCCCGCAGATCATCCGTATGGGGGTCTGGCGCCGGCCGACCCGCCAGTGTTGACTGCACCGCATGCCTGGACACGGAGCGTAACCGGATGGCGCGACGGACCGGACTGATCGACACCGCAGTGGACGAGCTCCGCGGCCGGATCGAGTCGGAGCAGTGGCCGGTGGGGTCTCGGATCCCGCCCGAGCCCGCCCTCGTGGACCTGCTCGGCGTCGGCCGCAACACGGTGCGCGAGGCCGTGCAGTCCCTCGTCCACGCGGGCCTGCTCGAGCGCCGCCAGGGCTCGGGCACCTACGTGCTGTCGCGCTCCGAGCTCGCGGTGACCATGGGTAGGCACATCGCCGACGCCCGGCAGCGCGACGTCGTCGAGGTGCGCCGAGCCCTCGAGGTCGAGGCCGGCCGCCTGGCCGCCCGACGACGCACGGCGGCGGACGCGGCCGGCCTGCTCCGGCGTCGCGACGAGCGCGCGACGGCCTACCAGGCGGGCGACCTCGACGCGATGGTKGCCACCGACCTCGACCTGCACCGCGCGATCGTCCGCGCGACCGCCAACCCCGTCCTCGTCTCCCTCTACGAGAACCTGCTCGACGCGATCGGCGAGAACATCCGCTTCAACTTCGTCACCGACACCCACGGCCACGACGCCCACGACGCCCTGGTCGAGGCCATCGTCGCGGGAGACGACGGCCGGGCCGCCAGCGAGACCACGCGGTACCTGTCCGCCCTGCTGGGCGAGTGAGCGACGGCTGGTAGTGTCGTGCACCGCATCGACCCCCGGGTCGGTGTGCCCGCCCGCGTAGCTCAGTGGATAGAGCGTCTGCCTCCGGAGCAGAAGGTCGAAGGTTCGAGTCCTTTCGCGGGCACACTCACTGCAGTTCGTCAGGCCTCGTCGAGCCGGGCGCGCAGCTCGTCATCGAGCACGAGGTCCAGCGCGCCCAAGGACTCGTCGAGCTGCGCCACCGAGTGGGCGCCGACGATCGGGATGACGGGCGTCGGGCCGCCGAGCAGCCACGCGAGCGCGACCTGGTTCGCCGTGGCGCCGACGTCGCGCGCGACCTCGTGCAGCACCTCGACCCGACGCCGGCTGCTCGGGTGGTCGGCGCCGCCGAACAGCGGCTTGTCGGCACGCGTGTACGCCCCCTGGTGCAGCGGCGAGTACACGGTCACGGCGAGCGGCGGGCGTCCGTCGGCCCCTGTGGACGCGGCATAGTCGAGCAGGTCGCCGGACACCCAGCCGGACCGGAACGGCGTCGGGCTCGGGTACACGTAGCTGCCTTGCTGCTGGACGAGGCCGTACGGCTCGACGCCCAGGCGGACGGCGGTCTCGCGTGCCTCGACGACGCGCCACGTCGTGACGTTGGAGATGCCCGGCACGCCGATCACCCCGTCGGCCACGAGCTTGCCGAAGGCTCCGACGGTCTCCTCCAGGGCGGTGTCGCGGTCGTCCACGTGCCCGTAGAAGACGTCGATCCGGTCGACGCCCAGGTGTCGCAGGCTCGTCGCGGCCTCACGGTGGATGGTCTCGGCGGCCAGGCCCTGGAAGTTCGTCGGCGGTGTGTTCGACAGGGGCAGCGCCGGGTCCTTCTTGGCGGCGCCGCACTTCGTCGCGATGCGGACGCGGTCCCGCAGCCCGCGCGACGCCAGCCAGGCGCCGATCACGTCCTCGCTCTCGTGTCCGTGGCCGCCGGCGTCCCAGGCGTCGTAGTTGTTCGCGGTGTCGAGGAACGTGCCGCCGGCATCCACGAAGCGGTCGAGGACGTCGAAGGCCGTCTCGCGCGGGGTGTGCGTGCCGAAATGCATGGTGCCGAGGCACAGGACGCTGACGTCGGTGGAGGTGGGTCCGGAGCCGATGGTGCGCTGCTGCATGGTGTTCTCCTCGTGGATCTGGTGACAGATCCGACGCTAGGCGCGCAGCGGACCGGGAGTACGGTCCATTTCTGTGGCAGACGACCAGACCAATCGGTGGGTCGGCGACGCGCTCGTGACCATCGAGGGCGGCCAGCCGGTCCACGTCGCGCTCGAGCGCGCCCTGCGTACCGCCGTCCGCGAGGGACGCCTCCGCCCGGGCGACCCGGTGCCGCCGAGCAGAGCACTGGCGAGCGACCTGGGCGTCTCGCGGTGGGTGGTCACGCAGGCGTACGGCGGCCTCGTGGCCGAGGGGCTGCTGGAGGCTCGCACGGGCGCGGGCACCCGCGTCGCGTCCACGTCGTGGCCCACCCGCACGCCGGCCCGGGCTCCCGACCGCGCGGTCGCGCCGCGGCCCGCGTTCGACCTCGGGCCGGGCGTGCCGGACCTGCGCCACCTGCCGCGCGCGGCCTGGGTCTCGGCAGTGCGCACGGCCGTCGCGTCCGCGACCCCGGGCGACCTCGTCGCGCCGGACCCTCGCGGTGTGCCCTCGCTGCGGCAGGCGCTCGCCGATCGACTGACCGTCACGCGTGCGGTGCTCGTCGATGCGGACGCCGTCGTCGTGACGCACGGCGCAGCGGACGGCATGACACGCCTGGCGAGATCCCTGCGCGCCGCGGGCCACGACGCCGTGCTCGTCGAGGACCCGAGCTGGCCACGGCTGCGCGACGTCGCCGCGGCTGCCGGCCTGCACCCGGTGCCGGTGCCGGTCGACGAGGACGGGGTGGACACCGACGCGCTCGTGGCGGCGGCCGAGCGCACCGGCGCTCGCGCCGCGCTGGTGACCCCCTCGCACCAGTTCCCTGTGGGCGCCGCGCTCGTCCCGGCGCGGCGCGAGGCGCTCGTCCGGTGGGCCCGCTCCGTCGACGGCGTGATCGTCGAGGACGACTACGACGCCGAGTTCCGCTACGACCGCCGCCCGGTGGCGGCCCTGCGCGCGCTCGCGCCGGACCGCGTCGCCCTGCTGGGCTCGTGGAGCAAGACGCTCGCTCCGGGGCTCGGCGTGGGATGGCTCGTCCCTCCTGACGACGTCCCCGCCGCGCGCGCGGGGCTCGACGTCGACGCGGGCGCTCCGCCGTCGCTGCACCAGCTCGCCTGCGCCGCGCTGCTCGCCGACGGCGGCTACGACCGGCACCTGCGGTCGGCCCGCGCTCGGTACCGGCGCCGACGGGCGGCGCTGCTCGCCGCGCTCGAGCGCTGGCTGCCGGGCCTGCCCGTGACCGGCCTGGCCGCGGGACTGCACGTCGTGCTGGGGCTGCCGTCCGGAGCCGACGAGGACCGCGTGGCCAGGCTGGCCGCGCGACGCGACGTGCGCGTGGTGCCGGCGGGTCGCTATCGCGTCGGGACCACGGCCCGCCCCCCGGCGCTCGTCATCGGGTACGGCAACCTGGTCGACGCGCGGCTCGACGAGGCGGTGGCCCGCGTGGCCGCGGCCGTCAGCGAGGCGGCGTCGTCCGGAGGACGCGCACGAGCTCCGAGAGCTCGCGAGTCATGGCCGACGCCGTCGGTGCCCTGAGAAGGTGGAGGCGTTGCCGCCGGAGGCATGGTCCCCACGGGGCAACGTCGATACAGTCGCAGGCGGCCAGCCCCGACAGGAGGACGCGATGGACTCCACACTCGATCTCGACGGATACCACCCCGGGGCAGAGGACAACCTCCGCGAGTACATCGATCGCCTCGTGGCCGAGGGCTACACCGTCTCGGGCGGCGAAGGGGCGGACCCCGTCCTCATCGACCCGGGCGGCAAGGCCGTCGAGACGTGGCGCGAGGACTACCCGTACGACGAGCTGATGGATCGCGAGGAGTACGAGGAGGCCAAGTACCGCCTGCAGATCGAGCTGCTCAAGCTGCAGTACTGGGCGGAGGACAACGGCGAGCGCCACATCGTCGTGTTCGAGGGCCGGGACGCGGCCGGCAAGGGCGGCACGATCAAGCGGTTCATGGAACATCTGAACCCGCGCGCGGCACGCGTGGTGGCGCTGACCCAGCCCACGACCACCGAGCAGGGCCAGTGGTACTTCCAGCGGTACGTCAAGCACTTCCCGACCGCCGGCGAGATCGTGCTGTTCGACCGGTCCTGGTACAACCGCGCGGGCGTCGAGCGGGTGATGGGCTTCTGCACCGACGACGAGTACGAGTCGTTCATGAGCCAGGCCCCGGAGTTCGAGCGGCTGATCGTCGCCGACGGCACCCACCTGACCAAGTTCTGGTTCTCGGTCACCCGCCGCGAGCAGCGCACCCGCTTCGCGATCCGGCAGATCGACCCCGTCCGCCGCTGGAAGCTCTCACCGATGGACCTCGAGTCGCTCGACCGCTGGGAGCAGTACTCCGCGGCGAAGGAGGCGATGTTCGAGGGCACGGACACCGACCCCGCGCCGTGGATCGCGATCCGCAGCAACGACAAGAAACGCGCCCGGCTCAACGCGATGCGCTACTACCTCAGCCAGTTCTCCTACGAGGGCAAGGACGAGGCCGTCATCGGCGAGGTAGACCCCCTGATCGTCCAACGCGGCCGTCAGACGGTCGGCGACTGAGAGGCACCCGTGAAGGTTTTCGCGTCGTACAACATCAAGGGCGGCGTGGGAAAGACCTCCACGGCCGTGAACCTCGCGCACCTGGCGGCCCGCGAGGGACGACGGACGCTGCTGTGGGACCTGGACCCGCAGGGCGCGGCGACCTACATCTTCCGGGTCCGCCCGCGCGTCAAGGGCGGCGGGCACGCGCTCGTCACCGGGAAGCGCCCGATCGAGGACGCGCTCAAGTCGACCGACTTCGACAATCTCGACCTGCTGCCCGCCGACTTCAGCTACCGCAACCTGGACCTCGAGCTCGACGACGCCAAGAAGCGCACCCGCAGGCTGCGTCAGCTGGTGACGAGCGTCTCCGACGACTACGACGTCGTGTTCCTGGACTGCCCGCCGAGCATCTCGCTCATGTCCGAGAACGTCCTGCACGCCGCCGACACGCTGCTGGTGCCGCTGATCCCCGCGACGCTGTCGATGCGGACGTTCGAGCAGCTGAAGGGCTTCGTGGCCGAGTCCGAGAAGCCGCGCCCGAGCCTGTTCGCCTTCTTCTCGATGGTCGACCGTCGCAAGCGGCTGCACCGCGACGTGATCGACTCGGTCGCCCGGGACGGCGCCCGCATCGCGAGCACCGAGATCCCGGCCCTGTCGATCGTCGAGCAGATGGCCGAACGACGGGCGCCCGTGACCGCCTTCGACCCGACCAGCCGCGTCGCGCAGGCCTACGAGCAGCTCTGGGCCGAGGTCCGCAAGGCGTAGGGCGTTCCCGGCCGTCGTCCGCACGTGTCGCAGCAGACATGAGTGCGGCGAACCCGCTGGTGCGGTAGACGTGGGACCGACAGATCGCCCACCGCCGGAACAGGTGACTCGATGACCGCACCCCAGGGCACCGCGAGACGGCACTGGTCCGACCACGTCCCCCTCGTCGGCGCCCTGCGCGGCTACCAGCGCCCGTGGCTGCGGACGGACATCGCGGCCGGCGTCGCGGTCGCGGCGCTGATCGTGCCGAAGAACCTGGGGTACGCCGGGATCGCGGGGATCCCGCTGCAGAACGGCCTCTACGCCGCGGCTGCCGGGGCGATCCTCTACGCGATCTTCGGGACGAGCCGGCAGATCTCGACCGGGCCGAGCTCGGGCCTGGCCGCCGTCGCCGCGAGCGCCGTGCTCACCGCCGGCGTCGTCGGCGACCAGGTCGCGCCGTTCGTCGCGGGGATCACGCTGGTCTCCGGGCTGATCTTCCTGCTCCTGTCCGTGCTGAAGATGGGGTGGATCGCGCAGTTCCTCTCCCGTGCCGTGGTCACGGGGTTCCTCTTCGGTGCCGCCATCGACGTCGTCATCGGGGAGCTGCCCAAGATCACCGGCACGAGCGTCGAGGGGTCGACGCCGCCGCAGGAGCTCGTGTCGTGGCTCGGGACGCTGGGCGACGCCAACAGAGCGACCGTGCTCGTCGGAGCGCTCGCGCTGATCACCGTCTTCGGCCTGCGCCGCGTCGCCCCCCGGGTACCCGGGGCCCTCGTCCTGGTGGTGGGCGGCCTGCTCGCGACGTGGCTGCTGGACCTCGGGGCGCGGGGCGTCGCGCTCGTCGGGGACGTCCCGCGCGGCCTGCCGTCGGTGGTCGTGCCGGACCCGACGCTGCTGCTCGACAACGCCGCGACCGTCGCGCTCGCCTCGGTCGCCCTCGTGATGATCGGGTTCTCGCAGACCGCCGGCGACGCGCGCATGTTCGCGGCGCGGCACCGGTACCGCGTCGACATCGACCAGGAGTCCCTCGCGCAGGGCGCCGCGAACGTCGGCGCCGGGCTGCTGCAGGGCATGCCCGTCTCCACCAGCCTCTCGGCGAGCTCGCTGAACGACCGGTCCGGCGCGAGGTCGCCCGTGGCGTCGCTCACGTCCGGGGTGATGGTGCTGCTCACGCTCGTCCTGCTCGCGCCGCTGTTCTCGGGGCTGCCGACCGCGGTGCTCGCGGCGATCATCATCGAGGCCGTCGTCATGGGCATGATGGACGTGGCCGGGCTCCGCCGGCTCTTCCGCGTGCAGCGCTTCGACTTCTGGATCGCGATCGCCGCGCTGGTCAGCACGCTCGTCGTCGGGGTGCTGGCCGGTGTGCTCGTCGGCATCGGGCTGTCGCTGCTCTGGCTCGTCTCGGTGACCACGCGGCCGTCCCTGCCGCTCATGGCGCGCGAGCAGGGCACCCAGGTGTTCCGCGAGCTCGGCGTGTACCCGGACGACCTTCCTGAGCCGGGCATCGCGGTCATCCGCATCGACGGCGGGCTCTTCTTCGCCACCGCCGACGCCGTCCAGGACCGCGTGCGCGAGGTCGCCGACGCCCAGCCCGACGCCCGCATGATCGTCATCGACTGCGGAGCCGTCGCGGTGGTCGATGCCCAGGGCGCCGCGGCGCTCCACGAGATCCTCGACCTGGCGCGGGACACGGGCGTCGCCGTCCGGCTGGCGCGCGTGAAGCCGGCGGTCCGGGCGACGCTGCAGCGCGACGGCGTGGTCGAGCGGCTGGGCGCGGAGCGGATCCACGGGAGCGTGCACCGCGCAGTCGAGGCGCACCGCGCGCAGACGCCGCCCGACCGCGAGGAGTGAATCCCTCCCAATCTGGTACGCGTTTGACAGCGGACGAAGGCGTCGGTTTCACTGCCGAAGGGCGTCGAGCTGCTCGTACGCTCCCCCACCCGGCCGGTTCACGGCGCGGATGGCCGTCGGCTCGCTGCCGACGCACCAACGAGAGGTCGACCGATGGACGCGCGCGTGACCCGCACCCAGGCTGCCGAGCCCGCCGGGCCGGCCGTCATGTGTGCGCGCCCGGGCGACTGTCGGTCCCGCTCCCAGCACTGACCTGCTGACGGGCGTCCACGCCCGATCCGTGCCTCCGGCACCCGCACGCCACGCGACCCCGTCGTGAGGGCGCACCCCCGCACCACCCCGTCGGCCGTCGTCGTCACGGCCGAGTGTCCACACCAGGAGAACCCATGTCCGAGCCCGTCCCCGTCCTGCCCCCGAAGAACCGCCCGAACCGCACCGGCCTCATCGTCGGCGCCGTCGTCGCCGTCCTGGTGATCGTCGGCGCGATCGTGTTCTTCACCACTCGCGGCTCGTCGGACGAGCCCGCCGCCTCCGACGGAGGGTCGGCGCCCACGGTCGTCAAGCTCGGGACGACCGACGTGTCGCAGCCGCACTGGGCGATCCTCAAGGACCTCGCCGCGAAGGAGAACATCGACCTCGAGATCGTCGGGTTCTCGGAGTACACGCAGCCGAACCCCGCGCTGACCGAGGGCGAGATCGACCTCAACTCGTTCCAGCACATCCTGTATCTGGCCGACCACAACAACAACACGGGCGACGACCTGCAGCCCATCGGCTCGACGCTGATCGTGCCGCTGCCCCTGTACTCGGACAAGCACAAGGACGTCAGCGAGTTCACCAAGGGCGAGCAGGTGGCGATCCCGAACGACGCCACCAACCAGGCGCGCGCCCTGTTCGTGCTCGAGAGCGCCGGCCTGATCTCCTTCACCGGCGAGCCCAAGGTCCCGACCCCCGACGACGTCGACACCGCGGCGTCGACCGTGGCCGTGCGTCCCGTCGAGGCCTCGCAGACCGCCGGCCTGATCAGCGACCCGGACATCGCGGGCGTCGTCGTCAACAACAACTTCGCGTCCGACGCCGGGTTCGACCTCGACGGCTACGTCTACGCCGACGACCCCTCCTCGGCCGGCGCGCAGCCGTACATCAACGTCATCGCCGCCCGCCCCGAGGACGTCGACAACCCGGTGTACCAGCGGATCGTCGAGCTCTACCACGACCCGTCCGTGACGAAGTCCGTCGTGGAGTCCTCGGGCGGCACTGCCACGATCGTCGAGGGCTACGACGCGGCGAAGCTCCAGCAGGTCCTCAAGGACACCGAGGCGAACCTCAAGGCCGCCGGCTGACCCACCCCTCCCGGGCGGGGGCGTCTCCCCGACGCCCCCGCCCGTCCCCCGAGAGGCTGCGCGTGTCCCCCATCATCGAGTTCCGCGACGTGAGCAAGGTCTTCGACTCCCCGAGCGGCCCCATCCGTGCGGTCGACGGCGTGAGCCTGACCATCGAGGCCGGCGAGATCTTCGGCGTCATCGGGTACTCCGGCGCCGGCAAGAGCACCCTCGTGCGCCTGATCAACGGCCTCGAGCGCGTGACGTCCGGGCAGCTGGTCGTCGACGGTTCCGACGTCGCGACGCTCACCGAGCGCCAGCTCGAGCTCAAGCGCCGGGACATCGGCATGATCTTCCAGCAGTTCAACCTGTTCTCGTCGCGGACCGTCGCCGGCAACGTGGCGTTCCCGCTCAAGGTCGCCGGCTGGCCCAAGGCCGACCGCGACCGGCGGATCGCCGAGCTGCTCGACTTCGTCGGGCTGCTGGACCGTGCGCACTCCTACCCCGACCAGCTGTCCGGCGGGCAGAAGCAGCGCGTCGGGATCGCCCGCGCGCTCGCGGCGTCGCCGAAGATCCTGCTCGCCGACGAGTCCACCAGCGCGCTCGACCCGCAGACCACCCAGGACGTGCTGCGCCTGCTGCGCAAGGTCAACGCCGAGCTCGGCGTCACCATCGTCGTCATCACGCACGAGCTCGAGGTGGTCCGGGCGATCGCCGACCGCGTCGCGGTGCTGGAGAACGGCCGTGTGGCCGAGCACGGGACGGTGTTCGACATCTTCACCAAGCCGCGGGCGGAGGTCACGCAGCGCTTCGTGTCGACCGTCATCCACGACCGGCCCCGCGGCGCCAACCTGGACCGCCTGCGCCAGGCCCACGACGGCCGCATCGTCACCGCCACCATCGCGGACGGCAGCCGCCTGGGCGCCGTCCTCGCGTCGGCCGGAGCGCTCGGTGTGACGTTCGAGATCGTCTACGGCGGCATCGGGACCTTGCAGGACCAGTCGTTCGGCTCGCTCACGCTCGCCCTGGACGGCCCCGACGACGCCGTCGAGACGATCGTCGGGCGACTGCGCGAGGTCACGACCATCGAGGAGGCGTCATGATCCGCTCTGTCCTGCCGGCTGAGAACGACTTCGACTGGTCCTTCCACGGGCCCAAGCTGGTCGAGGCCCTGGGCGAGACCCTCTACATGGTGTCGGCGACGCTGCTCATCGGCGGCCTGTTCGGGCTCGCGCTGGGCCTCGCGCTCTACACCACGCGGCGCGGCGGGCTGCTGGCCAACCGCGGCGTGTTCGGCGTCGCCAACCTGGCGGTGAACGTCTTCCGGCCGATCCCGTTCCTCATCCTGCTCATGGTCATCGCACCCGTCACCGTCGCGCTCATCGGCACCCGGCTGGGCAGCACCGCCATGATCGTGCCGTTGTCGTTCGCGGCGACGTTCGGCGTCTCCCGGATCGTCGAGCAGAACCTCGTGGCCATCGACCCGGGCGTGATCGAGGCCGCGCGCGCCACCGGTGCGTCGCGCTGGCGCATCGTCCTGACCCTGCTCGTCCCCGAGGCGCTCGGGCCGCTCATCCTCGGCTTCACGTTCGTCTTCGTGGCGATCGTCGACATGTCCGCGCTCGCGGGCACGCTGGACGGCGGTGGCCTCGGTGCGTTCGCGCTCGACTACGGCTACAAGCGGTGGAACTTTGCGGTCGTCTGGATCACCGTGCTCGTCATCATCCTGCTGGTCCAGGTGGCGCAGGCGATCGGCAACCGGCTGTCCCGGCGGGTCCTGCGCCGCTGAACGACCCGGGAGCTATCGGCTCGTTCGACAGGGCCGCCGTCGATGACACTGGCCCCGTGACCCAGGACCTCCGCGCCGTCGCTTGGCCCGTGCGGACCGCTCGCCTCGCGCTGCGACCGGCGACCCCCGACGACCTCGACGCGGTCTGGCGGGTTCGTCGGCGCCCGGGGGTCGACGACTGGCTGAGCCACGACGTCGGCGACCGCGACCCCTACGTCGCGCGCCTCCTCGATCCCGACCGCCTCTCCGGGCTGCTCGTGATCGAGCTCGACGGACGCGTGGTCGGCGACCTGACCCTGCACCTCGAGGACGCCTGGGCGCAGAGCGCCGACGACGAGGACCGTGTTCGGCAGCAGCAGGCGATCCTCGGCTGGGTGCTCGACCCCGAGCTCGGCGGCCGCGGCTATGCCACGGAGTCCGTCGCCGAGCTGCTGCGGATCTGCTTCGAGGACCTCGGGCTGCGGCGGGTGCGGGCCTACTGCTTCGCCGACAACGAGCCGTCGTGGCGCCTGATGGAGCGGCTCGGCATGCGCCGCGAGGAGCACAGCGTCCGGGACTCGCTGCACCGCAGCCGGGGCTGGCTCGACGGGATGGCGTACGCGCTGCTCGCCGACGAGTGGCGGGACCAGCGCAGCCGTACGCCACACGTGTGACGCCGGTCGGTCGCGCCCAGGCGGCGTCTCTACACTTCGCCGGTGTCCCGCTCCCGTGCCTGGCCGTCCCTGGTCGCCGCCCTGGTCCTCCTCGCGCTCGGCTTCGCCGTGGCCCTGGGCGTCGGGGAGGCGCTCGGCCTGCGCCACGAGCCCGCCGACACCCCGCCGGCCGTCTCGTCCGCCGTGGACGTCGCGTCCGTCGTCCCCGTGCCCTCGATCGCCCGGATCGACGTCCCGGCCAGCGAGCGGGTCGAGCTGGCCGCCGCGGCCGTCGCGGATGCCCTGACCGAGCGTGGGGCGCCCGCGCCGACGGTCGGCACGAGCGCGACGGAGGGCGCCGACCTGGCCGTGCGCCTCGTGCCCGCCTTCGCCGACTCGCCCGAGGCCTTCCGGCTGAGCCAGGGCGTGGACGGGCGGTACGAGCTGCAGGCGGCCGGACCGGAGGGAGCCKCCGCGGGCCTGTACTCCGTGGCGGACAGGATCCGGTCGGGCGCCGCGCTCGTGGCCGACGGCACGACGCAGGAGCCGCGGCTCGGGCTCCGGCTCACCGACTCCGGCTCGGTGGGCCGCGAGGCCGACCCCGCCGCGTTCGCCGCGGGGACCGACTACTCGCTGAACACCGACGTCGTCGCGGGCGCCGTGCTGCCCGAGGCGCCGTGGGTGGACCAGGACGCGGTCGCGCGCATCGACGCGCAGTTCCGCCAGCTGGTCCAGCACGCGCTCCGGCAGGGCTACAACGGCGTGGTCGTGCCGGGCTTCCTCGAGTACGTGACGTTCAGCGGCGTGGGCGACGGGCACCAGGTCTACCCCGAGGGCGACCCGCACGTGGCCCGCGCGCAGGCGATGGTCGCGGCCTTCGGGCCGGTGTTCCAGTACGCCGCGGACCTGGGCATGCACGTCTACCTGCTCACGGACATGCTCGCCGTCTCGCCGCCGCTCGAGGCCTACCTCGAGCGGACCGTGGGCGGCCTGGCCGTCGACGACCCCGCGCTGTGGTCGGTGTACCAGGCGGGCCTGTCCGAGCTGTTCGACAGCATGCCGTTCGTCGACGGACTCATGGTGCGCATCGGCGAGGGCGGATCGGTCTACCAGGCCGGCTGGGACTACTCGTCGAAGCTCGCGGTGACCTCCGAGACGTCGGTGCGGGCCATGCTGCACGCCCTGCTGGAGACGGCGGCGGCGCACGACCGCGAGATCATCTTCCGCACGTGGACGGTCGGGGTCGGCGCCGTGGGCGACCTGCACACCAACCCGGCCTCGTACGAGACGGTGCTCGGCGGCATCGACGACCCGCACCTGATCGTGTCCACCAAGTACACGATGGGCGACTTCTACAGTCACCTGCCGCTCAACCCCACCCTGGCGACGGGCACGCAGCGCCGCATCGTCGAGTTCCAGGCTCGTCGCGAGTTCGAGGGGTTCGGCGCCCTGCCGAACGACCTCGTGGCCGAGGAGGGCCAGGCGCTCCAGCAGTTCCTCGCCGCGAACCCGCACGTCGAGGGCATCTGGAACTGGACGCAGGACGGCGGTCCGCTGCGCGCGGGGCCGATGACGCTGTACCTGCGGACCGGCTTCTGGCAGATGTACGACCTCAACACCTACGGGGCCGCGCGGCTGGCCTGGGACCCCGACGCGGCACCGACGCAGGTGACCGCCGACTGGGTCCGGCAGACGCTCTCGGACGACCCGGCCACCGCCGCGACCCTCACCGACGCCCTCGCACGATCGCGCGAGGCGATCACCCGCGGCCTGTACATCCGGCCGTTTGCCGAGCAGAGCGTCAAGGCGCTGGGCCTCGAGCCGCCGCCGATGATGTGGATCTTCGAGTGGGACATCGTCACGGGCGACTCCGCGGCGCTCGACAGCATCTACGCGGTGAGCCGCGACGACCTGGAGTCCGCGATCGCCGACGGACCCGCCGCGGCCGACGTCGCCGCGGGCATGCGGGACCGGGTGGCAGCGACCGCCCCGGGAACGTGGCGCTCCCCCGAGCTCTACGAGTCGTTCGTCGGCGCGCTCGACTACGAGACCGACCTGCTGGGCACGCTCTCGGCGTACCGCGCGACCGTGCTGCGGCACGTGCAGTGGCTCGACACCGGCAGCGCGACGGCCTACGACCAGTGGCGGCAGGCGGAGCGGGAGTACCGCGCGGCGCGCGACGAGCACCTCGCGCGCTACGCCGGGAACGTGGACCTGCCGGCGTACAGCTTCACGGCCGCCGACCTCGGCAGCGCCCGGGCAGACCGGGACCCGGCCATGGCGTGGTCGGCGCGCGCCCTGCTGGTCGGCGTCCTGCTTCTGCTCCTGCTCGGCTCCGGGTGGGGGCAGCGCGTGCTGCGCGTGCCAGGGGCGGCGGCCCTGCGGGCGATGTTCGTGGCCGCCACCCGCCCGTGGCGGCTGGCCGCGGTGCCAGCGGCGACTGCCCGGACGGACCGAATCGTCGTGTGGGCAGTGCCGGCGCTCGTGCTCGTGGTGAGCCGGTGCGTCTACACCTGGTTCGCCGCGCCCGCCCACCTCGTCGTGACCCTCGGCGCCTGGCTCGTGCTGGCGCTCGTCCTGCGCCTCGTCGTGGGCCGGCGCGACGCGTTCCACCTCTGGGCGGCCCTCGGCGGCGTGGTCCTGCTGCGGACGGTGGTCCTGCTCGTCGCGCTCGCCATCCGCGGGCCGGGGCGCTACTGGTTCGGCTTCTGGACCGACCCCGGCTCGCGGACCGCCTACATCACCGTGGCGTTCGCGGCGTTCGCGTGGCTTTTCGTCGTGGTGGCCGTGGTGCTCCGCCGCGTCTACGGGCTGGGGTCCGGCCGAGCCGTCGGCGCGACCGCCGTCGCCGGGGGTCTCACGCTGGCGGTGATGGCCGGCGGCGTGGCGATCATCGGGCTCGAGCAGGCCCTGACCGTGTGGAACGACCAGATGGCGCTGCTGCCGTGGGGGCTCAGCCGGATCCTCGGCATCACCGTCTACCTCGGCATCCCGCCCGAGCTCCCCGCCGCGCTCGCCGTCGTCGGCCTCGTCGTGGCGGCCGTCGGCGCGGTGCCCGCGCTGCTCGCGCGGCGTCCCGCTCGGACGTCGGCACCCTGACCGAGCGCCGCGGACCACCCGAACCGGTGGTCCGCGGCGAACGGCTCAGACCCCCGCGGTCACCAGCGCGGCGGCGGGCACGGGCAGGCCGAGGTTGTCGCGCAGCGTCGTGCCCGTGTACTCGGTGCGCAGCGAGCCGCGCTCCTGCAGCAGCGGGACGACGTCGTCGACGAACTCGTCGAGGCCGGTCGGGACCAGGTGCGAGCCGATGACGAACCCGTCCGAGCCGTCGTTCTGCACGAAGTCGTCGAGCGCGTCCGCCACCTGGGTGGGCGTGCCGACGAAGCTGCCACGCGTGAACTCCTCGACCACGGTCTGGCGCAGCGACCAGCCGTTCGCCTCCGCCTGGGCGCGCAGGCGCGCCACGGTGGCGGGACGGTCGGCGTGCGTGAGCGCGCGGCCGGCGATGAACGAGGGGGCGTCGAGCGCGGGCTCGACGTCCGGCAGCGGCCCGTCCGGGTCGTAGCCGGACAGGTCGCGGTTCCAGATCTGCTCGAGCAGGATCTGCGCGGTGCGGCCGGTGACCTGCTCCTCCTGCACCCACCGGGCCTTCTCCTGCGCCTCGGCCGCCGTCGCCCCGAGGACGAACGACGCGCTGGGCAGGATCTTGAGGTCGTCGGGGTTGCGCCCGAACCCGGCAGCGCGGGCCTTGATGTCCTCGTAGTACTCCCGGGCCTCCTCGAACCGGCCGTACGGGGAGAAGATCGCGTCCGAGTTCGCCGCCGCGAAGTCGCGCCCCTGCGGCGAGACGCCGGCCTGCAGGATCACCGGGTGCCCCTGCGGCGAGCGCGGCACACCGAACCGCCCCGACACGTCGAACTGCGACCCGCTGTGCGCGAACTCGCCGGCACCGGACCGGGCGAAGATGCCCGCGGCCTTGTCGATGACCAGGTCGTCGGCGGCCCACGAGTCCCACAGCTCACGGACGACCGCGACGGTCTCGGCCGCCCGCTCGTACCGCTGCGAGCGGTCGAGGAAGCCGCCCCGGCGGAAGTTCGCGCCCGTGAACGCGTCGAAGCTGGTGACCACGTTCCACGCGGCCCGGCCACCCGAGAGGTGGTCCAGGCTGGCCAGCTGGCGGGCCAGCTCGTACGGCTCGTTGAAGGTGGCGTTGATCGTGCCCGCCAGACCGAGGTGCTCGGTGACGGCCGCGATCGAGGCGAGCACCGTGAACGTGTCGGGGCGGCCGATGATGTCCTGGTCGAACACCTTCCCGTCGCGCTCGCGCAGCGCCAGGCCCTCGGCGAGGAAGAAGAAGTCGAACTTCCCGCGCTCGGCCGTGCGTGCGGTGTGCTCGAACGACGAGAAGTCGATCTGGCTGCCGGACTCCGGCAGGTGCCACAGCGTGTGGTGGTTCACGCCGCCCAGGTAGGCGCCGAAGATGATCTGCTTCTGGGGCTTGCTCATCGCTCTCACTCCCTCTCAGACGGTGGCGAAACGGTTGGGGACCTGCGTCGGCAGGCCCAGCAGGCCGCGCAGGGTGGGTGCGTCGTACGCGGTGCGGGCCAGGCCGCGGCGGCGCAGCTCGGGCAGCAGGTCGGCCACCAGCGCGTCGAGGTCGTCCGGCAGGACGGCCGGTCGGAAGCGCACGCCGTCGTACCCGAGCGAGGTCCAGGCCTCGACCAGGTCGGCCACCTCGGTGGCGGAGCCGGTGACGATGCGCGCGTCGGTGGCCCAGCCCCCGGCGCGGGAGTCGAGGCGGGCCAGCCGCTGCGCACCCGTCTCGCCGCCGGCGTCCAGCACGACCGCGAGGTCAGCCACGACGCGCAGCGGCTCCCCGGTGCGCCCGACGGTCGCCTGCGCGGCACGGACCTCGGCGAGGATCGACGCCGCCGAGGAGTCGTCGTGCGGTGTCACGAACACGACGTCGGCCGAGCGCGCGGCGAGCTCGTACGGGACGGTCGCGTGCGCCAGGGCAGTCACCACCGGCTGCCCCTGGGGCGGGCGCGGCGTGATCGAGGGGCCGCGCACCGAGAACCACGGCGTCTCGACGTCGACGCGGTGCACCTTGTCGACGTCGATGAAGCGGCGGGTCTCGACGTCGCGGATCTCGGCGTCGTCCTCCCAGCTGTCCCACAGCGCGCGGACGGTGTCCACGACCGCTGCGGCCTCGTCGAACCGCTCGCTGATGAACTCGTTCCCGCGGCCGGCCAGGTAGTCCTCGAGCGTCAGCGTCGGGAAGTCACGCCGCCCGGTCAGCGACGTCTCGTCGGTCAGGCCCGAGACCCGCACCTGCCAGCCCGCGCGGCCGCGGCTCGTGTGGTCGAGCGTGGCGAGCGCCTTGGCGACGTGGAACGGCTCGGTGTGGATGGTCGTGACCACCGGGACCAGGCCGACGTGCTGCGTCGCGGGCGCGACCCGTGCCGCGACGAGCTCGGCGTCCAGCCGCACACGCACCCGGTCGGTGCGCTCGCCCGCGGGGTCGTCGCGGGGGTCGGCGGGGACGCCGAACCTGTCCTCGAACGTCACGAGGTCGACCACGCCGGCCTCGGCGCGACGCGTGAGGTCGACCCAGTACGCGCCGTCGGTGAGCGCCTCGGGGCGGGCGGCGTCCTCGCGCCAGGCGGCCGGGTGCCAGCCGGCGCCCTCGAGCGCGACGGCGACGATGGGGTGGTGGGCACGGTCGCTCGCCATGGAGCACTCCTCGCGACATCGGGGTGGCCCTCGCGGGCCCTGAGACGGCGGTGACGATAGGTCCGCCGAGCCCCGTGCCAAGCCTTGTCCGCCGTCGTCTCGCATGGTGGATCGGCGGCGGTCGGACGACCCGTTCTCGCGATCCGGGACGACCGGCGGAGTCGTTGACCCGGGCCCGACCGGTTCCTACTCTCCGCAGTCCGCCCACCGTCAGGAGACCCGCCGTGCCCTCGATCCGCTCGCTCGCGTTCCTCACGCCGGGCAACTTCGCCGACGACGACCCCTACGACGGTCTGGAGTCGACGCTCGCCCTCTTCGCGTACGGCGAGCAGCTGGGGTACCGGGGCGCCTGGATCCGGCAGCGCCACCTCGAGCACGGCGTCTCGTCGGCGGCCACGTTCCTCGCCGCCGCCACGCAGCGCACCACCACGATCGAGCTGGGCACCGCCGTGATCCCGATCGGGTACGAGAGCCCGTTCCGCCTGGGCGAGGACCTGGCGACCGTCGACGTGCTGTCCCGCGGCCGTCTGCAGGCCGGCTTCAGCGCCGGGACGCCGCCGCACGCCGAGCTGCTGGCCGAGAAGGTGTTCGACGGCGACTGGCGCGACGTCGACTTCTCCCACGCCCGCATCGAGCGACTGGCCGACGGTCTGCGCGGCACGTACCTCGGCGACGAGGACACCCGCATCCACTCACCCGGCAACGTGCAGCGCCCGCGCCTGCAGCCGCACAGCCCGGGCCTGGTGGACCGGCTCTGGTACGGCGCCGCGTCGCGGCGCTCCTCGGTCTGGGCGGGCGAGCGCGGGCTGCACCTGCTGACCGGGAACATCGTCGCGGGCGAGGACACCGACGACTTCGTCACGGCCCAGCGCGCCAACCTCGCCGCGTTCCGCGCCTCGTGGTCGGGCGCCCACGCCCCGCGGGTCGCGCTCGGCCGCGTGATCGTTCCGACCGACGGCGCGGACCGGGCCACCCGCGAGCGCTACCGCGAGTACGCGCGCAGCCGGCACGAGCGCACCCTCGCGCCCGCCGGCCCGCGTCGCACTCTCTTCGCCCCCGACCTGGTGGGAACCAGCGACGAGATCGTCGAGCGGCTCCACGCGGACGCCGCGGTGGCCGAGGTGGACGAGCTGCGGCTCGAGCTGCCGTACGAGTTCACGGCCGCCGACTACGAGCAGATCCTGCACGACACCGTGACCCTGGTGGCGCCGCGCCTGGGCTGGAGCGCGGCGGTCCCGTCGACCGTGGGGGTCTAGCCGACCTGCTCCAGCGGTCGGGGGGCCTCCACCGGACGTGCCGCCGGCGGCGTGGCGTGCAGCCACGGCGTCGCGGCGAGCCCGGCGGCGAGCACCAGCAGGACGGCGCAGAACAGGAGCGCAACGACGAACGACCGGGGCGTGAGCACCGCGTCGGCTCCCCGGAAGAGCAGGCCCGAGGCCACGGCGACGCAGAACGTGGCCGACAGGCGCTGGGTCAGCTGCAGGAACGACGCCGCCACGCCGTGGAACCCGGCGGGTGCGAACCCGAGCGTGACGGCCCGCAGCGGCGGCTCGAGCAGCCCGCTGGCGAAGCCGAGCACAACCTCGAGGGCAGCGACCGCGGCGACGAACGCACCGCCGTGCACGCCGCCCCCGGCCACCGCGGCGAGGGCGACGATGCCGGCGGCCTGCACCAGCAGCGACAGGGGGATCGCACGGGTGCCGCGCCGGCTGAAGACGCGCGCGGCCACCGACGACGCGACGACCCTGCTCAAGGCCGACGGCACGAGGACGAGCGCGACCGCGAGGCTCGGCAGGCCGGTGCCCTGGATCAGGTAGAGCGTCAGCACGGTGCCGTGCGCCAGCACCGACCCGAACCACAGCAGCGCGACCCCGTTGCCCGCGAGGAAGCCGGGCTGCCGGACCAGCGCGGGCGCGAACAGCGGGACCTTCCCCCGGCGCGCGTACCGCCGCTCCCAGACCGCCAGCACGAGCACGATCACCGGCACGGCGACGGCCACCGCCACCAGCGCGACCGAGTGGGCGCCGGGGTCGATGACGGGCAGCGTGACCAGGACGGCCAGGGCACCGAGCAGGACGACGCCGGGCACGTCGAGGTCGAGCCGGCGCGGACCCCGGGGCGCAGCGGGCACGTACCGCAGCGCGAGCACGAGCGTGGCGACCGCGAACGGGATGTTGAGCAGCAGCACCCCCCGCCACGCCCACTCGGGCGGCAGGAGCGTGAGCATCGTCGCCGCCGCCAGCGGCCCCACCAGCGCGGCGGCCGCGCCCGCGCTGGTGTAGGCCGCGAGCGCCCGCACCCGTCGGGGGCCGGCGAAGAGGTCCTGGATGATCCCGAGCACCTGCGCGCTGATCAGGCCGGCGCCGAACCCCTGGATCACGCGCCCGGCGACGACCCACCACACGTCGCCCGCACCGGCAGCGGTGAACCCGCCCACCACGAAGACGATCAGGCCGGCGACGAAGAGCCAGCGGCGACCGTAGGCGTCCCCGAGCCGCCCGCCGGGGACGAGCCCGAGGCCGAACGTCAGGGAGTACGACGCGAGCAGCCACTGGACCTGCGCGGTGCTCGCCCCGAGCGCCGCGGTCATGCTCGGCACGGCGAAGCTCAGCACCACGGAGTCGAGGAGGGTGGCGAAGCCCGCGCCGAGGCAGCAGACGAGCGCGAGCCTGGTCTGTCGTTCGGTCACCAGGCACCACGGACGATCTGCGGGACCCAGGCGCCCGCCCGGTCGGCCACCTCGAGCTGGTGGGCCGCGCGCAGCCCGAACTGCGGGTCACGCAGGGCCGCGCGCCCGACGAACACGACGTCCGCGGCGCCGGAGGCGACGATCTGGTCGGCCTGCCGGGCGTCGGTGATGAGCCCGACCACGCCCACCGCGGCGGCGCTCGCCGCCCGGACGTGCGCGCCGTCGGGGACCAGGTAGCCGGGAGCGTGCGGCACGTGGGCCGGCAGCAGGCCGGCGGTGGAGACGTCGACGAGATCCACGCCGGCGCCCGCGAGGAGGCCCGCGAAGCCGGCGACGTCCGATACGTGCAGGCCGTCGGGCAGCCAGTCCGACGACGACACCCGCACCAGCAGCGGGTGCTCGCCGATCTCCCGCCGCACCCGCTCGACCACCTCGAGCGGGAACGCGGCGCGCGCCTGTGCCGACCCGCCGTAGCGGTCGGTGCGGGTGTTGGTGAGCGGCGACAGGAAGCTGTGCAGCAGGAAGCCGTGCGCGGCCTGCAGCTCGACGACGTCGAACCCGGCCTCGACGGCGAGCCGCGCGCTGCGCGCGAAGTCGTCGGCGATCCGCCGCAGGTCGGCGGCCGTCGCCTCGCGCGGCGCCGCGAAGCCGGGGTGCGGCTCGGCCGTGACGGACAGCGCCGKCCAGGTCAGGGCGGGCGGGTCCGCGCTCCAGGGGACGGGGATCGAGGCCTTGCGGCCCGCGTGCGACAGCTGGATGCCGATCGGCGAGCCCACGTCGTGCGCGAAGTCCACGATCCGCGCCCACGCGTCGCGCTGGGCGACGTCCCACAGCCCGGTGTCGGCGGTGGTGATGCGGGCGTCCGCCGACACGGCCGTGGCCTCGGCCATGACCAGCCCGTACCCGCCGCGCGCCAGGCCGCCGAGGTGGACCACGTGCCAGTCCTGCGGGATCCCGTCGCGCGCCGAGTACTGGCACATCGGCGAGACCCACAGCCGGTTGCGGAACTCGACCCCCCGCAGCGTGAGCGGCTCGAAGAGCGCGCTCACCGGGCGGGCTCGAGGAGAGCGCGCTCGGGCACCCGCCGACCGACCGACTCCGGCAGACCCAGGTTCTCGCGCAGCGTCGTCCCGGCGTACGCCGCGGGGTAGACGCCGCGGTCCTGCAGGGCGGGCACGAGCAGGTCGACGACGTCGTCCAGGCCGTCGGGGAACGCGTTGGGCGCGACGTTCAGCCCGTCGAACGCGTCGGACCGGACCAGGTGCGCGAGGCGGTCGGCCACGGTGCCGGGCGACCCGACGAACCGCGGACCGTCCGTGAGGTGGTGCACCAGCTGGCGGACGGTGAACCCCCGCTCCGCGGCCAGCTCGCGCCACTGCTGCGCCTTGCGCACCGGGTCGTCCGCGCTGTTCACCACGCCGTTGGCCACCGTCTGCTCCGGCACCGACGGACCGGTGGCCGGCAGGTCGCCGTCGACGTCGAGCTCGTCGGTCAGGTCGCGGCCCCACACGGCCTCGACCGCCTGACGGATGCGCCGGTCGCTGAGCAGGTAGTCGCGGTAGTGCCGCGCCTTGTCCTGCGCCTCGCCGTCCGTCTCGGCGACGACCAGGAACGCCCCGGGGAACACCAAGACGTCGTCCCCGGGTCGCCCGTGCTCGCGCGCGCGTCGTCGCAGGTCGGCCGTGAAGGCGACGCCGTCGTGCTCCTCGACCCGGTGCGTGAACACGCCCTCGGCGCGGCGGGCGGCGAAGTCGCGACCCTCGTCCGAGTCGCCGGCCTGGAAGTACACCGTCTGGCCCTGCGGGCTGCGCGGCACCGACGGGAGCGCGGTGAGGTCGTGGAACCGTCCGCCGCGGACCACCGGCGACGCGACCGACGCGTCGGCCCACGACGGGCCCGCGGCGTCCGCGGCGATCGCGTCCGCCTCGAAGCCGTCCCAGATCGCCTGCACCGCGGCGACGTACTCCTCGGCGTTGGCGTAGCGGTCCCGCGCGTCCAGGTAGCCGCCGCGGCGGAAGTTCTCCCCCGTCCACGCGTTGTGCGTGGTGACGATGTTCCAGCCCGCCCGACCGCCGCTGAGCAGGTCGACCGTGGCCAGCCGGCGGGCGAGCTCGACGGGGTCCGAGTACGTGGTGTTGAGGGTGGCGACGAAGCCGATGTGGCTCGTGCGCGCCGACAGGTAGGAGAACAGCGTCAGCGCGTCGGGGCGACCCGTGATGGCGATGTCGTTCAGCTGCCCCAGGTGCTCGCGCAGCCGCAGGCTCTCGCCCAGGAACACCGCGCTGAAGAGGCCGCGCTCGGCGGTCCGCACGAGCGTGGCGTACTGCTCGAACTCGTAGAAGTCCTGCGGCCGCGGGGTCCGGTTCCACTCGTAGACCGGGCCGAACGGCTGGAACAGGTTGAGGTGGATCCGTGCGTCGGGCCGGACGTACTCGCTCACGCGGCGTCGCCTTCCTGCTGGGAGCGGGCACGCCGCTCGGTGAACCGGTTGGCGGCCGCGGGCAGGCCGAGCACGTCGCGCAGGGCGCCGCCCTGCGGGAACGTCCACGGCGCGAGGACGTCGATGAGGACCGGCAGGTCGACGTCGAGCACGGCCGGGTCGAAGCGCACCGCGTCGACGTGGCCCTCGAGGTCGCGCAGGACCGCGCGCAGGGCGTCGGGGCTGCCGACGACGCGCAGCGCATCGGTGCGCGCCCACGGCGTCCAGGCGTCCAGGGCGGCGAGCCGCCGGCTGGCCGGGTGGTCGGCGTCGAGCAGCACCTCGACGTCGACCAGCACGCGCACCGCACCGGCGGCCCGCGCGGCGTCGGCGCCGCGCACGGCGTCCGCGACGTCGGTGCCGCCGATGCGCACCACGTCGGCCGCGGTGCCCCGGCCGAGCACCGGCAGGTGGCCCTGCGGCGGTCGCGGCGTGATGGACGGTCCCTTGATCGAGAAGTGCTCGCCGCGGTAGTCGGCGTAGTGCCACCGGTCGAGGTCGAGGAACCGGCCCGTCTGCTCGTCGGCGAGGAAGACTCCGTCCTCCCAGGTGTCCCACAGCGTGCGGACGGCGTCGACCACGTCGCGCACCTCGCCGGCGTCGGCGGCCACGGCTGCGGCCACCGCCCACCCCGCGCGACCCTGCGCGGCCCAGTCGAGGCTCGCGAGGCGGTTGGCCAGGTGGAACGGCTCGGCGCCCACGACCGCGGTCTCGACGACGAGGCCGAGCCGCGAGGTGACAGCGGCGAGGTAGGCCGCGGTCTCCACCGGGTCGAGCCGGCCCTGCACGTTCGGGTAGCCGTCCCCGGGCCGGGCCGCGGCGAGGGTCGCGAACGAGAACCCGGCCTCCTCCGCCGCGACCGCGACGCGTGCGAGCCGCGCGGGCGCGAGCAGCTCGTCCGGGGCGTGGTGCGCGGCCCGCCACGCGGCCGGGTGCGCGCCGTCMCCGTCGAGCTCGATGCCCACCGCTGCCGGCAGGGTGGCCGTCATGCCGTGGCGCCCAGCTCGCGGTCCCGCTTGGCCACCTCGTCCTTCACGATCGGGATGACGTACCGCCCGAAGTCGATGGCGTCGTCGAGCAGGTCGTAGCCCCGCGCCGAGATGATCCGCACGCCGAGGTCGTAGTACGCGAGGAGCGCCTGCGCGACGGTCTCGGGCGTGCCCACCAGGGCGTTCGAGTTGCCCGCGCCGCCGGTCGCCTTGGCCGTCGCGGTCCACAGCGCGGTGTCGAACCGCTCGCCCTGCTCCGCGATCTCGAGGAGCCGCTGCGACCCCGCGTTCTCGGGGGCACCGGCGGGACGCCATCGCGCCAGCGCCTCCCCCGCCGCGGCCTTGCGCGCCTCGATGCGGTCGAGGACGCGGTGCGCCTTCTCCCAGGCCAGCTCCTCGGTGGGCGCGATGATCGGCCGGAACGCCGCGTGGATGCGCGGCGGCGTTGTCCGACCGGCCGCCGCGGCCTCGGCGTGGATCCGCGCGATCTGCTCGGCGGTGCTGGCCAGGGGCTCGCCCCAGACGGCGAAGATGTCGGCCTCGGCGGCGCCCACGCGGTAGGCGGCCTCGGAGGACCCGCCGAACGAGATCGTCGGGCTGCGTCCCTCGAACGGCTTGGCGTCCAGGACGAAGTCGTCGAAGTCGTAGAACTCGCCGTGGTGGTCGAACGGCTCGGCGCTGGTCCAGGCCTGCTTGACGATCTGGATGTACTCGCGGGTGCGCGCGTACCGCTGGTCCTTGGTCAGCCGGTCGCCCTCGCGCGCCTGCTCGTGGTCGCTGCCGCCGGTGATGAAGTGGACCGACAGGCGTCCCTGGGACACCTGGTCGAGCGTCGCGAACGTCTTGGCGGCGAACGTGGGGTACGAGACGTTCGGGCGGTGGGCGAGCAGCAGCTCGATGGTGTCGAGCCGCCCCGCGAGGTAGCCGGCCAGCGCGGAGGGCTCCAGGCCGCTCGAGCCGTAGGCGAACAGCACGCGCGTCCAGCCGTTGTCCTGGTGCGCGCGGACGATGCGCTCGAGGTAGCCGAGGTCGACCGGTCGGGTGGTGGGGGCTGTGGTCTCGGAGGCGTCGCTGGTGGTCGCGATGCCGAGGAACTCGACGGGCATGGTGGGCCTTCCGCTCGGGTGGTGACGCGGAAGGTAGGAAGTGCTCGGACCAGCGTCAATGGTTGCCCGGGACTGCTCACGATCCGGACCGATCGGGCGCGTGCCGTCCCGGTCGACCAGCCCTAAGGTCGCTACGACCGCAGCCGTCGCGACGAGGAGGGCTCCGTGCACGACGTCGAGCTCTTCGTCCTGGTCACGGGCGCCGTCGCGGTCACCGCCCTGTGCCGCCGACGCGGGTGGCCCGCTCCCCTCGTCCTGGTCGCGGTGGCGATCGTCGTGTCGTTCGTCCCCGGGGTGCCGCGGTACGAGATCGAGCCGGAGATCCTGCTCCAGTTCGTCCTCCCGCCGCTCCTGTACTCGGCGGCGCTGTCCAGCTCGTACCGCGACTTCCGGTCGTCGCTGAACTCGATCACGCGCCTCGGCGTCGGCCTCGTGCTGGTCAGCGCCTTCGCCGTCGCGCTCGCGTTCTGGTGGTTCGAGCCGCCTGTCCCGCTGACCGCGGCGCTCGTGCTCGGCGCGGTGGTCGCGCCGCCCGACGCGGTGGCCGCCGCCGCCGTCGGCAAGCGCCTGGGCCTACCGCGCCGCGTGATGACGCTGCTGTCCGGCGAGAGCCTGATCAACGACGCGACGTCGCTCACGCTCTACAAGGTGGCGCTCGCGGGCGTGGCCACGGGCGCGCTGGCCTTCGCCGACGGGCTGGGGATCTTCGCGCTCGCCGTCGGCGCCGGGGTGGCGGTCGGCCTGGTCATCGCCTGGGCGGTGCACATGGCGCGGCTCCGCCTCGACGACCCGGTCGTCGCCTCCGCGATCGGGCTGCTGACCCCGTTCGCGGCGTACTGGCTGGCGGAGGAGCTGCGCGGCTCCGGGGTGCTCGCCGTGGTCGCCGCCGGGCTCTACCTGGGCCACACGTCCCCGCGAGCGGGCTACGCGACCCGGCTCTACGAGGAGCCGATCTGGTCCACCGTCGACCTCGTGCTGGAGTCGTTCACGTTCGCGCTCATCGGCATGCAGCTGCCGTGGGTGGTGCGCGACGTGATCGCGTCCGACCAGGGCCTTCGGCACGGCATCGCGGTGTCGCTGGCGATCCTGCTGGTCGCCATCCTGATCCGGCCGGTCTACATCTTCCTCACCGCAAGGTTCGACCACGTGCGCCTGCGCGGCAGCCATCGACCGGCCAAGGACTCGCTGTCCGCCCGCGAGTCGGCCGTCGTGTCGTGGGCCGGCATGCGCGGGGTGGTCACGCTTGCCGCGGCCGCGGCGATCCCGATCACCAGCAACGGCGCGCCGTTCCCCGAGCGGGCGACCATCCAGCTCGCGGCCTACACCGTGGCCATCGGGACGCTGCTCGTCCAGGGCCTCTCGCTGCCGTGGGTCATCACGAGGCTCGGGGTCGGGTCCGCCGACGAGACCGCGCACGACGCCGCCCAGGAGGCCGCCGTCCGGGTGGCCACCGCCGACGCCGTGCACGACGTGCTCGAAAGGCAGCGCGAGGACTGGAGCAGGAACCTCGGCCCGGAGCGCGCGGGCGAGCTCATCGACCGGCTCTCCGGCGTGTGGCGAGCCCGGGCGACCGCGGCGGCGGTGATGCTCGACCCCTCCTCCGCCGACGAGCTGGTGCCCGACGGCGAGCCCGCACCCGAGCTGACCGGMGTCTCGGGCGCGATCCGCGAGGTCAGCCCGGCGCGGGTGCCGACGTCGGAGGAGGGCCTGCGCACCCAGCGGCTCCGGCGCGAGATAGTCGCCGCGCAGCGCGAGGTGCTCATGGAGCGACGGGACGCGGGCGAGCTCGACGAGACGGTCATGCGCCGGATGATGCGCGAGCTCGACCTGGAGGACGAGAGCCTGTCGTCGTCGTGGATCGAGCGCGTGCGCCGGTCATGAGAGGACGTTCGGCCCACCAACGGACGCTCCCGGCTGCGTAACGTCGAGAACGTCGACACCGGAGGGTCTCGACACCATTCGACAGGGAGAAGAACGGTGACCGTCACGGATCACGCCACGTCCCGCAGCACCAAGAAGAGCACCACCCCCGCCCCCCAGGAGACCGACCCGGCCCCCGCGATCGACCAGCTGGTGGCGCAAGGCGCCAAGGCCCTGGCCGAGTACGCGCGCTTCACGCAGGAGGACGTCGACCACCTGGTGAAGAAGGCGTCCGTCGCCGCCCTGGACAAGCACGGAGAGCTCGCGCTCCTCGCGGTCAACGAGACCGGTCGAGGCGTCTTCGAGGACAAGGCCGTGAAGAACATCTTCGCGTGCGAGCACGTCACGAACTCGATGGCGAACCTCAAGAGCGTCGGGGTGATCTCCCGCGACGAGCTCACCGGCATCACCGAGATCGCGGAGCCCGTCGGCGTCATCTGCGGCGTCACCCCGGTGACCAACCCGACGTCCACGACGATCTTCAAGTCGCTCATCGCGCTCAAGACCCGCAACCCGATCGTGTTCGCGTTCCACCCCAGCGCGCAGGCGTCGTCCGTCGCCGCTGCGCGCGTGGTGCGCGACGCCGCGGTCGCCGCGGGCGCCCCCGAGCACTGCATCCAGTGGGTGGAGCAGCCGTCGATCGCCGCGACCACGGCGCTGATGAACCACCCCGGCATCGCGCTCATCCTGGCCACGGGCGGCAACGCCATGGTCCGGGCCGCGTACTCGTGCGGGAAGCCGGCGCTCGGAGTGGGTGCGGGCAACGTGCCCGCCTACATCGAGAAGTCCGCCAAGCTGCAGCGCGCGGTCAACGACGTGGTGCTGTCCAAGGCGTTCGACAACGGCATGGTCTGCGCGTCCGAGCAGGCCGTGATCCTCGACGACGCGATCTACGACGCCGCGCTGGCCGAGTTCGCCGTGCTGCACGCGTACCGCGCGAACGCCCGCGAGAAGGCGCTGCTGGAGAGCTTCATCTTCGGCGTGGACGCCGAGGGCTCGAACTGCGCGTCCGCGAAGCTGAACGCGTCCGTCGTCGGGCAGAGCCCGCAGTGGATCGCCGCGCAGGCGGGCTTCACGGTCCCCGACGACACGTCGATCATCCTGGTCGAGGTCAGCGGCGTCGGCCCCCAGGAGCCGCTGACGCGCGAGAAGCTCGCGCCGGTTCTCGCGGTGCTGCGCGCGGACTCGACGGAGCACGGCATCCGCCTGGCCGAGCAGATGGTCGAGTTCGACGGCCTGGGTCACTCCGCCGCCATCCACACCCAGGACGACGCCCTGACCGACGAGTACGGCAGCCGGGTCAAGGCCGTCCGCATCATCGCCAACGCGCCGTCGTCGCTGGGCGGCATCGGCGACATCTACAACGCGTTCATCCCGTCTCTGACGCTCGGCTGCGGCTCGTACGGCCACAACTCGGTGTCTAACAACGTCTCGGCGGTGAACCTGGTGAACGTCAAGCGGATCGGCCGACGCAACAACAACCTGCAGTGGTTCAAGGTGCCGGCCAAGACGTACTTCGAGCCGAACGCGATCCGCTACCTCGCGGACATGCCCGACGTCGAGCGCGTCACCATCGTCACCGACGCGACCATGACCACGCTCGGCTTCGTCGACAAGATCATCGACGTGCTCAACCGCCGGTCCTCCAAGGTCGCGCTCCAGATCATCGACCAGGTCGAGCCCGAGCCGTCCGTCAAGACGGTGCAGGCCGGGGCCGCGCAGATGCGCCACTTCCGCCCCGACACGATCATCGCGCTGGGTGGCGGCTCGCCCATGGACGCCGCCAAGGTCATGTGGCTGCTGTACGAGCACCCGGAGATCAACTTCTCCGACCTCAAGCAGAAGTTCTTCGACGTCCGCAAGCGCGCCTTCAAGTTCCCCGTGCTGGGCGAGCTCGCGCAGCTGGTGTGCATCCCGACCACCTCGGGCACCGGCGCCGAGGTGACGCCGTTCGCGGTGATCAGCGACCCGGAGGCCGGCAAGAAGTACCCGCTGGCCGACTACGCGCTGACCCCGTCGGTCGCGATCATCGACCCGGTCCTCACGTCCAAGATGCCGGCCTCGCTGGCGGCGGACTCGGGCTTCGACGCCCTCACGCACGCCACCGAGGCGTACGTCAGCGTCTACGCGAACGACTTCACCGACGGCATGGCCCTGCACGCGGTGCGGCTCATCTTCGACAACCTCGCGACGTCGGTGAACGGCGACCCGAACGACCCTGCCACGCAGGACGCGCGGGCGACCATGCACAACGCCGGGACGATCGCCGGCATGGCCTTCGGCAACTCGTTCCTCGGCATCGTGCACGCGATGGCGCACGTCGTCGGCTCCACGTACCACCTGGTGCACGGCCGGACCAACGCGACGCTGCTCCCCCACGTGATCCGCTACAACGGCACGGTGCCGACGAAGCTGACCAGCTGGCCCAAGTACGAGCACTACGTCGCCCCCGAGCGGTTCCAGCAGCTCGCCGCGGCGCTCGGCCTGCCGGCGTCGACCCCCGCCGAGGGCGTCGAGTCGTACGCGCTGGCCGTGGAGTCGCTGCGGGCCCGGGTGGGCATCCCGTCCTCGTTCCAGGCCCAGGGTGTCGACGAGCAGGAGTTCATCGCGCGGCTCGACGAGGTCGCGATGGGCGCCTACGAGGACCAGTGCGCACCCGCGAACCCGCGGATGCCGATGATCGACGACATGAAGGACCTCATGACTGCGGCGTACTACGGCACGTCCCTGGGTGACGTCCGCGCCCGCCGCAGCGAGCAGGCCGCGACCGACAGGGTCMCCTCCCCCGCGTCGTAGCCGCTCGCCCCGACGCCCCGCCCGCGCACGCGTGGGCGGGGCGTCGGCCTTTTCTCGGTGGGCGTGTCGCCGTGCCGACGGGCAGACTGTGGGACCCGGACCCTGCCATCAGCCCGAGCACCGGAGGACCGCATGCCCAGCCCGATCCGCCCTCGACTCGCCCGCGTCGGGGCTCCCCTCGTCGCCGCCGTCCTCGCCCTCGGGCTCGCGGCGTGCTCGGACGCCGACATCGACGACGCCGCGCAGAAGGCCAAGGACGCCGCCAGCCAGGCCCAGAGCGCGGTCGACGACCTCAGGGCGCAGGTCGACGACGCCAAGGCCCAGGCGGACGCCGCCGCGCAGAAGATCAACGACCTCAAGGAGAAGCTGGGCGACCTCGACGAGAAGGGCGACAAGGCCGTCACCGACGCGCAGGCCGCCGTGGCCGACGCCCAGGCGGCCCTCGAGAAGGCCAAGACCGATGGCTCGGCCGCGTCGCAGCAGGCGGTCGACGACGCCAAGGCCCAGGTGGCCGACGCCCAGGACGAGCTCGACGCGGCCAAGGCGAACGCCACGGGCGCCGCTGCCGACAGCCTCGACGAGATCTCGCAGCAGCTCGCCACGCTCAGCGACAAGCTGGACGCCGCCCGCGGCTGACCTCCTGCGCGGCTCGCGGCGCCGACCGACGCCCGAGTGTCCCCGGACAGCGATCCGTTGCGTGTCAACAGGGTGAATTCCCCGCTCATCGGCGCGGGATGTTGTACCTGGCGCGGTCCGTGCCGATCTTCTAGACATGGCCGAACGTCAGGCGCAGCGGGTTCTGCGGCGACACCACGTGGAGTGGTGGATCGTCGCGGCCTGGGCGTCACTTGCGCTCGTCGTGGTCGCGGGCCTCACCGCCGCGACCGGACTGGTGAGCTGAGCGGAGACGCTCCCGGACCCGTCGCACCGACGGGTCCACCTCGACCCACCGCTTAGCCTTCACCCCATGACCGCACCCCGCTGGCAGGACGTCGCCCGCGCGACCGGGCTGATGGGCGACGACGGCGTCCCCCGGGCCACCGTGTTCGCCGAGATGTCGGCACTCGCCGCCCGCACGGGCGCGGTGAACCTCGGGCAGGGCTTCCCCGACGTCGACGGCCCGGCCTCCGTGGCACAGGCGGCGGCCGACGCGATCGCGGCCGGTGCCAACCAGTACCCGCCCGGACCGGGCATCCCCGCGCTGCGCGAGGCGATCGCGGAGCACCAGGCGACGCGGTACGGCCTGCACTGGGACCCGGACAGCCAGGTGCTGGTCACCGCCGGCGCGACCGAGGCGATCGCGGCGACCGTGCTGGCGCTCGCCGGTCCCGGGGACGAGGTGCTCACGCTCGAGCCGTTCTACGACTCGTACGCGGCGGTCATCGCGATGGCCGGCGCCACCCACACCACCGCGCCCCTGCGCGCGACGCCCGACGGGTTCCGCCTGGACCTCGACGCGCTGGCGTCGGCGTTCACGCCGCGGACGCGGCTGGTGCTGGTCAATACCCCGCACAACCCCACGGGCACGGTGCTGACGCGCGACGAGCTCGCGGCGATCGCCCGGCTCGCGGTCCGGCACGACGCCCTGGTGGTCACCGACGAGGTGTACGAGCACCTGGTGCTCGACGGGTCCGATGCCGTGCACGTGCCCATCGCGACCCTGCCCGGGATGGCCGAGCGGACGCTCACGATCTCGTCGGCCGGCAAGACGTTCTCGTTCACCGGCTGGAAGATCGGCTGGGTCACCGGGCCGGAACCGCTGGTCACCGCGGTGCGCACCGTCAAGCAGTTCCTCACCTACGTGAACGGCGCGCCCTTCCAGCCGGCGGTCGCGTTCGCGTTGCGCGACCCCGACGTCGCCGCCTGGGTGGTCGACCTCGCCGCGTCGCTGTCCCGGCGGCGCGACCTGCTGTGCGGCGGCCTCGAGGACGCCGGGTTCCGGGTCGTCCGGCCGCAGGGCACCTACTTCGTGCTCGCCGACGCCACACCGCTCGGCTACGACGACGGCGCCGCGCTGTGCCGCGACCTGCCCGGGCTGGCCGGCGTCGTCGGCGTGCCCGTCACCGCGTTCACGCACGCCGGCTCGGACGTCGACACCGCGCTGCGCTCGTGGGTGCGGTTCACGTTCGTGAAGCGCGACGAGGTGCTGACACAGGCCGTCGCCGGCCTGCACCGGTTGCACCGGGGCTGACCGGTCAGACCGCCCAGGCCCCGTCGCGGTGGTACGCGGGGGTGGCCAGGCTGAGCACCAGCAGGGCCGCCATGGACGCGCCGACCATCACGGCCGCCATCGCGACGGCATCGCCGCCGAGCAGGCCCGACAGCGGGCTCACGAGTCCCGCGACGCCCGCCTGCATCGACCCGATCACCGCGGCGGCCGTCCCCGCGATCTCCCCGTGCCGGGTGAGTGCCAGCGCCGAGGCGTTCGGCGGGATGAAGTTCACCAGCGCGAGGATCAGCCACAGCACCACGAGCAGCGCGATGAGGCCGCCCCAGCCGGTGAGGGCCAGCGCGAGCAGGACGCCGGTGAGCCCGAGCGAGATGGGGAGGACCACGCGCACGATCCGGATCGGGGCAACCCGACGGACGAGGGACGCATTGATCTGCGCACCGAGCACCAGCCCGAGGCCGTTGACGGCGAAGAGCAGCGAGAACGCTCCCGACGACAGCCCGTAGCCCTCGCGGAGCACGAACGGCGACGCGACGACGTAGCTCATCAGCACCGCCATGCCGAGGCCCGGCAGGACGGCCAGCGCGACGAAGTGGCGGTCCCTGAGCAGCGAGCGGTAGCCGGAGACGGCGGTGCGCAGACCACCCTGACGGCGCCGGTCGGGCGGCAACGTCTCGGGGAGCCGACGCCAGACGACGACCCACAGCACGACCCCGAACACGGCGAGCGCGAAGAACACCGACCGCCATCCCCACTGCCCGGCGATGAGCCCACCGAGCGACGGGGCGAACAGCGGCGCGACGCCGATCACGAGCATGAGGCGAGACATCAGCCGCGAGGCGTCAGCACCGACGAACCGGTCGCGGATGATCGCCATGGCCACGACCGTGGCCGACGCGTTGAAGAAGCCCTGCACGCTGCGCAGCGCGATGAGCGGCACGATGGCTGGTGCGATCGCGCACAGCAGCGACGTGACGACGTGGAGCACGACGCCGATCAGCACGGGCTTGCGTCGCCCGAACCGGTCCGAGAGCGGCCCGATCACCAGCTGACCGACCGCGCCGCCGATGAGCATCGCCGTCATGGTCAGCTGCGCCGCGGTGGCCGACGTGTTCAGATCACGCGCCACGTCGGGCAGGGATGGCAGGTACATGTCGGTGGAGATGGCCGGCAGGGCGCACATCAGCCCCAGCATCAGCACGTACTTGGCGTTGGGCCGGAACTGGGGAGCGGGTGCGGCATCCGTCGCCGCCACCACACCCGGAGGTACGACGCCAGCGGCCGGCGCTCGACCGGTCGGTGCGGGAGTGGTGGTGCGTGACGTCATCGGAGCCCATCCTCCCACAAGAAACGAATCGATTCGATGCGAGTGGGCGTGACGCCTGGCACGCTGGACCTATGTGTGGTCGCTATGCCTCCTTCCGCGAGGACCAGGCGCTGGCCGACGAGTTCGCCATCGCCACCATCGCCGACGACGTCCGGCTGCTGCCGCCGAGCTGGAACGTCGCCCCGACCGACGGCGTCCGCATGGTCGTCGAGCGCGCGGACCGGGAGACCGGCGAGATCACCCGGCAGCTCCGGGTCGCGCGCTGGGGGCTCGTGCCGTCGTGGGCCAAGGACGTGTCGGTCGGCAACCGCATGATCAACGCCCGCGTCGAATCGCTCGAGGAGAAGTCGGCGTTCGCCCGCCCCTTCGCCGTCCGCCGCGCCCTGCTGCCGGCCGACGGGTACTACGAGTGGAAGAAGCCGGATCCCGGCGCCGCGACCAAGCGCAAGCAGCCGTTCTACCTGCACCCCGCCGACGGCGACCTCGTCGCCCTGGCCGGCCTGTACGAGTTCTGGAAGGACCCGACCAAGGCCGACGACGACCCCGACCGCTGGGTGGTCAGCGCGACCGTCATCACGCGCCCGGCCTCCGAGGAGCTCGCCCACATCCACGACCGCCAGCCGCTCATGCTCCGCACCGAGGCGTGGTCGGCGTGGCTGGACCCGGCGGTCGGCGCGGACGGCGCCCGCGAGCTGCTCGATACTCCCGCGCCACAGATCGTCGCCACCCCGGTCTCGACCGCGGTCAACACGGTCGCCAACAACGGCCCGTCGCTGGTCGACGAGGTCGAACCCGACCCGAGCGGCGCCTAGGCGCCCGCAGCCCGCAGCCGCACCGGGTGCACGGACCCGATCCCCGCGAGCCTGCGCGCCGGGCGCGGCTCGAGCACGAAACGCGCGTCGGCGGACAGCACCTCGGCGGTCGCGGCGTCGACGAGCACGGTGCTGGGCTCGGCGATGTCGGTCAGGCGCGCGGCCAGGTTCACGTCGGGCCCGAACACGTCGCCGAACCGCGACAGCACCCGACCCCAGACGAGCCCCACGCGCACGGGCGTGACGCCGCGGGCGCCCTCGAACAGGCCGCCGGTCGTGGTCTCCCGGTCGACGTCGAGCTCCTTGCCCAGGGCCTCGGCCAGCCCGAGCGCGATGACCGCACCGGTGCCGGGGCTGTCGGCGACGAAGAGGATGGCGTCGCCGATGGTCTTGACCACGCGCCCGCCGGCCGCGGAGACCACGTCGCGCGCGGCCGCCTCGAAGCGCTGCACGAACTGCGAGAGGTCCGTCGACCCGAGCCCGGCGGTGCGGCGCGTGAAGGACACCATGTCCGCGAACCCGACGGCGCGGGCCAGCGGCAGGGCGGAGCTCTCGGGACCGGGGGCACGGAGCTGGCCGAACTCGCCGGCGTAGCGGCCGGCGATCGCCGCGAGCTGGCGGCGGTACGAGTGCACCAGCTGGGCCTCGAGCACCGGCGCCAGCGACGCGAGCCGGTCGAGCACGAGCAGCCGGGCGGAGGTGTCGTCCAGCTCGTACCGCCCTGCCATGTCCTCCACCAGCGCCTCGACCTGCCACAGCGCGAGGCGGTCGGAGGTGTGGCCCAGCGCGCGCGTGACGGTCATGACGGTCCGCAGGTCGAGGCCGTGCTCGCGGACGAGTGCCGCGGCGCGGTCGATGGCCTCGGCGTCGCGCTCGGTGTAGATCGGGTCGTCCGGGTCGGCGTGCGGCAGGCCCATCGTGGTCCAGAACCCGCGGACGACGTCGACCTCGATGCCGGCGCGCTCGGCGAGGTCGCGGGCGCTGAGGCTACGGGTGCCGCCCAGCAGCTCGGCGTCCAGCTCACCCACCGTCGACTCGACGAAGTCGAGGTCCTGCGATCGCTCGTCCGGCACGGGTCGAGGGTAGTTCACCCGGCGGGGCGGACGTGACGTACGTCACCCGCCAGCACGCGGTGCTCGGCGCCCGCGTCGTCGACCACCACGAGGGCACCGTCGTCGTCGAGCCGCGCCGCCAGACCGCTCACGGAAGCACCGCCGGGCAGCTCCACCCGCACCACCGTCCCGAGCGTGCTGCACACGGCCGCGACCTCGTCGGCGAGGCCCGACCCGCGGGCGTCGCCCCCGGAGTCCCGCCACCGCTGGGCCACCTCGAGCTGCGCGTCGACGAGCGCCACGAGCATGCCCTCCCGGTCCACGTGCTGCGCGCCCGCGAGCGCGAGCGAGGTCGCGCTCGCCACGGGAAGCTCGTCGGCAGTCTGGCTGACGTTGATCCCGATACCGATGACGACCGCCGGCGACTGCCCCGCGGGCAGCGCCACGACCTCGGTGAGGATGCCGCCGATCTTGCGGGCGGCACCCCACCCCTCGACCTCGGTGTCGGCCGGCACGAGCAGGTCGTTGGGCCACTTGAGCGTCGCCGGGACCCCGCCGGTCGCCCGCAGGGCGTTGACGGCACCGAGGCCCGCGAGCAGGGCGATCCAGCCGAAGGACGCCGCCGGGACCGGAGGGTGGGTCACGAAGCTGCAGGTCAGCGCGGTCCCCGCCGGGGTCTCCCACGACCGACCGGCCCGCCCGCGCCCGCCCGCCTGGTGCTCGGCCACGAGCACGCTCGCGTCGGGCCACGAGGTCGGGTCCGCGCGCAGGTCCTCGGCCAGATCGGTGTTCGTCGACTCCGTGCGCTCGACGATCTCGACCCTCGACAGGGGACCGGCGGGGGCGAGCAGGAGGTCGCGGAGCTCGGCGACACGCAGCGCGGGCATCGGGGGCACAGCGCCATGATGGCCTGCGTTGTGGGAACCCGACACCCCGACGCGGGCAACACCGTGATCCGCCTGCACGTGCATGGTGGGCATCGACAACTAGCCTCGGTCGGGTGACAGACACCCAACAGCCCGTCGACACGGCCCCGCGCACCACGGCCGCCAAGCTGGCCGACCTCGCCGACCGCTACGCCGCCGCCGAGGCGGCGGAGCAGGCCGCGGTCGACAAGCAGCACGCGCGCGGCAAGCGGTCCGCCCGCGAGCGCATCGAGCAGCTCCTCGACGAGGGCTCGTTCACCGAGGTCGACGCGTTCGTGCGGCACCGCTCCACCAACTTCGGCCTGGACAAGAAGCGGGTCGAGGGCGACGGCGTCGTCGTCGGGCACGGGACGGTCGACGGCCGCCCGGTCTGCATCTACTCCCAGGACTTCACGGTGTTCGGCGGCAGCCTGGGCGAGGTGCACGGCCAGAAGATCACCAAGGTCATGGACCTCGCGCTGCGCACCGGCGTGCCGCTCATCGGCATCAGCGACGGCGGCGGCGCGCGCATCCAGGAGGGCGTCGCGGCCCTCACGCAGTTCGCGGAGATCTTCCGGCGCAACGTCGCGGCCTCCGGGGTCATCCCGCAGATCAGCCTCATCCTCGGTCCGTCGGCCGGCGGCGCCGTGTACTCCCCCGCGCTGACCGACTTCATCGTCATGGCCGACGGCACGTCGAACATGTTCATCACAGGCCCCGACGTCATCCGCGCCGTGACCGGAGAGGACGTCGGCTTCGAGGAGCTGGGCGGCGCGACCACCCACAACACCCGCTCAGGCGTCGCGCACTACATGGCCGCCGACGAGGACGACGCGTTCGACTACGTGCGCGCGCTGCTCACCTACCTGCCGCAGAACAACCTCACCGACCCGGTGACGTTCGACCACGAGACCGACCTGTCGGTGAACGAGACGGACGAGGAGCTGGACACGCTCCTGCCCGACTCCGACAGCCAGCCGTACGACATGCGGACGGTGATCGAGCACGTCCTGGACGACGGCGTACTTCTCGAGGTGCAGCCGTTGTACGCCCAGAACGTGCTCATCGGGTTCGGGCACGTCGAGGGCCACCCGGTCGGCGTCGTGGCCAACCAGCCGATGTCGATGGCCGGCACGCTGGACATCAACGCCGCCGAGAAGGCCGCCCGCTTCGTGCGCACGTGCGACGCGTTCAACATCCCGGTGCTCACGTTCGTCGACGTCCCGGGCTTCCTGCCGGGCACGGACCAGGAGTGGAACGGCATCATCCGGCGCGGCGCCAAGCTCATCTACGCCTACGCCGAGGCCACCGTCCCGCTCGTCACCGTCATCACCCGCAAGGCGTACGGTGGCGCGTACATCGTCATGGGCTCCAAACAGCTGGGCGCCGACGTGAACCTGGCCTGGCCCACCGCACAGATCGCGGTCATGGGCGCCGGGGGCGCGGTGAACATCCTGCAGCGCGGCGCACTGAAGTCCGTCGCCGACGCGGGCGGGGACGTCGAGGCCGAACGCCGGCGCCTGACGGCCGAGTACGAGGAGGCCATCGTGAACCCCTGGGACGCCGCCGACCGCGGCTACGTGGACGCGGTCATCGCGCCCGCGCAGACGCGCACGCAGATCACCAAGGCCCTGCGGCTGCTGCGCACCAAGCGCGCCAGCCTGCCCCCCAAGAAGCACGGGAACATCCCGCTGTGAGCGAGCACGAGCACGACGAGCACGGCGGGCACGACGACCCCGCGCACGGCCCGGAGCCGCTGGTCGGCGTCGACGCGACCGCCCTGCACGCCACCGTCGACGCCCTCTCGGCAGCGCTGCACGGCTACGTCGACGCGGCGGTCGGCGTCCGCGCCGAGTTCGGGTCGACGGAGGCGGACGAGGACCCGCGGATCCTGGTGCTGGAGTCGGAGATCGGCGGCCTGAACGCGCAGCTGTACGACCTGCTGCACGAGCGCCTGGGCATCCACGCCGACCTCACGGGCATGTCGTGGGGCGACGACGAGCACGGCGACGCCGACGCACCCCGCAGCGACGCGGAGATCGACACGTTCCACCTCGGCTTCGTCGTCGGCCCCCCGCCCGGCACGTCGGACCTGTCCCTCGACTCCGTGCTGGACCTGGTCGAGCAGGGCGGCGCCGAGCTGGCGCAGCACCTGGTGGACGCCGGGTTCGAGGTGGGCGAGTGGGGCGTCTCCCGCGGCGCCGCCGTCGCGTTCGAGGAGGACGACGACACCGACGAGGACGACGAGGACCGTGATGACTGACGCTCACGTGCAGGTCGTCCGCGGGACGCCCGACGACATGGAGCTCGCGGCCCTGGTCGCGGGCCTGATGGCGGCGGCGTCCGAGCGCGCCCGCCTCGCGGAGGTCTCGGACCGGGCCGTCGCGGCGCCGTGGGCGGACCGCCGACGCACGATGCGCGGCACGCGGGTCGGCCTGCGCCCGGGCCCGGACGCGTGGCGCTGGAGCCTGCGCGGCTGAGCAGAGAATGCGCGCTACTGCTCAGTAGCCCGCCGAGTAAGGTCGTGCGGGTGACTTCGACGACGAACTCCCCCGACGTGCGCGAAGCCTCCCCGATCGACGCGATCGCCGAGGCCTACATCGCCCAGTACGCAATCCTCGACCCCCTCGGCGCCACCGCCATGGGCATCGCGGGCCACGACGACGAGATGACCGATCTCTCCCCCGCCGGCCTCGACGCGCGGGCGGCGCTGGCCCGCACCACGCTGCAGGCGCTGGACGGCGTGGCGGCGACCGACGACATCGACCAGATCACGCTGGCCGCCATGCAGGAGCGCCTGGGCCTCGAGCTCGAGCTGCACGCCGCGGGCGAGTTCCTGCGGGACCTCAACAACATCGCCTCGCCCGTGCAGGGCCTGCGCGACATCTTCGACATCATGCCGACCGGCAGCGTCGAGGCGTGGTCGAACATCGCCGCCCGCCTCAACGCCCTGCCGACGGCGATCGACGGGTACATCGAGTCCCTGCGGCTCGCCGCGAGCACCGGCGCCGTCGCCGCGAAGCGCCAGGTCGAGGAGTGCGCCCGCCAGGCCGCCGAGCAGGCGGACCCGGAGTCCTCGTTCTTCACCACGTTCGTCACGGGCGAGGCCGTGGACTCCGTGCTCGACGAGTCCGCTGCCTGCTCCCTGGTGCGGGCCGAGCTCGAGCACGGCGCGACCGCGGCCCGGAGCGCGTACGCGACGCTCGCGACGTTCCTGTCCGACGAGCTCGCGCCCCAGGCCCCCGAGGCGGACGCCGCCGGTCGCGAGCGCTACGCACTGTGGTCGCGGGCGTTCCTGGGCGCCACGGTGGACCTCGAGGAGACCTACCGGTGGGGGCTCGAGGAGCTCGCGAGGGTGGTCGCCGAGCAGGAGGCCGTCGCCGCCCAGATCGCCGGGCCGGGCGCCACGGTCGAGCAGGCCGTCGCCGTGCTCGACCAGGACCCCGCACGCACGCTGCACGGCACGGACGCGCTCCAGGCGTGGATGCAGGAGACGTCGGACGCCGCGATCGAGGCGCTCAACGGCGTGCACTTCGACATCCCCGTCCCCGTCCTCACGCTCGAGTGCAAGATCGCCCCGACGCAGAGCGGCGGCATCTACTACACGGGGCCCAGCGACGACTTCAGCCGGCCGGGCCGCATGTGGTGGTCCGTGCCGCCGGAGGTCACCACCTTCAACACGTGGCGCGAGAAGACGACGGTCTACCACGAGGGCGTGCCGGGCCATCACCTGCAGGTCGGGCAGGCGGTCTTCGAGCGCGCGACGCTGAACACCTGGCGCCGGCTGGCGTGCTGGACGTCGGGCCACGGGGAGGGCTGGGCGCTGTACGCCGAGCGCCTCATGGCCGACCTCGGCTTCCTGGACGACCCGGGCGACCGGCTCGGCATGCTGGACGGGCAGCGGATGCGCGCCGCCCGCGTGGTCTTCGACCTCGGCGTGCACCTCGGCCTGGAGGCCCCCGAGGAGTGGGGCGGCGGCACCTGGGACGCCGACAAGGGCTGGGAGTTCCTGCGGGCCAACGTCAACATGCCCGAGGCGTTCATCCGCTTCGAGTGGAACCGCTACCTGGGCTGGCCGGGGCAGGCGCCCTCGTACAAGATCGGGCAGCGCCTCTGGGAGCAGACCCGTGACGCCGCCAAGGCGAAGGCGGACGCGGCCGGCCAGGAGTTCGACATCCGCGCCTTCCACGCCCGCGCGCTGGCGATGGGCTCCCTCCCGCTGGACGTGCTGAAGGCGGCCTTCGCGAGCTGACGACGAACGACCAGGGGCCGGTGGCGCACCGCCACCGGCCCCTCGTCGTCGCTCCAGGTCAGAGGAAGGACGAGCCGTACTTGAGGACGATCGCGGCCGCCAGCAGCACGATGAGCGCGACGGTGACGAACCAGTCGTTGCCGTGCGCGACGAACCGTCGGGCGGACGGACCCCACCGCCCCGGGAAGTTGATCGCGTGCTCGCGCACGTTCAGGCGCGTCAGGCCCGCCCACACCAGGGTCGTCGTCACCGTGATGAGCAGGCACCACGGGCACAGCGCCTTGATGACGAAGTACGCCTCGAAGAACAGCCACCACGCGAACAGGAAGCCGACGGTGTAGATCGCCTGCGCCGAGAGCATGAACCAGCGCGGGAACCGCACCCCGCCGAGGATCGCCACGGCCACGGTGATGACGACGGCCTCGGCGGCGATCCCGAGGAACGCGTTGGGGAAGAACTCGCCCAGGATGTGCGCCTGCCACGTCTGGGCCACGGCCTTGCAGTCGATGACGGAGTTGAGCGAGCACCCGAGGTTCGCGTCCGGGTTGGCCGCCAGCGTCACCGCGTCGATCGAGAGCACGAACGACGCCAGCAGGCCGAGCGCGCCGGAGATGACCATCTCGATCGCGGTCCGCGTCCGCCATGCCTGCGTGGGCGGCTCGAGCAGGTCGGGGTCCGGGTCGACGAGCTCGTCGAGCTCGTCGATCTCGTCGGGGTCGCCGTCGTGCAACGACCTCGTCGCGTCTCCCACAGGGCGCCTCCTCGTGACCTCGGGCCGGCGGTACCGCCCGCGCGCGCCCATTGTGCCTTGGCAAGCGGTGCTTCGGGCCAGGACCTTCGGTCTGGCCGTCGGGTTCTCGCGACGACGTCATGCGTCCCGACCAGCGCTCTCGCACGCGGCGCCGACGAACTAGGCTCGCCACCCGTGACCCGCCTGCTGCTCGCCTCCGCCTCGCCCGCCCGCCGCGCCACCCTCCAGGCCGCCGGGATCGACCCGCTCGTCGCGGTGTCGGGTGTCGACGAGGAGGCCGTGCTGACGGCGGCGGGCGAGCGGTTCGGGAGACTCGACCCGGCGGACGCCGTGCTGCTGCTGGCCCAGGCCAAGGTCGAGGACGTGTCACGCAACCTGCCCGAGGAGCTCGAGGACGCCGACGACCTGCTGCTGCTCGGCTGCGACTCGATGCTCGAGCTGGACGGCGAGATCTACGGCAAGCCCCAGGACGCCGCCGAGGCGACGGCCCGCTGGCGCGCGATGCGTGGCCGGACGGGCGTGCTGCACACCGGGCACTGGCTCATGGACGAGCGCGACGTGCCGGCGATGCTGGGGGCGACGTCGTCGACGACGGTGACATGGGCCAACCTGTCCGACGACGAGATCGACGCCTACGTCGCGACGGGCGAGCCGCTCGCGGTGGCCGGTGCGTTCACCATCGACGGCCTGGGCGGACCCTTCGTCGAACGGATCGAGGGCGACCACCACGGCGTGGTCGGACTGAGCCTTCCGCTGCTGCGCGAGCTGCTCGGCGAGGTCGGCGTGAGCATCCCGGACCTCTGGCAGAGAGCCTGACCTAGGTCCCAGGGGACGGCTGTCCGGGCAGTGAACGATGTTCACGTGGGCCAGCCCGAGAGGCCCATCGGGGACGGGTAGGCCGGACCCGAAGGGGCGTCCGAGGGGACATTGACATGTCGACCGATACTGCCAAGAACAGCCGCTTCGTCCGGATCTCCGGCCTGGTGGCGATCGTCGCCGGTGCCGTGATGGTCATCGCCGGCGCAGTGACCTGGGGGGCCGTCGCCTCCCACCTGACCGCCGAGAACATCACCGTCAGCGAGGATGCTGCGGCCTTCGGCGGGCAGACCGTGAACACGCCGTGGGAGGCCTACGCACAGGCCGAGATCATCAACCACCACGCGCTCGAGGCGACCGGCGGCAAGACCTACGCCGAGCTGGACAAGGAAGACCCGCTGCGCGCCGTCGCCATGAACGGCTCGTTCCTGCGGGCGTCGCTCTTCACCTCGGTCGTCGCCTTCGGCGTCGCGGCCCTGGTGGTGGGGGTCGGCCTGGTCTTCGGTCTGATCGGCTTCGCGCTGCGCAAGGTCGCGCCGGCCGCCGAGGTCGTCGCACCGGCCGTCGACGAGAACCTCGTCGCCCGCGTCTGACGGCACGCAGCCGAGCCCGGTCTCCCCAGGGGGCCGGGCTCGGTTGCGTTCGCGGTGATTGTGGCGTTGCGACAACCGCGCCGTCGCAGATCCGTCATGACGGGCGGCGCACCTGAGGATCCCTACAAACCCGCGCCCTGGACGGTTGGTCGGATCGACAATCTTGGGAGGGCGCGCGCCCCGGGCGCCGGTCCGGCACGCACCGGGCGTTACGGTGAGCCGTGCCCGCCATCTCCAAGGTCCTCATCGCCAACCGCGGTGAGATCGCCGTCCGCATCGCCCGAGCCTGTCGCGACGCAGGGATCGGCTCCGTCGCCGTCTACGCCGACACCGACCGCGAGGCCGTGCACGTGCGGATCGCCGACGAGGCGTTCGCCCTGAACGGTGCGCGCGCGGCGGAGACGTACCTCGACATCCCCAAGCTGCTCGACGTGGCCCGCCGGTCGGGCGCCGACGCCGTGCACCCGGGCTACGGCTTCCTCGCCGAGAACGCCGCGTTCGCGCAGGCGGTCCTGGACGCCGGGCTCGTGTGGATCGGTCCCCCGCCGTCGGCGATCGAGTCCCTCGGCGACAAGGTCAGCGCGCGGCACATCGCGCAGAAGGCCGGCGCACCTCTGGTCGCCGGCACCGCCGACCCCGTGCAGGGCGTGGCCGAGATCCACGCATTCGTCGCCGAGCACGGCCTGCCCGTGGCCATCAAGGCGGCGTTCGGAGGCGGAGGTCGCGGTCTGAAGGTCGCCCGCGAGTCCGGTGAGATCGACGAGATGTTCGAGTCCGCCACGCGCGAGGCCGTCGCGGCGTTCGGGCGCGGCGAGTGCTTCGTCGAGCGGTACCTCGACCGCCCGCGGCACGTCGAGACGCAGTGCCTCGCGGACGCCCACGGCACGGTGGTCGTCGTCTCCACGCGTGACTGCTCGCTGCAGCGCCGCCACCAGAAGCTGGTCGAGGAGGCCCCGGCGCCGTTCCTCACCGACGCCCAGCGCACCCAGCTGGTCGAGTCCTCGAAGGCGATCCTGCGCGAGGCCGGGTACGTCGGCGCGGGGACCTGCGAGTTCCTGGTCGCCGCCGACGGCACGATCTCGTTCCTCGAGGTCAACACCCGCCTGCAGGTCGAGCACCCGGTCACCGAGGAGATCAGCGGCATCGACCTGGTCCGCGAGCAGCTGCGCATCGCGGCCGGCGAGCCGCTCGGCTACGACCACGTGGAGACCCGCGGCCACTCCCTCGAGTTCCGGATCAACGGCGAGGACCCTGGCGCGGGCTTCCTGCCGGCCCCGGGCCGCATCACGACGCTGCGGTTCCCCTCCGGCCCCGGCGTGCGCGTCGACTCCGGCGTGGTCGAGGGCGACAGCGTCTCGGGCCTGTTCGACTCGATGATCGCCAAGGTCATCGTCACCGGCGCCGACCGCCCCCAGGCGCTCGCCCGTGCCCGCCGCGCGCTGGCGGAGCTCGAGGTCGTCGGCATCCCCACGGTCGTCCCGTTCCACCGCGCGGTGCTGGACGCCGAGGCGTTCGCCCCGGCCGACCCGGCACAGCCGTTCTCCGTGCACACGCGCTGGATCGAGACGGAGTTCGCGGAGACGGTCGCCGCGCTCGCGCCGGCCGCACCGCAGGACGAGGACGAGGACGACGAGCCCGCGGCGCTGGAGCGCGTGGTCGTCGAGGTCGGCGGCAAGCGGCTCGAGGTMGTCCTKCCCGCCGCGCTCGCGCTCGGTCGCGGCCCGGGCGGCGCCGGTCGCGGACCCGGCGGCCCMGGCGCGCGCCGACCCGTGCGCCGCGCGGCCCGCGCGAACGGGAGCAGCAACGGCACCACCCTGGCGTCCCCGATGCAGGGCACCATCGTCAAGGTCGCGGTCGCGGAGGGCACGCAGGTGGCCGAGGGCGACCTGGTCGTCGTGCTCGAGGCGATGAAGATGGAGCAGCCGCTTCTGGCGCACCGCGCCGGCACCGTGACGTCGCTGTCCGCGGGCGTGGGGTCGAGCGTGAGCGCCGGCACCGCCATCTGCGAGATCGTCGGCTGACCCGGGCGTGCCGGACGGACCACCGCCCCACCGCCAGCGCCAGCCGGGCGACGGCTGGGTCGAGTGCGCGTGCGGCCGGCGCCACTGGGGGCTGCACGGCGCCGCGGGCCTGCTGCTCGCCCGGCGCGACGCCGACGGCACCCCCACGGCGGTCGTCCTGCAGCACCGGGCCGTGTGGAGCGACCAGGGCGACACCTGGGGCGTGCCCGGCGGAGCCCGGATGCCGGGCGAGTCGGCCGAGGATGCAGCCCTCCGCGAGGCCGAGGAGGAGGCCGGGATCGACCGCCAGGCCGTGCGCCTGCGCGAGTCGTCGGTCCTGCAGCATCCCGACTGGTCCTACACGACCGTCCTGGCCGACGAGATCACGCCCGTTCACCCCGCCGTGACCGACGCGGAGAGCGTGGAGCTGCGCTGGGTGCCGATCGACGAGGTGGCGGACCTCCCGCTGCTGCCCGCGTTCGCCGACGCCTGGCCGCGGCTGCGCGAGCGCCTGGTGGCCCTCGGCGGCCGGTGACCGGCCTCACAGCACCGGCTGCCGGACCGTCTCGCGCCCGGACGGCTCGCCGGGGTAGTGTCCCCTCAGTGAGGTAAGCCTGCCCTCATCCGATGCCCGACCGGGTGTCAGCCCCTGCACTCGGAAGACGCTCCATGGTCGCCAACTACCTCATCGGTCTGCGCGAGGGCCTCGAGGCCGCGCTGGTCGTCAGCATCCTCGTCGCGTACCTGGTCAAGACCGGGCGCCGCGACCAGCTGCCGGCGCTCTGGGCCGGGGTCGGCATCGCGGTGCTCGCGTCTCTCGTGTTCGGCGCGATCCTCACGTTCGGCCCGTCGGGGCTGTCGTTCGAGGCTCAGGAGGCCATCGGCGGCACGCTCTCGATCATCGCCGTCGGCCTGGTCACCTGGATGATCTTCTGGATGGCCCGCACGGCCCGGCACATGAAGTCCGACCTGCACCACAAGCTCGACGACGCGCTCAGCGCGGGCAAGAAGGCGGTCCTCGTGGTCGCGATGCTCGCGGTCGGACGCGAGGGCCTTGAGACCGCGCTCTTCCTGTGGGCCAGCGCCCAGGCGACCAGCGGCACCGCCGTCAACGCCAGCCCGAACCTCGGCCCGCTCATCGGCGCGGCCCTCGGCCTCGGCACCGCGGTGCTGTGCGGCTGGCTGCTCTACCGCGGTGCCCTCAAGCTCAACCTCCGCCTGTTCTTCGCCTGGACCGGCCTGTTCCTCGTGGTCGTCGCCGCGGGCGTGCTGTCGTACGGCGTGCACGACCTGCAGGAGGCCGGCATCCTGCCCGGCCTGAACAACCTGGCGTTCGACGTCTCGGCGACCGTCCCGCCCAGCAGCTGGTACGGCTCGCTGCTCAAGGGCGTCTTCAACTTCTCGCCCGCCACCACGTGGCTCCAGCTCGTCGCCTGGTTCGCCTACATCGTGCCGACGATGTACTTCTTCATCCGCATCACGTGGGGCTCCGCGCCCGCCCGCCCGTCGGCCCCCGCCGTCGCGCCGGCCGTGCGCGCGACCGCCGCCTGACACCCGCCGCGCCCGTTCCCCAGGAGAACCATGTCCCGCCGCTCCACCGCCGTCGCCGCCGCCGTGGCCGCGCTCGTCCTGCCGCTCGTCGCCGCCTGTGTCCCCAACGACACGTCGACGCCGGGCGCCAGCGGCTCCGCGGGCGCGCTGACGGTCACGTCGACGGCGGACACCTGCGACGTCTCCGCCACCGAGGCCGATTCCGGCACGGTCCGGTTCGCGGTCACCAACGCGGGCGACGACGTCACCGAGTTCTACCTGCTGGGGGACGACGGGCTGCGGGTGGTCGCCGAGGTCGAGAACGTCGGCCCCGGCCTCTCGCGCGACCTCATCGCCCAGGTCAAGCCGGGCACGTACTACACCGCCTGCAAGCCGGGCATGGTCGGCGACGGCATCCGCGCCGAGTTCACCGTGAACGACAGCGGCGCCGAGGTGGGCCCCACGGGCGACACCGCCGACCAGCTCGCGGCCGCCGAGGCGTCCTACGTCGCGTACGTGAAGGACCAGGTGGGCGCGCTGATCTCCGGCACCCAGGAGTTCGCCGACGCGTACACCGCGGGGGACGACGAGAAGGCGAAGGACCTCTACGCCGACACGCGCGCGCACTGGGAGCGCATCGAGCCCGTCGCCGAGTCGTTCGGCGACCTCGACCCCAAGCTGGACCTGCGCGAGGCCGACGTCGAGGAGGGTGACGCCTGGACCGGCTGGCACCTGGTCGAGAAGGACCTGTGGCAGCCGACCGCCGACGCGAACGGCGGCGTGACCTATGTGCCGCTCACGCAGGAGCAGCGCGCGGCCGCGGCGGCCGACATCGTCGCGAACACGCAAGCGCTGGTCGACGAGGTCAACGCCACCGACTTCACGTTCCAGGCCTTCCAGATCGCCAACGGCGCCAAGGAGCTTCTCGACGAGGTCGCCACCGGCAAGGTCACCGGCGAGGAGGAGATCTGGTCGCACACCGACCTCTGGGACTTCCAGGCGAACGTCGACGGCGCCCGCGTGGGCTACGAGGTGCTCGCGGACGTCGTCGAGGCCGAGAACCCGGACCTCGCGGCTACGCTGGCCACCCGGTTCGAGGAGCTCGACACGCTGCTGGCGGCGCAGGGCTCGCTGGACACCGGCTTCACGTACTACGACAAGCTCACGGACGCGCAGGTCAAGCAGCTCGCCGCTGCGGTCGACGCGCTCTCCGAGCCCCTCTCCCAGCTCACCGCGACGGTGACGGGCGCCTGACCGAAGAGGAGTGCCCGTGTCCGCCCCCACGGACCCGCACGACGAGCCCACCGCCCCGACCAGCGGCCTGTCCCGGCGCGCTGTCCTCGGACTCGGCGGCGGGCTCGCCGCCGTCGGCGTGGCCGCCGGCTTCGGCCTCGGCCGCGCGACGGCTCCCGAGCCCTCCGCCGGCGCGACGGCCGCCGCGGGGACGTACCCGTTCACGGGTGAGCACCAGGCCGGCATCGTCACGCCCGCCCAGGACCGGCTCTACCTCGCCGCCTTCGACCTGACGACGACCTCGCGCGACGAGCTGGTCGAGCTGCTGCGCCGCTGGACCACGATCGCGGCGCGGCTCACCCAGGGCCTGTCGGCGGGTCCGTTCGGGCCGGCGTCCGGACCGTACGACGCCCCGCCCGACGACACGGGCGAGGCCGCGGACCTTCACCCGGCCGGGCTGACGATCACCTTCGGGTTCGGCCGGTCGCTGTTCGTCGGTACCCCGTCGCCCGACGGCACACCCGGCGAGGACCGCTTCGGCCTGGCCGACCGCCTGCCCGGTGGGCTCGTCGACCTCCCCCACTTCGCCGCCGACGACCTCGACCCCGCACGCAGCGACGGCGACCTCGTCGTGCAGGCCTGCGCGGACGACCCGCAGATCGCCGTGCACGCCATCCGCAACCTGTCGCGTGCCGCGTTCGGCAGCGCGACGATCCGCTGGACGCAGCTCGGGTACGGCCGCACGTCGTCGACGAGCACCACCCAGCGCACACCCCGCAACCTGTTCGGGTTCAAGGACGGCACGGCCAACGTCAAGGCCGAGGAGACGAAGGCGCTCGACGAGCACGTGTGGGTGCCCGCGAGCGCGGCCCGGGCCGACGAGACCGACTCGGCCTGGCTCACCGGGGGCTCCTACCTCGTCGCGCGCCGGATCCGGATGCGCATCGAGACGTGGGACCGCACGTCGCTGCGCGAGCAGGAGAACCTCATCGGCCGGACGAAGGGCGAGGGCGCCCCGCTGTCCGGCGGCACCGAGTTCACGGAACCGGACTTCACCACCGAGGGCAAGGGGGGCGCCCCGCTCATCGCGGTCGACTCGCACGTCCGGCTGGCGCACCCCGACTTCAACGACGGCGTCCGGCTGCTGCGACGCGGCTACAACTTCACCGACGGCAACGACGCGCTGGGCCGGCTCGACGCGGGGCTGTTCTTCCTCGCGTTCGTCCGCGACCCCCGCACGCACTTCATCCCGATGCAGTCGTCGCTGTCGAGCAACGACGCGCTCATGGAGTACCTCACGCACACCGCGTCCGGCCTCTACGCGGTGCCGCCGGGCATTCCCGACGGTGCGCTGGTCACCGGCCCGGACGGCACGCCGGTGACCACGCACGACAGCCCGTTCGTCGGGCAGCAGCTCTTCGCCTGACGGCGGGAGTACTCTGCCGCGCGTGACGACGACGCCCGACGAGACCCCCGCCCGGACGCCGCCCGATGCCGGCACACCCACGCGCGTGTGGCTGGTCGCGCTGCTCACCGTGATGTGCCTCGAGATGGTGCGGGCCTCCGGTCCGTTGCTCGACCGCGCGTTCGCGGCCGGCACGGTGAACGCCGCCGTCACGGCGCTGGGCACCTACGCGGGCGCGGGCCTGGTCGCGGCGGTGATCCTGCTCCTCGTCGGGCGCTCGTCCGGCACCCCCGACGCGCGCACGCTGCTGCTCGGCGCGTCCGTGCTGGCCGTGCTGCGTGTGGCCGTCCAGGCGCTCGACGGGCTCGCGCTCGACGTCGTCGGTCTGGTCACGGTCGCCGTGTCGGTCGGCGTGCTGACGCTGGCGGTCGCGTTCGTCGCGGGGCGCCCGGCGGGCGGTCGGCAGGCCGCCACCGGGCTGGTGATCGGCTCCGGGCTGTCCGTCGGCCTGCAGCTGGTGCTCGGCACGTGGGACGCGGTGTGGCGCGACAGCTGGACGGGCTGGGTGGTCGCCGTCGTGCTCGCGCTCGCCGTCGTGGCCACGGCCCGCGGCCTGGTCGCCTTCACCACGCCCGACGAGCAGGCCACCGGGCGGCCGCGCCGACTCTGGGCGCTCGGGCTGTACCTGGCGCTGGCGGCGATGATCGTCGCCAACCCCGCATTCGTCGCGTCGCAGTCGGGCGTCGCGCTCGGCTGGGCCGGGCTCGGCGTCGTCGTCGCGAACGCGCTGGGCGCCTGGTCCCTGCTGCGGGCCAACCCGTGGTCGGCCGGCGTGCGGGTGGGGGCCGCGGTGCTGCTCGTCGCGGGTGTCGCCTGCGCGCTGTGGCTCACCGGGATCGCCGCGCTCGTCGCCGTGCTCGTCCTGCAGCTCTGCGTCGGCATCGTCCTGTCGGCCGCGCTGAGCGCCCACCGCCCGGCGCCGCGCGGCATCCCGCGCACGGGCGCGGCGACCCTGGTGGTCGGCCTCGGCACCATCGGGCCGCTGCTGCTGTACATGCTCGACTACGACGTCCCGCTGCCCGTCGACAACGTCTGGGTCGTCATCCTGGCCGCGATCGGCCTGGCCCTCTCGGGCCTGCGTCGGCGCACCCCCGGCGCCGTCCCGGCGCTCACCAGCCCCGACCGCATGCCCACCCGGCTGAGCTCGGTGCGGCTGCTGATCCTGCCCGCGATCGTGCTCGCGCTCCTCGGCCTCATCCCGTCGACCATCAGCACCGCCGGCGCCGACGTGCCGGCGCGGGCGGCCGGCGACGACCTCACGCTGGTCGACTGGAACCTGCACTACGGCGTCTCGCCGCTCACCGCGGTGGACCTGGAGGGCATCGCGGCGACCATCGAGCAGCAGGACCCCGACGTCGTCACGCTCCAGGAGGTCGAGCGCGGCTGGGTGTTCGGCGGCGGCGCGGACATGGCGACGTGGCTGGCGCACCGGCTCGGCATGACCATCCACTTCGCGCCCGCGGCCGACCACCAGTTCGGCAACGCCGTGCTGGCGCGGTCGGCGCTGACCGACGCCGTCGCCCACCCGCTGCCGTACGGTGCCGGCCCGCAGAGCCGGTCGGCTTTGAGCACCACGCTGACCACCGCGTCCGGGGCGGACGTGCGGGTCACGTCGATCCACCTGCAGCACCGCGAGTCGAACACCGCCACCCGGCTGGAGCAGCTGACGGCCTTCGCCGGGGTACCGGTGACCCCGCCCTCCGTGCTGGCCGGTGACTTCAACGCCGAGCCGGGCTCGCCCGAGATCCGGCTGCTGGAGGCCGCGGGCTGGGTCAGCGCGGGTCCCGCCGAGGTCCCCACCTCGCCCTCACCACGCCCCCGGCAGAAGATCGACTGGGTGTTCGGGCAGGGCGTGACGTTCGGCCAGGCGACCGTGCTGGTCTCGCCCCAGCAGTCCGACCACCTACCGCTGGTCGCGCAGCTCCGGGTCTCCGACTGACACCGGACCCGTCGACACCACGTGCCGTCCGCGCCGCGGCCGGACCGCCCGTGTTGAAGCCTGCACCGCCCGAGAGGACCCTCGACCACATGACGCCCCGGCAGCCCCTGCCCTCCCGCCCCGCCGCCGACCCCGGCGCGATCGTCGTCGGGCCCCACTGGCGGATCACGGTGCTGACCGACGGGCTGGTGCGGCTCGAGCACTCCCCCGACGGCGGCTTCGAGGACCTCGCGTCGACGTTCGCGCTCAACCGCGACCTGCCGGTGCCGACGTTCCGCGTGGTCGAGACCGAGACCCACGTCGAGGTGCTCACCGCCCGGCTGCACCTCGTCTACGACCGTCGGCCCTTCAGCACGAGCGGGCTCAGCGTGTCCGTGCTGGGCGACATCAGCGCGTACCACTCGGTGTGGCGCTATGGCGAGGACGGCGACGGGCTCGGCGGCACCGCGCGCACCCTCGACCTGGCCGACGGCGCCATCCCGCTGGAGCCGGGCGTCGTGTCCCGTCAGGGGTTCGCGGTCCTGGACGACTCGCGCTCGATGGTGTTCGACGACGAGGGCTGGGTGTCCCCCCGCGACGGCGCGCGCACCGACCTCTACGTGTTCGCGTACGGCCACGACCACCGCGCGGCGCTCGAGGCGTTCTACGCGGTCTCCGGCCCGACGCCGCTGCTCCCCCGCTTCGCGCTGGGCAACTGGTGGAGCCGGTTCCACCGGTACACCGCCGACAGCTACGCGGCCCTCCTCGACCGGTTCGACGCCGAGGGCCTCCCGTTCAGCGTCGCGGTCATCGACATGGACTGGCACCTCACCGACATCGACCCCGCTCTGGGCAGCGGCTGGACCGGCTACACCTGGAACCGGTCGCTGTTCCCCGACCCCGCCAAGTTCCTGGCCTCCCTGCACGAGCGCGGCCTGCGCGTGACGCTCAACGTGCACCCCGCCGACGGCGTCCGCACGCACGAGGACGCGTACCCGGCGATGGCCCGGGCGCTCGGCCTCTCCGAGGGTGACGCGATCCCCTTCGACGTCACCGACCGCGCCTTCATGGACGCGTACTTCGACGTCCTGCACCGCGGGCTCGAGGACGACGGCGTCGACTTCTGGTGGCTCGACTGGCAGTCGGGCCCACACTCCCGCGTCGCGGGCATCGACCCGCTGTGGATGCTCAACCACTTCCACTTCCTCGACAGCGCGCGCGACGGGCGTCGGCCGCTGACGTTCTCCCGCTACGCCGGCCCCGGCAGCCACCGGTACCCGGTCGGGTTCAGCGGCGACACCGTCATCTCGTGGGCGTCGCTGGCGTTCCAGCCGTACTTCACGGCCACCGCGTCGAACATCGGCTACGGGTGGTGGAGCCACGACATCGGCGGCCACATGTTCGGCGGCAAGGACGACGAGCTGGCCACCCGGTGGCTCCAGCTCGGGGTGTTCTCCCCGATCCTGCGACTGCACTCGTCGGCCAACGAGTTCACGACGAAGGAGCCGTGGACGTACGCGGCGGAGGCCCGCGTCGTGATGACCGAGCACCTGCGCCTGCGCCACCGGCTCCTGCCGTACCTGCACACGATGAACCACCGGGCCGCGGCCGGGCGGCCGCTGGTCGAGCCGCTGTACCACCAGTGGCCGTCGGCTCCCGAGGCCTACGACCAGCCCAACCAGTTCCTCTTCGGCAGCTCCCTGCTCGTGGCGCCGCTGACCACGCCGGCCGACCCGCGCACACGCCTCGCCGCCGTGCGCGGCTGGCTCCCGTCGGGCACCTGGGTCGACGTGTTCACCGGGCTCGTCTACGACGGCGGCCGCGAGCTCCTGCTGCACCGCGACCTGTCGACGATCCCCGTGCTCGCACCGGCCGGCGCGATCGTGCCGCTCGACGCGGCGGGCGTCCCCGCCAACGACCCGGTGAACCCCGTGGCGCTCGAGGTGCTCGTGGTCCCCGGCGCCGACGGCTCGTTCACGTTGGTCGAGGACGACGGCAGCGTCGAGGGAGTCGCGACGACCCCGCTGACGTTCTCGCAGGCCACCGGGTCGTTCGTCGCCGGACCGGCCGAGGGTGCGATCGCCTGCCTCCCGGCCTCGCGCACGTGGACCGTCACGTTCCTGGCCTCCGACGGCTCCCCGGCCGCCTCGGTCGATGGCGTCGCCTGTGCCGGTTCCCTGCTGCGAGGGGACGACCGCGTCTCGCTCACGGTCGAGGACGTCCCGGTCGGCGCGATGCTCACGGTCACGCTCGGCGACGACCCGCAGCTCGCGGCCAACGACGTCGCCGGTCGCCTGTTCACCCTGCTGGACCGCGCGCAGATCAGCTACGACCTCAAGACCCGCGTGCAGACGATCGCCACGTCCGACGCCCCGCTGTCCGTCCGCGTCAGCCACCTGCAGGCCCTGCAGCTGGACGCGCCGCTGTCGGCCGCGGTCAACGAGCTCCTCCTGGCCCGCCCCTGACCACGCCATGAGCGCCGTCACGCGGGCCGATCACGTCCGCCACGGCTTGCTCGTCGCGCGAACCGCACTGATGTCGGGGTCGGCAGACGGTCGTCAGACGAGGTACTGCACCAGGGTGCCGACGCCGTCCGCCAGCGTGACGTCGGCGAGAGCGCCGTTGACCAGCGCAAGCTGCGGCGGGACGTGCCCGATGTCCAGGTCGTACAGGACGGGGACGTCGAGCGGGCCGAGGGCGTCCCGCACGGCGTCGAGCTGCGTGAACCCCGGCGACCCCGGCGCCGACGTGCGGCCGACCAGCACCGCGTTCGCCCGGTCGAACCACCCGGCGAGGCGCAGGTGGTGGAGCATGCGCCCGGCCGTGAACGCGTCGACCTCGGCGACCTCGACGTAGACCAGCAGACCCTCCGGTGCGTGCCGGTCCGCGAACCCCGCGATGTCCCCGTACGGCGTCCCGGGCAGCATCGAGATCGTCTCCAGGCAGCCGCCGATCAGCCGGCCGCGCAGGGTGCCGACCGTGTCCCCCAAGAACCGCCAGCGGGCCGGGACCGTGAGCCGCTGCTCCGTCACGTCCGGGTGCGTCCGGAAGTCCGGCCACGACTCCTGCGCCCAGCGCGCGGCCCCCTGCGTGACCGCGGCACCCGGCTGGGCCGAGGCCAGGTCGAGCCAGTGCCGCAGCGGGTCGGGCACGACGAACGGCGTGTCCATGAGCGCCGGCCCGTGCAGGGTCGCCGTGCCGGTCAGGACCGTCAGCGGGAGCAGCAGCGTGCTGGTGTCGGAGTAGCCGACGAACCACGTCGGGGCGGACCGGGCGATCGCGTCGAAGTCCAGTAGCGGCAGCAGGTCGATCGCGAGCTCCCCGCCCCACGGCGGGACGACCGCGCGGATGCGTGAGTCGGTGAGCATCCCCATCAGTTCGGCCGCCCGCTCGGCCGCCGGCGCGCTCGTCGGACCCGTCCCGTCCATGCACCGCCCGACCTCCACCTCGAACCCGCGCCGACGCAGGTCCTCGACGCAGAAGTCGAGCCGTGGACGCATGTCGTCCGCGACGCCCGCCGACGGCGACGTGACACCGATGACGTCGCCGGGCTGCAGCGGTGCGGGGTAGCGCACGATGGGGTCCTCTCCGGGAGCGGCCGACCAAGCCATGGGCGTCGTCAACCGACCGTATGGCGACGCTGAGGCCTTGGTCGACACGGAGCGCCGCGAGCCCACCCTGCGCTGCGGGTCAGTCCTCGGTTCTCATGGTCGGACTGACCCTCCGCTCCGCTCCGGGTCAGTCCTCGGAGCGGTGGTGGAGGATGCGGGCCACCTCCGCGATCGTGCCCGACATCGACGGGTAGACCGTGGCGGTCTCGGCCAGCTGGTCGGTGGTCAGGCGGTGGGTCACCGCGATCGTCAGCGGGTAGATCGACTCGCTGGCGCGGGGGCCGACGACGACCGCGCCCAGGACCGTGCCGCTGCCGGCGTGGGCGAAGATCTTGATGAACCCGTCGCGGACGCCCAGCATCTTGGCGCGCGGGTTGCGGGCCAGCGGCAGCATGCTCACGGTGTACTTCACGCCCTGCGCGTGCAGCTGCGTCTCGGACCAGCCGACGGTCGCGATCTCGGGCAACGTGAAGATGTTGGCGGACACGCCGCGCAGCGACAACGGCTTCACGGCGTCGCCGAGCGCGTGGGCCATCGCGAGTCGGCCCTGCATGGCGGCGACCGACGCGAGCGGCAGCACGCCCGTCACGTCGCCGGCCGCGTAGATCCCGCGGACGTTGGTCCGCGACACCTTGTCCACCTCGATGTGCCCGGACGGCGTGAGCCGCACGCCGGCCTCCTCGAGGCCGAGGCCCGAGGTGGTGGGGATGGAGCCGACCGCGAACAGCACGTGCGACCCCTCGATGACGCGGCCGTCGGACAGCGTCACCTCGACCCCGTCGGCGGTGCGCCGGGCTCCGGACGCCCGGGACTGCGACATGACCGTCATGCCGCGGGTCTTGAACACGTCCTCGAGCAGCTGGGCGGCATCGGCGTCCTCGCCGGGGAGCACACGATCGCGGCTGGACACCAGCACGACGTCGGCGCCGAGCGACGTGTAGGCGCCGGCGAACTCGGCGCCGGTCACGCCCGAGCCGACGACGATGAGCCGCGTCGGCAGCGCCGGGAGGTCGTACACCTGGGTCCACGTGAGGATGCGCTCGCCGTCCGGCCGGGCCTCGGGGAGCTTGCGGGGGGTCGCGCCGGTGGCCACGAGGATGACGTCGGCGTCGAGCGTGAGCTCGTCGGCACCCCCCGGGGTGGTCACGATGACGCGGGACGGCCCGTCGAGGTGCCCGTGGCCGAGGACGATCTTCACGCCCTCGCGCTCGAGCCGCGCCCGGATGTCGGCGGACTGCGCGGCCGCGAGCGCCTTGACGCGCGTGTTCACCGCGGCGAGGTCGATGCGGTGCCGCAGCTCCTCGAGGGTGCCGCCCACGGCGCCGGACAGCAGGGTGCCGTCGAGCCGGATGCCTAGCTCGGGGGCGCGGTCCGCAATGGTCATCCACTCGGCGGTCGCGATCAGCGTCTTGGACGGGACGACGTCGGTCAGGACCGCGGCGCCACCCATCCCGGCGGCCTCGACGACGGTGACGTCTGCCCCGAGCCGGCGTCCGACGAGGGCCGCCTCGTACCCGCCGGGTCCGCCTCCGACGATGACGACGCGAGGAGCGGGCGATGACGGCGCGGGGGTGCTCACGGAGACCCATTCTGCCGGTCCGGCGGCGCGCGGCCAGGCGGGGAGCGAGCGTTAACCTCGGACCATGAGCGACGTCACACCCCTCCCCGACCTCGACGACCCCACGACCGACCCGTTCGACGTCGCCCGGGCGGCCGCCGCGTACCTCGCGCAGGCCACCGGCGTGGAGCGCCACGACGTGCTGCTGGTGCTCGGTTCCGGCTGGGGCGGCGCCGCCGACCTGCTGGGCGAGACGGTCGCGGAGGTGCCGAGCCACGAGATACCCGGCTTCTCGGCACCGGCTGTGGCCGGTCACGGCGCGACGACCCGGTCCATCCGGATCGAGGGCACCGACCGGCACGCGCTCGTGCTCGGCTCGCGCACCCACCTGTACGAGGGCCGCGGCGTGCGGCGGGTGGTGCACGGGGTCCGCACCGCGGCCGCCGCCGGCGCCACGACGGTCGTCCTCACCAACGGCTGCGGCGGGCTCAATCCCGCCTGGCTGCCCGGGACGCCCGTGCTCATCCGCGACCACATCAACCTCACGGCCACCTCCCCGCTCGAGGGTGCGACGTTCGTCGACCTCACCGACCTGTACTCGGCTCGGCTCCGGGCGGTCGCGCGGGAGATCGACCCCACGCTCGACGACGGCGTCTACGTGCAGTTCCCCGGCCCCCACTACGAGACGCCGGCCGAGGTGAAGATGGCCGGGATCCTGGGCGGCGACCTGGTCGGCATGTCCACCACGCTCGAGGCCATCGCGGCCCGGCACGCCGGGCTGGAGGTGCTCGGCATCTCGCTCATGACGAACCTCGGCGCGGGGATCTCCGCCACCCCGCTGTCCCACGCCGAGGTGCTCGAGGCCGGTGCCGCCGCGGGACCCCGGATCAGCGCGCTGCTGGCGCAGATCGTCCGCAGGCTCTAGGGAAGCGCGGGCGGGTCGTCCTGAGTACGTTGGGCCCATGACCGGCGACGATGCGTGGGCAGACCTCGAGGCGCGGGTACGGACCTGGATCGACGACGACCCCGATCCCCAGACGGCGGGCGAGCTCCGCGAGCTGCTCGACCTGGCGCGGGCCGAACCACCGACGATCGCGTCGGGCTCCGAGCCCGACCCGACGCAGCAGCAGGAGCTCGACGCTCGGTCTGCGGCCCGCGCGGAGCTCGCGGACCGGTTCAGCGGGCTGCTCCAGTTCGGCACCGCGGGACTGCGCGGGCGGCTCGGCGGCGGCCCGCACCGGATGAACCGCGCGGTCGTCATCCGCGCCGCCTCCGGCCTGGCCGACTACCTGCTCGGTGAGCTCGACGGCGTGCACCCCCGGCCCCGCGTGGTCATCGGGTACGACGCCCGGCACAAGTCCGTGGACTTCGCGCGCGACTCGGCGGCGGTGCTGACGGCGGTCGGCATCGAGGTGCTGGTCCTGCCCTCGGCACTCCCGACGCCCGTGCTGGCCTTCGCGGTCCGGCACCTCGCCGCCGACGCCGGGATCATGGTCACGGCGTCGCACAACCCGCCGCAGGACAACGGCTACAAGGTCTACCTCGGCGGTCGGGTGGTGACCGACTCCGGCCAGGGCGCGCAGATCGTGCCGCCGGCCGACGCGGCGATCGCCGCCGAGATCGCGCACGTGCCGTCGGTCGCGTCGGTCCCGCGCGCCGCGAGCGGCTGGACGATCCTCGGGCCGGAGGTCGTCGACGACTACGTCCGCAACGTCGTGGCTCTCGCGCCGACCGACGAGGCGACCCGGGCCGCCGCCAAGCGCCTGCGCATCGTGCTCACGCCGCTGCACGGCGTCGGCGGCGAGGTCGCGCAGCGCGTGCTGAACGAGGCCGGGTTCACCGACGTGCTCGTGGTGCCGGAGCAGGCCGAGCCGGACGGCGACTTCCCGAGCATCGCGTTCCCCAACCCGGAGGAGCCGGGCGCCATCGACCTGGCCATCGGCCTGGCCAGCGACGAGGGCGCCGACCTCGTGATCGCGCTGGACCCCGATGCCGACCGCTGCGGCGTCGGCGCCCAGGACCTGCGCCACCGGTCGTTCCGCGGCCCGGACACGGCCGAGGCGGAGGGTTGGCGCATCCTGCACGGCGACGAGACCGGGTCGTTGCTCGGCGCGGCCTTCGCGGCCGGCGGCGGCAACCCGAACGGGTCGTACTTCGCCAGCTCGATCGTCTCGTCGCGCCTGCTGGGCAAGATCGCGAGCGCCGCGGGCTACGGCTACGCGCAGACTCTCACGGGATTCAAGTGGATCTCCCGCGTCGACGGCCTGGTGTTCGGGTACGAGGAGGCGCTCGGCTACTGCGTCGACCCCGCGCACGTGCGCGACAAGGACGGCATCTCGGCCGCGCTGCTGGTCGCGGGCCTGGCCGCCCGGCTCAAGGCGGACGGCCGCACGGTGGTCGACGCTCTCGACGACCTCGCCCGGGTGCACGGCCTGCACCTGACCGACCAGGTCTCGGCCCGGTTCGTCGACCTGGCGCAGATCGGCGAGACCGTGCACCGCGTGCGCAACCGGCCGCCGAGATCTCTTGGCGGGTCCCGCGTGACCGAGGTGGTGGACCTGGCCGCCGGCACCGACGACGACCGCGACGGCCTGCCGCCCACCGAGGGCCTGCGCCTGCTCACGGACGACGGCACCCGCGTGATCGTGCGGCCCAGCGGCACCGAGCCCAAGGTCAAGTGCTACCTGGAGGTCGTCGTGCCCGTGGAGCCCTCGGCCGACCACAAGGCGGTCGGACGGGCCCGCACCCAGGCCCGCGCGCGGCTCGACGCGGTCGCGACAGACGTCCGGGCGGCCCTGGGTATCTAGCAGGCGAGCATCTATCGGGTCCGGGAGCAGCTCACCTGCGGCACCAGCAGGCCGGCGTCCCCGGGCGCGCTGCCCTGGAACCCGAAGGTCGTGGTCGCGCCCTCCTTCAGGCTGCCGTTGTAGTCCATGTTCTCGGCGGTCACCTGGCCGCCGCGGGTGCCCAGGCGCGCGTTCCACACGGTGGAGATCTGCTCCCCCGCGGGCATCGCCCAGGTGACGGCCCAGCCCTCCACCCCGGTGCTGCCCCCGGTGACGACGACCTGGCCCTGGAACCAGTTCTGGCCCTCCGAGGACCAGTGGTTGGTGACGGTGTAGACGGCCGCGCAGGCGCTCGCGGGCATGGGCTCCGGGGGCGCGACGCCGCCCTCGGTGGGGCTCGGGCTGGACGGCGTCGGTGCCGGCGCCGGCTGAGCCGCGGGCGGCCCCGTCGGGCTGGGCGTCGGTGTGGGGGTGGCCGGCGGCGTCGTCGGCTCCGGCGTCGGYTCGGCCGTCGGCGTGGGAGCCGCGACCCCGCTGAGGGCGAGGTCGGCGGCGGCGAAGGGTGTGGCGGCGACGTTGACGTCCGGCGTCCCCGCTCGACCGTCGCACGTGCGGGCGGGGTCGAAGCTGGCGTACGCGCCCGAGGTGCACGTGAAGTCCACGACCGCGTCCCCGGCGACGACGACCGTCCCGCCGAGCCGCGCGCCGGACCGGACCACCGCGACGTCGCGCACGACCGCGTCACCGCCGACCACGGCGCCGGCCTCCACCCACGCCCGACCCTCGATCCGGGCGTTCTCGTGCACCTGCGCGGCGCCGCGCACCACGGCGTCGGGGCCGACGAACGCCGTGGGGTCCACGGTCGCGGCGTCGTCCACCCAGCCGCCCCCGTTCGGGTGCCGGTGACCACCGGCCACCGCTGGCCCCGACGCGTCGTCCGCGACGGTCGCGCCCGACAGCCGGAACTCGTACGGGTACCGGGTGACGTCGCCGTACCCGTCGGCCGCGGCGTGCGGGCGGTGCTCGGCGGGTGTCCCTGCGACCACGAGGTACAGCTCCTGCTCCCCGGCGCGCAGCGTGAACTGGACCTCCTGGTCGAGGCTCTCCGTCACGGGGCTGTACCGGGGCGTCTCTCCGCGCAGGGCGACGAAGCCGAAGCTCAGGCCGGCGCCGGCGGCCTCGCCGTGCCCCCGCAGTCGCAGGTGGATGTCCGTGGTTCCCGGGTCCGGGGTCAGCCGCGCGATAGTGAAGCCGTAGTCGGAGGGCGCGAACGCGTCGAGCACGCGATAGTGCCCCGGGTCGCCCTCGACGCTCTCGACCGGCGTCGTCCGGTCGGCGAGCAGCACCGGGTCGAGGTCCGCGACGGCCGCCGCGATCGCGCTGCGGTCGGTGAAGTCCCAGGTGACGGTGCGCAGGGCGTACTCCGCGACGCGGCGGTTCAGGTCCGCCTGCGTGAGCCCGGTGAGCCGCTTGTACGCGGTGAGGGGGTCCTCGCCCGCCCGCGCGTCCCGCCACAGCTCCCCGAGCAGCTGCTCGCCGTCGCGCTCGGCGAGGTACTGCAGCAGGAGCCAGCTGCCGTCGCCGAGCCGCGGGCTCGACCAGTGCAGCTGTGGGCTGCGCACGAGGTCGGCGGTGCTGCCGATCCCACCGGGCGCCGCTACGGTGGCGAGGTAGGCGGCGCTGGCGGGCCAGAACGTCGCGTCATCGTCGGACGCGAAGCCGCGGCCGGGCGCGTCCAGGGCCGCGAAGCCCTGCACCACCTCGGCGAAGCCCCGGGCAAGCTCCCACGACGGGTCGAACTCCGAGCCGCCCACCGGGCCGGCCGCTGAGGTTGTGGTCGCGGACTCGTGCCCACGGGCGGTCAGCGCCGAGACGTCCACGCGCAGGAGCCCGACGCCGTCCACCACCCTGCCGGTCGCCCCGCGCGGCTGCTGCGAGAGACCGCCGGTCAGCGGGACGATCACGTCGCCCTCCGACGAGCCGGGGCCCTCCGACCACGTCCCGTCGACGACGACGACGACCTTGTGGTCGGCGATCGCCCCGTCGTCGGCCACGACGCCCAGATCGTGCACGTCGAGGGCGTACAGGGCGTCGAGCTGCGCGACGGCGCGGTCGGCGTCGAACCGGAGCGCGGCGGGAGCGTCCGACGGGTGCGCGCCGGCCAGGTCCCCCCAGGCGAGGACGACGTCGTGGCCCTCGCGGACATGGCCGCTTTTCCAGGACTCCGCCCACGCCGCGGGCACCACCAGCGACTTGGCCGGGCGCAGGTTCTGCACGACGACGGCGAGCCCGAGGCCGACCGCCAGGGCGGTCACGAGCGCGACAGCGAGCGGCGCGCCGCGTCCCCACCGACCCATGCCGTGCCCGTCCCCTCGCCATGGCCGACTGCGGCCGCCCCACTGTCTCCGACACCCCGCGGCGAGTCAATTGCGGGCCTAGCCACCGGAAGGACGATTCTGGGCGCGTGCTCATATGAGCAGAGATCACTACGAGTGTTGCGGGACGAGGGCGGGATGCCTACTGTGGAGAGGTGATCGAGTCGGACGAGCTGCTGTCCATCCGCGCAGCCGAGCTGTACTACGAGGACGACAAGACCCAGGACGAGATCGGCTCGATCCTGCGGCTCACCCGGTGGAAGGTCGGCCGGCTGCTCGCGCAGGCCAAGGCGGACGGCTTCATCCGCATCGAGATCGTGCACCCCCGCGCTCGTCGGCTGCCGATCGAGCGCCGGCTGCGCGAGACGTGCGGCCTGGCCGACGCGATCGTCGTCTCGACGGCCGGCGTCGACGACCACGACGAGCTCCAGGCGCGCGTGGCGCAGGCCGCCGCCGACTACCTCTCCACCCTGCGGCCCGCGCCCAGGACGCTCGGCATCAGCTGGGGCCGGACGCTGCACGAGATCTCGGTGCACCTCGAGGACGGCTGGGCGCCCGGCGTCGACGTCGTGCAGATCAACGGCGGCGTGAGCCTGACCCGGCGGGCCGGCACCGCGGCGACCACCGCGGTCACCATCGCGCAGAAGGGCCGGGGGCAGGCGGCGCTGCTGCCCAGCCCGGCCATCCTCGAGCGCATGGAGACCAAGCAGGCGATCGAGGCGGACCGGGCGGTCGCGGCCGTCCTCAGGCTCGCCTCGACCGCGAACGCCTACCTGTTCAGCGCGGGGCCGGCCGACGAGACGTCGGTCCTGGTGGACAGCGGCTACCTCACGGCCGCCGACGTCGCGGGGCTCGTGCGCCGGGGTGCCGTCGGCGACGTCCTCGGCAGGTACATCGACGCGGCCGGTGGCATCGTCGATACCGAGCTCGACGAGCGGACGGTCGGCCTGCCGCTCGAGAACCTCCGCGCGGCGACGCACAGCATCGCCGTCATCTCCGGCCCTACCAAGCACGCCGTCGCCGCGGCCGTCGTCGGCAGCGGACTCTGCACGGTGCTCGTCACGGACGAGGACACCGCGACCAGCCTCATCGAGAGGCAGATGAACAACGAAGGACTGCGAGGCTCAGAATGACAGGCACTCAGATCGCCCACGCCGACCGCGCGGTCGCGCTGCTCGGCGGTGAGGCGAACGACGCCAACCTGCGGCGCTACCTGCAGGGCATCCCGGGGGTCGACGCCGTCGGGCTCGAGCAGCGGGCGGCCGGCCTCGGCACGCGCTCCATCAAGACCACGTCGAAGGCGTGGGCGCTGGACCGGATCATCGGGCTCATCGACCTGACCACGCTCGAGGGTGCGGACACGCCCGGCAAGGTGCGCTCGCTCGTCGCGAAGGCCGTCACGCCCGACCCGACCGACCCGAGCTGCCCGCGCGTCGCCGCGGTGTGCGTGTACGGCGACATGGTCCCGCACGCCGTGCAGGCGCTCGGGTCCTCGCACGGGGACCCCGACCAGGGTGGCATCGCCGTGGCGGCGGTCGCGACGGCGTTCCCCAGCGGTCGCGCCTCGCGGTCGATCAAGCTGGAGGACACCAAGGACGCGGTCGAGTCGGGGGCCGACGAGATCGACATGGTCATCGACCGCGGCGCCTTCCTCGCCGGCCGCTACGGCCAGGTCTACGACGAGATCGTCGCCGTCAAGGAGGCCTGCCGCCGCACGGACGGCACCTCCGCGCACCTCAAGGTGATCCTCGAGACGGGCGAGCTGACCACCTACGACAACGTGCGCCGGGCGTCCTGGCTCGCGATCCTCGCCGGCGGCGACTTCATCAAGACGTCGACGGGCAAGGTCGCGCCCGCCGCGACGCTGCCCGTCACCCTGCTCATGCTCGAGGTCGTGCGGGACTGGTACCGGCTCAGCGGGGACAAGGTCGGCGTCAAGCCGGCGGGCGGCATCCGCGCGTCGAAGGACGCGATCAAGTACCTGGTGACAGTCGCTGAGACGGTCGGTGAGGAGTGGCTGACGCCGCACCTGTTCCGGTTCGGCGCCTCGAGCCTGCTCAACGACGTGCTGCTGCAGCGCCAGAAGATGACGACCGGCCACTACTCCGGTCCCGACTACGTGACGATCGACTGAGGGGCCTTCCAGATGTCATTCCTCGAGTACGCCCCCGCGCCCGAGTCGCAGGCGATCCTGAACCTGCGCAGCGAGTACGGCCTGTTCATCGGCGGTGAGTTCCGCGAGGGCCACGGCACGCCGTTCGCCTCGATCTCGCCGGCCACCGAGAAGCACCTCGCGACGATCGCGACCGCCGACGAGGCCGACGTGGATGCCGCCGTCGCCGCCGCCCGCAGGGCCTACGACAAGGTCTGGTCCCGGATGTCGGGCGCCGACCGCGGCAAGTACCTGTTCCGGATCGCCCGCCTGCTGCAGGAGCGCGCCCGCGAGCTCGCCGTCGCCGAGAGCCTCGACAACGGCAAGCCCATCAAGGAGTCGCGCGACGTCGACGTCCCGCTGGTCGCCGCGTGGTTCTTCTACTACGCGGGCTGGGCGGACAAGCTCGACCACGTGGGCCTCGGCGCCTCGCCCGCACCGCTGGGCGTGGCCGCGCAGGTGATCCCGTGGAACTTCCCGCTGCTCATGCTCGCGTGGAAGATCGCCCCGGCGCTGGCGGCCGGCAACACGGTCGTGCTCAAGCCGGCCGAGACCACGTCGCTGACCGCGCTGCTCTTCGCCGAGATCGTGCAGCAGGCCGACCTGCCGGCCGGCGTCGTCAACATCGTCACCGGTGCGGGCCAGACGGGCGCGACGCTCGTGGGCCACGGCGACGTGGACAAGGTCGCGTTCACCGGGTCGACGTCCGTGGGTCGAGCCATCGCGAAGCAGGTGGCCGGCACGCGCAAGAAGCTGACCCTCGAGCTGGGAGGCAAGGCGGCGAACATCGTGTTCGACGACGCCCCCATCGACCAGGCCATCGAGGGCATCGTCAACGGGATCTTCTTCAACCAGGGCCACGTGTGCTGCGCGGGCAGCCGCCTGCTGGTGCAGGAGTCGATCCACGACGAGGTGGTCGACCGGCTGAAGAACCGGCTCTCGACCCTGCGGCTGGGCGACCCGCTCGACAAGAACACCGACATCGGTGCCATCAACAGCGCGGAGCAGCTGGAGCGGATCCGGACGCTGAGCGACGTCGGAGAGGCCGAGGGTGCCGAGCGCTGGACGGCCGCCTGCACGATCCCGGAGAACGGGTTCTGGTACGCGCCGACCATCTTCACCAACGTGTCCACCAGCCACCGCATCGCCCGCGAGGAGATCTTCGGGCCGGTGCTGAGCGTGCTCACGTTCCGCACGCCGGCCGAGGCGATCGCCAAGGCCAACAACACGCCGTACGGCCTGTCCGCCGGCATCTGGACCGACAAGGGCAGCCGCATCCTCGCGGTCGCGGACAAGCTCCGCGCGGGCGTCGTCTGGGCCAACACGTTCAACCGGTTCGACCCGTCCAGCCCCTTCGGCGGTTACAAGGAGTCCGGGTACGGCCGCGAGGGCGGCCGGCACGGCATCGCCGCGTACCTCAAGAACGGAGCCGCCAAGTGAGCCGCCTGGCCGTGCCCAAGACGTACAAGCTCTACATCGGCGGGGCGTTCCCGCGCAGCGAGTCCGGCCGGACCTACGAGATCGTCGGGGCCAAGGGGTCGTTCCTGGCCAACGCGGCCAAGGCGTCCCGCAAGGACGCCCGCGACGCGGTCGTCGCCGCGCGCGGTGCGGTCGGCGGCTGGTCGGGCGCGACCGCGTACAACCGCGGTCAGGTGCTCTACCGCGTCGCCGAGATCCTCGAGGGGCGTCGGGCGCAGTTCGTCGCCGAGATCGTCGACGCCGAGGGTGTCTCGAACGCGGTCGCGACCGCGCAGGTCGACGCGGCCATCGACCGCTGKGTCTGGTACGCGGGCTGGTGCGACAAGTACGCGCAGGTGGCCGGCAACGCCAACCCGGTGGCCGGGCCGTACTTCAACATCTCGGTCCCGGAGCCCACGGGCGTCGTCGCGATCATCGCGCCGCAGGACTCGTCGCTGCTCGGCCTGGTGTCCGCGGTGGCGCCCGCCCTCGTCGGCGGCAACACGGTCGTCGTCGTCGCCAGCGAGAAGCTGCCGCTCTCGGCGATCAGCCTGGCCGAGGTGCTCGCGACGAGCGACGTGCCCAAGGGCGTCGTCAACGTGCTCACGGGCTCCCCGGCCGAGATCGCGCCGTGGCTGGCCAGCCACGCCGACGTCAACGCGCTCGACCTGGTGGGTGCCGGCGACCTCGACTGGATCGACCTGCAGATCGCGGCGGCCGACACGCTCAAGCGCGTCCTGCCACCGGAGAACGGGCCGGATGCCGCGGCGCCCTCCCTGGACCGGATCACCGCCTTCTCCGAGACGAAGACGGTGTGGCACACGAAGGGCCTGATCTAGTCATCACGCAGGCCCGCACCCGGCGCGGGTGCGGGCCTGCGTGATGCTCAGGCGCGGTGCCTGCTGCCGCGGGCGGTGGCGTACGCGGGCAGCAGCACCTGCTCGATGAGCGCCATCCGCTCGTCGTGGTGCAAGAACGTGTGCTGGGCCGCGGTGACCGCGACGTCGCGCAGGTCGGCGAGCGTCCAGCCGGCCTCCTCGACCAGGAGCGTCAGCTCGCGGGTCAGCGACGTGCCGGACTGGAGGCGGTTGTCGGTGTTGACCGTGACCGCGAAGCCGAGCTCCTTGAGCTTGGTGATCGGGTGTGCGGCCACCGACTCGGCGGCGCCGGTCTGCACGTTCGAGGACGGGCACAGCTCGAGCGGGATGCGCTGGTCGCGGACCCAGTGGGCGAGCCTGCCGAGCTTGTCGCCCAGCTCGTCGGCCGTGACGTCGTCGATCAGCCGCACGCCGTGGCCGATGCGGCTGGCGTGGGCCACGTGCAGGGCCTCCGCGATCGACTCCAGGCCGGCCGCCTCGCCCGCGTGCACCGTCGCCGGGAAGTCGGCGTTCTCGAGGGTGGCGAAGGCCGTGGCCTGCCGCGACGGCGGGAAGCCGATCTCGGCGCCGGCGATGTCGAAGCCGACCACGCCGTTGTCGCGGTTCTCCAGGGCCAGCGCGGCGATCTCGTCGCCCCGGTCGGCGTGCCGCATGGCGGTGATCAGGGTGCCGATGCGGATCGAGCGTCCCTGCGACGCCGCCTCGGCGATGCCCTCGGCGAAGCCGGCCTGCACGGCGTCGACCACCTGCTGCAGGCTGAGCCCCTTGCTGAGGTGCTGCTCGGGCGCGTAGCGCTGCTCGGCGTAGACCACGCCGTCCGCGGCGAGGTCGAGGACTGACTCGCGCGCCACCCGGCGCAGGCCGTCCTCGGTCTGCATCACCGCGACGGTGTGGTCGAAGGTCTCGAGGTAGCGCACCAGGGTCCCGGAGCTCGCCGCCTCGACGAACCAGCGACCCAGCTCGTCGGCGTCCGTGGACGGCAGCTCGTAGCCGATCTCGGCGGCCAGCTCGATGATGGTCGAGGGGCGCAGGCCCCCGTCGAGGTGGTCGTGCAGCACGACCTTGGGCAGTCCGGGGATCAGTGCGACGAGCGACGCCACGGCGTCGGTGACCTCGGGCGCGTCGGTGGCCTCGGGCGTGTCGGAGGGGGACGTCATGGCCTCACCGTAGCGGGACGAACCGCCCGGGGCTGTGTCAGCCGAGGGAGCCGGCGTCGGCCCCGTCGTCGTCCGGCACCTCGGAGTCCTGCTCGACCACGTCCGCCTCGTCCGCGCGGCCGTCCCGGTCGGCGCGGGCGAACTCCGGCTCGTACTCCTCCGGGTCCACGGCGTCGTCGGCGGCATCGCCGAGGCGGCGGGGCTCGTCCGGGTCGACCGGGGCCAGGCCGTCATCCCGCCACGCGTCGTCCCCCCGCACCGTGCTCATGCCACCATCGTCCCCCCGTCGCGGCCGGGTGGCGAGGGGTCAGGCGTCGATGCGGTCGATCACCAGCGGCCGTACCGGCACGGGTGTGCCGGCGGGTGCGACGACGACCGCGCCGGCGAGCGCCTCGCGCGCGCGGCCGAACCGCTCGGGCGTGTCGGTGTGCAGCGTCAGGAGCGGCTGCCCGGCCCGCACCGCGTCTCCCGGCTTCGCGTGCAGCTCGACCCCGGCACCGGCCTGCACCGGGTCCTCCTTGCGGGCGCGCCCCGCCCCGAGCCGCCAGGCGGCGATCCCGACCGCGTAGGCGTCCAGCTCGGTGAGCACGCCGTCGGCCTCGGCCAGCACCTGCTCCGTCTCGCGGGCCACCGGGAGCGTGGCGTCGGGGTCGCCGCCCTGGGCGGCGATCATCCGCTTCCACGCGTCCATGGCCCGACCGTCCCGCAGGGCGGCCTCGACGTCGTCGGACGGCCGCCCGGCCGCCGCGAGCATCTCGCGCGCCAGCGCGACCGTGAGCTCGACGACGTCCGCCGGTCCCCCGCCGGCCAGCACCTCGACCGACTCGCGGACCTCGAGCGCGTTGCCCGCGGTGAGCCCCAGCGGCGTCGACATGTCGGTGAGCAGCGCCACCGTCTTCACGCCCGCGTCGGTGCCGAGCGCGACCATCGTGCGGGCGAGCTCGCGGGCCCGGTCTACGTCCTTCATGAACGCGCCGGAGCCCACCTTGACGTCGAGCACCAGGGCGCCCGTGCCCTCGGCGATCTTCTTGCTCATGATCGAGCTGGCGATCAGCGGGATGGCCTCGACGGTCCCCGTGACGTCGCGCAGCGCGTAGAGCTTGCGGTCGGCGGGCGCGAGGCCCGAGCCGGCCTGGCAGATGACCGCGCCGACGTCGTCCAGCTGCGCCATCATCTCGTCGTTGCTCAGGGCGGCCCGCCAGCCGGGGATCGACTCGAGCTTGTCGAGCGTGCCGCCCGTGTGGCCCAGCCCGCGGCCCGACAGCTGCGGCACCGCGACGCCGAAGACGGCCACCAGCGGGGCCAGGGGCAGCGTGATCTTGTCGCCCACGCCGCCGGTCGAGTGCTTGTCCGCCGTCGGGCGCGACAGCCCCGAGAAGTCCATCCGCTCGCCGCTCGCGATCATCGCGGCGGTCCAGCGGGCGATCTCGGCGCGGTCCATCCCGTTGAGCAGGATCGCCATGTTGAGTGCCGACATCTGCTCCTCGGCCACGACCCCGCGCGTGTAGGCGTCGATGACCCAGTCGATCTGCGCGTCGGACAGGCGGTGCCCGTCGCGCTTGGTGACGATGACGTCCACGGCGTCGAAGCTCTCCGTGCTCATGCGCGTTCCTCCAGGTCAGCCGGGCCGAACGCGTCGGGGAGCACCTCGGTCATCGGCTTCACGCCGTGCGTCGTCTCCACCAGCAGTCGCGCTCCCCCGTGCTCCCAGAGCAGCTGCCGGCACCGGCCGCACGGCATGAGCACGTTGCCGTGCTTGTCCACGCACGTGAACGCCACGAGGCGGCCACCGCCCGAGACGTGCAGGCCGGAGACCAGCGCGCACTCCGCGCACAGCGTCACCCCGTACGAGGCGTTCTCGACGTTGCAGCCGACGACCACCCGCCCGTCGTCGACCAGCGCGGCGGCGCCGACCGGGAAGTTCGAGTAGGGCGCGTACGCGCGGTGCATGACGTCCGTGGCGGCCGCCTTCAGGGCAACCCAGTCGATGTCCACAGGAACACTCACTTCGTGTAGGGGATGCCCTCGGCGGCCGGCGGGCGCACCCGTCCGACGAGCCCCGCGACGGCGAAGATCGTCACGATGTAGGGCGTCATCAGCATGATCTGGCTGGGGATCGGGGTCTGGATGATGCTCAGCTGCAGCTGCAGGTTGTTGGCGAAGCCGAATAGCAGCGCAGCAGCGAGGGCGCCCTTGGGGCTCCAGCGGCCCAGGATCATGGCGGCGAGCGCGATGTACCCCTTGCCGTTGGTCATCTCCTTGCCAAAGGCCAGCCCCGCCGCGACCGTGAAGAACGCGCCACCGAGCCCGGCGACCGCACCGCCGAGGACCGTGGAGCGCAGCCGGGTCCGGTTGACCTTGATGCCCACGGTGTCCGCGGCCTTGGGGTGCTCGCCGACCGACCGCAGGCGCAGGCCCCAGCGGGACCGGAACACCATGATCTGCAGCACGACCACGACGACGTACATGATGTAGACGAGCGCGGTCTGACGGAACAGGACCGGGCCGATGATCGGGATCTGGGAGAGCACCGGGATGCTGATCACGGGCAGCCCGGGCGGGCTGTTCCAGGTGTCCGGGTTCTGCTTGAGCACGGTGGAGAACAGGTAGCTGGTCACGCCGATCACCAGCACGTTGAGCACGACGCCGACGATGATCTGGTTGACCACGTACTTGATCGCGAAGAGCACCAGCAGCAGGCCGACGAGCGCGCCGGCGATCGGTGCGGCGATGAGGCCCGCATAGGCGCTGCCGGTCAGGGTCGCGACGACGGCGGCGAGGAACGCACCGCCCAGCAGCTGCCCCTCGATGGCGATGTTGATGATGCCGGACCGCTCGCACAGCAGGCCGGCGAGGGCGCCGAACACCAGCGGGATCGCCAGGAACAGCGAGCCCTGCAGCAGGCCCGTGAGCGGCAGGCCGCTCGTCTTGCCGGCGACGGCCCAGACCAGGAAAGCGAACACCATGAGCACGCCGTAGGTGATCGGGAGCCACGGACCGACCTTGCGGCGCTGCCGGGTGGCATTGAACGACACGCCCGCGAGCACGAGGGCGGCGACGCACAGGACGATCGCGGTCGCCTTCGACGGCACGGAGAACGGGTCGAACTGGATGAAGTCCTTGGACGTCGAGATCGAGAAGGTGCTGACGTCGCCGCTCTTGCCGAGGAGTCCGAACACGATCAGGCCGAGCAGGGCCACGACGCCGTAGGCGATCGGTGCGTGCCACTTGATCGGGGGCAGGACGGGTTCGGCGGCCGACCGGGCCGGGGCCGGGGAGTCGATCGTGGGGGCGCTCACGCGCTGACCTCCTTCGCGGCGACGGGGACGACGGGCTTCGGTGCGCGTGGCGTGTCCGGGGACGGCAGCCGGAACACCGCCCGGACCAGCGGCGGGGCCGCGATGAACAGGACGATGAGCGACTGCACGACGAGCACGATGTCGATCGGGGTCCCGGTGCGTGCCTGCATGACCACGCCGCCGGCACGCAGCGCGCCGAACAGGATGCCCGCGAACACCGTGCCCAGGGGCTTGGACCGGCCGAGCAGCGCGACCGTGATGGCGTCGAACCCGTAGCTCGCCGCGACGCCGGCCGTGAGCACCCGCTCGGTGCCCAGCACCTGCGCCGACCCGGCGAGACCGGCGAGGGCACCGGCCGTGAGCATGACCCAGACGTAGGTCGAGTTCACCGAGATGCCGGCCGTCCGCGCCGCGTTCGGGTTGGACCCCACCGCGCGCCACCGGAAGCCGATGGTCGAGCGCTCCATGAGCCACCACGTGAACACCGCGGCGGCGATGGCCACGAGGAAGCCGGCGTGCAGGCGATAGCCCTCGCCCAGGAGCAGCGGGTAGGCCGCGCTGTCGGGGATGGGTGGGCTGACCGGGTTGTTGCTGCCCGGGCGCTGGAACGCGTCGAGGCTCAGCAGGTACGCCACCAGGTAGACGGCGATGTTGTTGAGCATGATCGTCACGATGACCTCGTGCGCACCGGTGCGCGCCTTGAGCACGCCCGCGATGCCCGCCCACAGAGCACCACCGAGCGCCGCGCCGATGACGCATAGCAGCAGGTGCAGGGGGAAGGGGAGGTCGAACGTGAACCCGATGAACCCGGCGAAGATGCCACCGAGGATGATCTGGCCCTGCGCACCGATGTTGAACAGCCCGGCGCGGAACCCGATCCCCAGGCCGAGGCCGGCGAGGATCAGGGGCGTCGCCACGGTCAGGGTCTCGGTGAGCGGCCGGATGGCGCGCGCGAACGTCTCCGCCCGCGGGTCGTAGATCGCGCCGGCGAACAGCGCCTTGTAGGCCTCGGAGACCGCGGTCCACGCCGCCGAGATCAGGTCGCCCGGCTTCGCGAAGAAGTACTGGGCCGCCGCCTGGACCTCGGCGTCGGCCGCGGCGATGAGCAGCCCGCCGAGGATCAGGGCCAGGACGACCGCGAGCACCGAGACGAGCCAGCTGCTCGAGAGCATCTCGTGCAGGATCCGGCGGCCACCGTCGGACTGGTCGGGCTCCTCGGTCGTCGGCTCGACGACACCGGTCTGTCCCGGCGGCGGCACCTGCGCGTCGGGCAGCGGGTCCGGCGTCTGGCTGCTCACAGCTCCTCCTGGGGGAACGTCGGGGCGGAGGTCGGCGCGCCGGGTACGTCGGTCTCGAGGTCGAGCTCGCCGAGGGTGGTGTGGTGCTCGGTCGCCTGCCGCACGGCATCGTCGAGGGGCACGCCGGCCATCATCAGGCCGAGCACGTCACGGTCGGTGCCTCCGGGCACGTCGCCGACGATGCGGCCGCGGTACATCACGAGGATGCGGTCGGCGAGCGCCAGCACCTCGTCCAGCTCCGTCGACACGATGATCACCGGGGTCCCGCTGTCGCGCTCCTGCACGATCCGGGTGTGCACGAACTCGATCGACCCGACGTCGAGGCCGCGGGTGGGCTGCGAGGCGATGAGCAGGCGCAGCGGCCGGGACATCTCCCGCGCCAGCACGACCTTCTGCTGGTTGCCGCCGGACAGGGTGCTCGCGTGGGCGTCGATCGACCCGGTGCGCACGTCGAACTCGGCGATCCGCCGCTCGGCGTTCTCCCGGACCGCGGCGGCCCGGAGGGCGACGCCCCGGGAGAAGGGCTCGTGGCGGTGCAGGTCGAGGATGAGGTTCTCCGCGATGGAGAAGTCGGCGATGACGCCGTCCGTGGACCGGTCCTCGGGCACGAACCCGAGGCCGGCGTCGAGCACCTCGCGCACCGACCGGCCGACCAGCTCGACGCCGTCCAGCTGCACCGAGCCGGCCACGGGCGTCTGCAGGCCGAGCATGACCTCGGTGAGCTCCGTCTGGCCGTTGCCCTGCACGCCGGCGATCGCGACGATCTCCCCACGTGCGACGTCGAACGACACGTCGTCGATCTGCCGCACACCGGCCTCGTCGATGACCGTGAGGTTGCGCACCTGGACGGTGGCCTCGCCCGGCACGGCCGCGCTGCGCGCGACGCCCAGCTCGACCGAGCGGCCCACCATGAGGGAGGCCAGCTCGGTCTCGGAGCTGGTGGGCTCGGCGGTGCCGACGACCTTGCCGCGCCGGATGACGGTGATGCGGTCCGCGACCGCGCGGACCTCGCGCAGCTTGTGCGTGATGAAGACGATCGAGGTGCCCGACTCCTTGAGCTGGCGCATGATCGCGATGAGCTCGTCGGTCTCCTGCGGCGTGAGCACGGCGGTGGGCTCGTCGAGGATGAGGACCTTGGCGTGGCGCGAGAGCGCCTTGATGATCTCGACGCGCTGCTGGACGCCGACCGGCAGGTCCTCGATGTAGGCGTCGGGGTCGACGTGGAACCCGAACTGGTCGGAGATCTCCTTGACCCGGCGGCGCGCCTCGGGCAGGTCGATGAGGCCGCCGCCGCGCACCGGCTCGTGCCCGAGCACGACGTTCTCGGCGACCGTGAACACGGGCACGAGCATGAAGTGCTGGTGGACCATGCCGATCCCGGCGCCCATGGCGTCGCCCGGACCGGCGAAGGTGACGGGGACGTCGTCGACGAGGATCTGGCCGTCATCCGGGTCGTACAACCCGTACAGGACGTTCATCAGCGTGCTCTTGCCGGCACCGTTCTCCCCGAGCAGCGCGTGGATCTCACCGGGCTCCACGACGAGGTCGATGTGGTCGTTGGCGACCAGAGACCCGAAGGTCTTCGTGATGCCCTGCAGCTCCAGCTTCACCGGTGGGCTCCTTCGAGGTCGCGCGTTCTCAGACACTATCCATCCGTCCGGCAGGCACGCGTGCCGGACAGGCCGACGGCCCGGGCACGTGGCCCGGGCCGTCGTCCTTGCGTCGTGCGTCAGATCACTTCGGCGAGGCGTCCGACTCGACGACGATGTCGCCCGAGATGATCGCGGCCTTGAGCTCCTCGACCTTCGCCTTGACCTCGTCCGAGACCTTCGAGTCGAAGTCGTGGAACGGCGCCAGGCCGAGGCCCTCGTTCTCCAGCGTGCCGACGTACGGGTCGGAGCTGAACTTGTCGTCCACGGCCTCGCTGATCGTGTCGAAGACGGCCGGGCCGATCTCCTTCATGACCGAGGTGAGGACGATGGGGCCGTACTCCGTCGTCTCGAACCAGTCGGCGTCGACACCCACGATGGCGACGTTGCCGGCCGCCTGGGCGACCGACGCGGTGCCCAGACCGACCGGGCCGGCGACGGGCATGATGATGTCCGCGCCCTGGTCGATGAAGGACTGGCCGATGTTCTTGCCGTCGTCCTGGCTGTCGAAGTTGCCGGCGAAGACGCCGGTCTGCGCCGCCTTGTCCCAGCCGAGGAGCTGGACGGACTTGCCGTTGTCCTCGTTGTACTTGGCGATGCCGTCCGCGAAGCCGTCCATGAAGATCGTGACGGACGGGATCTGGATGCCACCGAACGTCGCGACCTTGCCGGTCGTCGACTGCGCCGCGGCCACGTAGCCCGCGAGGTAGGCCGACTGCGCCGTGTCGAAGAGGATCGGCTTGGCGTTGTCGAGCGTGACGGGCTTGAAGTCAGCGTCCGAGAAGGAGCTGTCGACGAGCGCGAACTTGATGTCCGGGTTCGCCTCGGCGGCCGTCTGGATCGGGTCCTCGAGCAGGAAGCCGACGCCGATGATCAGGTTGCAGTTCTCGGCGACGAGGCTGTCGATGTTGGGCGTGTAGTCGGTGTCGGCGCTCGACTCGACGTGCGCCTCCGTGATCCCGAGCTCGTCCTTGGCCTTCATGAGGCCCTCGAAGCCGGCCTGGTTGAACGACTTGTCGTCGAAGCCACCGGCGTCCGAGACCATGCAGGCCTTGAAGTCGACGGTCGCGGCGGAGGACTCTCCGCTGCCGGCCGTCTCGTTGTCCTCGGGGGCACTGCCACACGCGGCAAGCGCGAGGGCGACCGCCCCGCCGAGCGCGGCCACTCGAATGATCTTCTTCACGCGACTCTCCTGAATCTCGTCAGCAGCCGGTCCGGCTGGGCCGACCGTGCGGGTTGGCACGACGGTGTGCCACCACATGGCTGGGGCTGCCCGGCATTGATGGTCGGACCCTAACGAGCGCAACGTGTCGCGCAGGTTACCGCTGGGTATCTGCGCAGGTTCCGTTACCGACTTGGTATGTCGGCCCAGGTGACGGACGTGTCGTCTCAACCAGCGAGAAAGGCGGCGCGGGCCAGGAGCAGCGCGCCGACCTCCACCGCGCGCTCGTCCACCCGTAGGTCGCCCTGGTGGATGTCGAAGGTGTGCCCGCCCGGCGTGCGCGTCCCGAGCCGGGCCATCGCGCCGGGCACCTTGGTGAGGTACCAGGCGAAGTCCTCCCCGCCGAGCGACTGCTCGGTGAGCAGCACCGACCCCGGACCCAGCACGTCGCGCGCGGCCGCCTCGAGCACGCCGGTCGCGTGCTCGGCGTTCTCGACCGGCGGGACGCCGCGGTGGTGCCGCACGTCCACGGTCACACCGAGCGGCGCGACGACCTGCTCGACCGCGGCGTGGAAGACCTCCGACGCCTTCTCCCAGGCGCGGACGTCGAGGCAGCGCAACGTGCCCTTCACGACGCCGGTCGCCGGGATCGCGTTGTGCGCGGCGCCCGCCTGGACGGCGCCCCACGTCAGGTTGACGCCGGAGCGAGGGTCCAGCCGGCGGCCCAGGATGGCCGGCACCTGCGTGATGACCTGACCGAGCGCGTAGACGACGTCGCCGGTGAGGTGCGGCCGCGAGGTATGCCCGCCGGGACCGGAGATCGTGACCGTGACCTCGTCGCTGGCGGACGTGATGGGCCCGATGCGCGTGCCCACCTGGCCGACGTCCACCTTGGGGTCGCAGTGGAAGGCGTAGATCTGTCCGACCCCGTCGAGGCCGCCGGCGGCCACCACGTCGAGCGCACCCCCGGGCTGCACCTCCTCGGCGGGCTGGAAGATCAGCCGGACGCCCGTGGTGAGCTCGTCGGCCACCTGCGCGAGCGCGAGTCCCGCACCCAGCACCGCGGCGGTGTGCACATCGTGTCCGCACGCGTGGGTCACACCGCGGACCGTCGAGGCCCACGGCACCCCGCTCGTGTCCTGCACGGGCAGGGCGTCGAGGTCCGCCCGCAGGGCGACCCGCTTGCGCCCGGTCGCCGTCGGGCTCGGCCCGAGGTCGCAGACCAGGCCGCTGCCCGGCAGCAGCTCGGGCTCGAGCCCGGCCGCGCGCAGCCGCTCCGCGACGAGCTTGGTGGTCCGGACCTCCGTGCGACCCAGCTCGGGGTGGGCGTGGATGTCGCGCCGGACGGCGACGAGCTCGTCGCGCAGGTCCGCCACCAGCGCGGCGAGCCGCGCCGAGAGCGGCTCGACCGGGTCGGGCCGGAGGCTGGTCAGCGGGGCGACGACGGGCAGGAGGGAGACGGACGGCACGCCTTCGACCTTATCCGCGACGGCGCGCAAGGGCGGGGGCTGTCCGTGTCAGAGCAGGTCCTGGCGTCCCGCGGCCCGCCACCCGTCGACCGCGGACTTCACGGCCTGGGCGTGGGCGCGCGTCGTCACGAGCACCGCGTCGGGCGTGTCGACGACGACCGCGCCCGGCACACCGAGCACCGTGACGGTGCGACCGGCACCCGGCACGACGAACGCGCCCGCCGCGTCGAGGCGCAGCACGGCGGACTCGTCGCCCAGCGTGTCGCCGGCCAACAGCTCCGCGAGCGAGTCGAAGTCACCGATGTCGTCCCACGTGAAGTCGCCCGGCACGACGGCCACGCCACCGGCGGCCGCGACCGGCTCCGCGATCGCGTGGTCGATCGCGATCTTGGTCAGGCCCGGCCACACGCGGTCCAGGACCTCGTCGCGCCCGGCCGTGTCCCATGCGGCGGCGATCTCGCGCAGCCCGGCCGCGAGCGCCGGCAGCTGCGTCGCCAGGTGGTCCAGGAGCACGCGGGCCCGGACGATGAACATCCCCGCGTTCCAGCGGTACTCCCCCGTCGCCAGGTAGGCGGCTGCGGTCTCGGCGTCGGGCTTCTCCGTGAACCCCGCGACGTGCGCGACGGTCGGGGCGCCGTCGAGGCCGAGCAGCGCGCCCGCCCGGACGTACCCGAACGCTGTCGACGGGCCGGTCGCGGCGATCCCGAGCGTCACCACGTAGCCCGCCCGGGCTGCCTCGACGCCCTCGCGCACCGCCTGCTCGAACGCCGCGGTGCCGTCGATGACGTGGTCGGCGGCGAAGGACCCCAGCACGACGTCCTCGCCGTGGCGCTCCAGGAGCACCGCCGCGGCCAGGCCGATCGCCGCCATGGAGTCACGCGGGGACGGCTCGGCCAGCACGTCGTCCGTCCCCAGCTCGGGCAGCTGGCCCGCGACGGCGACGGCGTGACGGGCACCGGTGACGACGAGCACCCCGCCCCGGCCGGTCAGCGGCAGCAGCCGGTCGACGGTCGCCTGCAGCAGCGTGCGGCCGGTCCCGCTGAGGTCGAGGAGGAACTTCGGGTGCCCGGCGCGCGACAGGGGCCACAGGCGCGTACCTGCTCCGCCGGCAGGGACGACGGCGTGGAAGCCGGGAATCGTGGTGGACATGGGCGCCAGGGTACCGACCAGGACACCCGGGATCCGGCTGTGCAATACCTCACAGCGGGGGCCCAAGGGCCCTTGCCGAGCGGTTGGGTACTGATCGGTTCACTACAGTTGACGCGACAAGGACGCCGTCGTCCGAACCTCTTCTTCGCCAGGAGGCCCTCCAGTGCCTGCCGCGACCTCCGAACGCGGAGCGCCGTCCGAACGCAAGGTGCCCGCCGGAACGCTGTACCGCGGGCGAGAAGGCATGTGGTCGTGGGTCGCGCACCGCGTGACCGGCATCGCGATCTTCTTCTTCCTGCTCGTCCACGTGCTCGACACGTCGCTCGTGCGCATCTCGCCCGAGGCGTACAACGACGTCATCGGCACGTACAAGAACCCGATCATGGGACTCGGTGAGGCCGGCCTCGTGGCCGCCATCGTGTTCCACGCGTTCAACGGCATCCGGATCATCCTTGTCGACTTCTGGGCGAAGGGCCCCAAGTACCAGCGCGTGATGCTCTGGGTGGTGGTCGGCCTGTTCGCCGTGACCATGGCGGGCTTCCTGCCCCGCCACCTCATGCACGTGTTCGGGGGCGAGTGATGACCACGATCGCCGACCCGAAGGCCCCTCGCGGCCCCCGCGCCAGGCCGTCCCGCCTGACGACCCGCGGCAACACCGAGCTGTACGGCTGGGTGTTCATGCGCGCGTCCGGCGTCGTGCTGCTGGTGCTGATCTTCGGGCACCTCTTTGTGAACCTGGTCGCCGGCGAAGGCGTCAAGGCGATCGACTTCGGCTTCGTCGCCGGCAAGTGGGCGTCGCCGTTCTGGCAGGTCTGGGACCTGCTCATGCTCTGGCTCGCGATGATCCACGGCACCAACGGTGTGCGCACGATCATCAACGACTACGCCGAGCGCGACGGCCTGCGGCTGGTCCTCAAGGGGCTGCTCTACCTCGCGTTCCTCGTCGTCGTCGTGCTGGGCACGCTCGTCATCTTCACGTTCGACCCGTGCCCGTCGGGCTCTCCCGCGGACCTGCTCCCGTCGTTCTGCACGGCGTCCTGACCTTCGCTTCCCCCAGAGACAGGAAGGCATCGACCCCGATGCAGACCCACCAGTACGACGTCGTGATCGTCGGCGCGGGCGGCGCCGGCATGCGCGCGGCCCTCGAGTCGTCGACGCGCGTGCGCACGGCTGTCATCTCCAAGCTCTACCCGACGCGCTCCCACACGGGTGCGGCGCAGGGCGGCATGTGCGCCGCGCTGGCCAACGTCGAGGAGGACAACTGGGAGTGGCACACGTTCGACACCGTCAAGGGCGGTGACTACCTGGTCGACCAGGACGCCGCCGAGGTGATGGCCAAGGAGGCCATCGACGCGGTGCTGGACCTGGAGAAGATGGGCCTGCCGTTCAACCGCACGCCCGAGGGCAAGATCGACCAGCGCCGGTTCGGCGGGCACACCCGCAACCACGGCGAGGCCGCCGTGCGCCGGTCCTGCTACGCCGCGGACCGCACGGGTCACATGATCCTGCAGACGCTGTACCAGCAGTGCGTGAAGAACGACGTCGAGTTCTACAACGAGTTCTACGTGCTCGACCTGCTCGTCGACCACGACCTCGCGGCCGGCCACGTGCCGGACGGCGAGGAGGTCAACGTCTCCGGCGTCGTGGCGTACGAGCTGGCCACGGGCGAGATCCACGTCTTCCAGGCCAAGTCGGTCGTGCTCGCCACGGGCGGCGCCGGGAAGATCTACAAGACGACCTCCAACGCGCACACGCTCACGGGCGACGGCATGGCGCTGGCGTACCGCCGTGGCATCCCGCTCGAGGACATGGAGTTCTTCCAGTTCCACCCGACCGGCCTGGCCGGCCTCGGCATCCTGCTGTCGGAGGCCGCGCGCGGCGAGGGCGGCATCCTGCGCAACTCCGAGGGCGAGCGCTTCATGGAGCGCTACGCCCCGACCATCAAGGACCTCGCACCCCGCGACATCGTCGCCCGGTCGATGGCCAACGAGGTGCGCGAGGGCCGCGGCGCCGGCCCCAACAAGGACTACGTGCTGCTCGACCTCACGCACCTCGAGCCGGCGCACATCGACGCGAAGCTGCCGGACATCACCGAGTTCGCGCGCACCTACCTCGGCATCGAGCCGTACACCGAGCCCGTGCCCGTGTACCCGACGGCGCACTACGCCATGGGTGGCATCCCCACCAACATCGAGGCCGAGGTGCTGCGCAACCAGACCGACGTCATCCGCGGCCTGTACGCCGCCGGCGAGGTCGCCTGCGTCAGCGTGCACGGCTCGAACCGCCTGGGCACCAACTCGCTCCTCGACATCAACGTCTTCGGCAAGCGGGCCGGCATCTCCGCCGCCGCGTACGCGCTGACGGCGTCGTTCGTGGAGCTGCCGGAAGACCCCGCCGCGACGGTCGTCGCCGGCCTCGAGGAGATCCGCACGCGGCCCGACGGCGAGCGCGTGGCGGACATCCGCCGGGCTCTCCAGGAGTCGATGGACCTCAACGCGCAGGTGTTCCGCACCGCCGAGTCCCTCACGCAGGCGCTCGACGACATCAAGGCCCTGCAGAAGCGGTTCCGCCACGTGTCCGTGCAGGACAAGAGCAAGATGTTCAACACCGACCTGCTCGAGGCCGTCGAGCTGGGCTTCCTGCTCGACATCGCGGAGACGGTCGTCGTCGGCGCCCTCAACCGTGACGAGTCGCGCGGCGGGCACTTCCGCGAGGACTTCCCGGACCGCGACGACAAGAACTACATGCGCCACACCATGGCCTACCGGCGCCCGTTGCCCGTCAAGGGGCACCGCCTGTGGGGCTCGGAGGGCGACGGCGACCACAAGGGCTCGTTCGCGCACATCACGCTGTTCGACGACTACCAGCTCGTGCTGGGCTCCAAGCCCGTCACGATGACCCGCTACCAGCCGATGGAGCGTAAGTACTGATGACCGCGACTCTGGATGCCCCGGCGGCTGAGGTCGGAGCCATTCCCTCGTTCGACGTGACCCTCAAGGTCCGCCGTTACCTCCCCGGCGAGGACGGCGCCGCCGCCGAGCCCTACTGGGACGAGTTCACCGTCCGCGCGCACGGCACCGACCGCGTGCTCGACGCCCTGCACAAGGTGAAGTGGGAGGAGGACGGCTCGCTGACGTTCCGCCGATCCTGCGCTCACGGCGTGTGCGGCTCCGACGCCATGCGCATCAACGGCCGCAACCGCCTCGCGTGCAAGACGCTGCTCAAGGACCTCGACCTCAAGAAGCCGATCACGGTCGAGCCCATCAAGGGCCTGCCCGTGATCAAGGACCTCGTCGTCGACATGGAGCCGTTCTTCGCCTCCTACCGCGAGATCATGCCGTTCCTCATCACCACCGGGAACGAGCCGACGAAGGAGCGCCTGCAGAGCGCCGAGCAGCGCGCGCGGTTCGACGACACCACCAAGTGCATCCTCTGCGCAGCCTGCACGTCGTCGTGCCCCGTGTTCTGGACCGACGGGCAGTACTTCGGCCCCGCCGCGATCGTCAACGCGCACCGGTTCATCTTCGACAGCCGCGACGAGGGTGGCGCCCAGCGCCTGGAGATCCTCAACGACAAGGAGGGCGTGTGGCGCTGCCGCACGACCTTCAACTGCACCGAGGCGTGCCCGCGTGGCATCGAGGTGACGAAAGCGATCCAAGAAGTCAAGCGCGCCATGATCACGCGCGCCTTCTGAGGCGCCCGAACAAGGTCGCGAAGGACCAGTCAAGCGCGCCATGATCACGCGCGCCTTCTGATGATCACTCGCGCCTTCTGACCTTGGCGACGTGCCCTCGTTGCGTGAAGGCTTCGTCGTGCCATGCGGAACGAAGTCTTCACCTAGCGGCGGGCGCGGGTCGCGCGCGGGCGGTGCTGCGCGCGATGATCGCGCGTGCCCTCTGACTCCTCGATGACCTCCGACGGCCCGACCGACGAGATCCCGCTGCCCGGCGGGAACGTCGGCGGGGCCGTCCGCGTCGGCGACACCGTGCGCCGCCCCACGGGCCCGTGGACGCCCGCGGTGCACGAGCTGCTCGACTACCTCGCCGACGCCGGGCTCCCCCGCATCCCGCGCGTGCTGGGCATCGACGACCGCGACCGCGAGATCCTCACGTTCCTGCCCGGCCGGGTGCTCGACATCGGGCGGGAGACGCTGAGCGACGCGCAGGTCCGCTCGGCCATGTCCTGGCTGAGGTCCTTCCACGCCGTGGTCGCGGGATTCCCGCGTGACAGCCGGCGCTGGCGGTTCGTCGAACGAGCCCTGCGACCGGGCGAGATCGTCTGCCACCAGGACAGCGCGATGTACAACATGGCGTTCGACGGTGACGATCTGGCCGGGGTGTTCGACTGGGACGTGGCCGGCCCGGGGATCCCGCTGGACGACGTCGCGATCTTCGCGTGGAACACCGCCGTCCTGTTCCCCGACGCCCCCGCGGACGAGGCCGCTCGCGGGCTGCGCACCATCGCGGACGGCTACGGCGGGCTCGACCCGCATGCCGTGCTCGACCGCGTCGTCACGCGCATGACCGATGCTGCCGACCGCATCGCGGCCGCCCAGGAGGCGGGCGATCCCGGCATGCTCCGGCTGGGCGAGGCCGGGGAGCCCGCGAACACACGCGCGCGCCTCGCGGTGCTGACACGGCGCCTGCCCGAGCTGCACGCCGCGCTGGACGACGCGCACTGATCTGTCAGGCCGGCGCCGGGGCCGCCGGGCCGCCCGGCGGCTCGACGTACGGCGGGTCGGCGGTCCAGGCGGCCGCCAGCAGCATGATCCGGGCGATGAGGTTGACCCAGACCAGCAGCGTGACGAGCACGGCCACGGAGGTGAACAGCGGGTTCTTGCTGACGCTCCCCGCCACGACGGTCGTGCCGAGCGTCCGCACGATGCCGAGGCCGACCGCCGCGATCACCGAGCCCCGCAGCAGGTCCCGCCACGGCGGGTTCTCCGCGGCCAGCACCCTGACCACCAGCAGGAACAGCGCGGCGTCGATCACGAAGGCGACGGCGATGCCGAGCGTCCGCAGCACGACGGTCGTCAGGCCGCTCAGGCCGAGGGCGTCGAGGATCCACGACGCCACCGTCCCGACGCCCGTGGTCAGCAAGGCGGACAGCAGCACCGCGACCCCCATGCCGACGAACCCACCGAGGTCGCGCGCCTTGCCGACCATCGGGTTGCCGCCGAACTCCGTCGCGAACATCGCGCGCACCGACCTGCGCAGGGCGGTCATCGCCGCGATCGCACTGAGCAGCAGCACCACGACGGCGACGATGCCGGCCACGGTCAGGTTGCTGGACAGCTCGAGCGTCGCGGGGTCGATCGCGCCCTGCCCGTCCCCGGTGTCGAGCAGGTGGGGATACGTGGTGTCGACCGCCTCCAGGACCCTCGCCCTCAGCTCCTCGTTGTCGCCGAGCACTGCGACGAACGCGGTATAGCTGATGGTCAGTGCGGCGAACACCGAGAACAGCGCCGCATAGGCGATGCCGCCCGAGAGCACGCCACCGCTGCGGGCCCGGAAGCGCGCGTTCGCCCGGCCGGGTCGGGTGTGCTTCCACCACAGGAACATTGCCGTGCCGCGGGCGGCGAGCGACGGCCTCGCGGCGGGCTGCGCTCGGTCGCCCGAGACCGCGGCGCGGCGCACCTGCGCCCCGCCCGTCGCCACCGCGGGGACTGTCTCGTCGGCTGCCATGCGCTGACCCTAGGTGGAGCCCGGAAGCCCGGTACAGCCGCTCGAGCCGGTGTCGCTCTCGCGCCGGTGCGCTCCGGGTCCCGCGCGTCAGGCGTCCGCCGGGGCCGGATCCTTCGCTGCCGTGTCGACGTACGGCGGGTCCGCGGTCCAGGCGGCCGCGAGCAGCACGATCCGCGCGATGAGGTTGATCCAGACGAGCAGCGTCACGATGACGGCGACCGAGGTGAACAACGGGTTCTTGTTCACGCTCCCCGCGACCACCGAGGTGCCCAGGATCCGCACGACCCCGATGCCGACGCCCGCGATGACCGCACCCCAGCGCAGGTCGCGCCAGGGCGGGTTCTCGCCGGCGAGCACCTTGACCAGCAGCAGGAAGATGGCCGCGTCGATGACGAACGCGACGAGGATGCCGAGCACACGGAGCACGACCGTCGTCGAGCTCCCCCATCCCAGGGCCTCGAGCACCCACGACGCCGCGCTGGCGACACCCGTGGTCACCAGCGCCGAGATCAGGACCGCGACGGCGATGCCGGCGAAGCCGCCCAGCTCGCGCGCCTTGCCCAGCACCGCGTTGCCGCCCCCGTCGGACGCGAACATCGCGCGCAGGGCGATCCGCAGGGCGGCCATGGCCGCGATCGCGCTCAGCAGCAGGACGACGACGGCGATGATGCCCGTGACCGTCAGGCTGCCGCTCAGCACCAGCGAGTCGGGGTCGATCATCCCCGTGCCGTCGCCGGTGTCGATCAGGCCCGGGAGCGAGGCGTTCACCGCGTCGAGCACCTTCTGACGCAGCTCGTCGTTCCCGCCGAGCACTGCCATGAAGATCGTGTAGCCGATGGTGAGCGCCGCGAAGACGGAGAACAGGGCCGCGTAGGCGATGCCGCCGGTGAGCACGCCGCCGCTGCGGGCGCCGAACCGGGCGTTCGCCCGCGCGGGGCGCGTGTGCTTCCACCACTCGAGCAGCGACTTCGCCCTCGTCACCAGCGACGGCTTCGAGGTCGGTTCCGACGGGTCGGGCGCCACCGCGGCCGCGCGCGTGTGCGCTGCTCCCGCCCCCGCGGCCGGTCCCGTCTGGTCCCGTGCGGGAGTGCCGTCGGCCGTCATGACCCGACCCTAGGTCGCGGCGATGACCCCGGCATCTGCGGGCGATCCCGCCAGCGTGAAGTCCCGCGCGGGCCGCCACACGCCGTCGTCGCCGTGCGCGTAGCTGTGGAAGCTGTCCACGACGAACGAGGCGTCGAAGTCGGCCAGGCCMGCGAACGCCTCATCGAGCTGCGGGTCGGCCACCTCGTGCGCGACGGTCACGTGCGGGTGGTAGCGGAACCGGAGCTCCTGCTCGAGCACCCCGGACCGGACGCTGCTCTCGAGGCGCGCGCACCCGTCCGCGCCCGCGGCCACCTGCACGAACACCACCGGCGAGACCGGACGGAACGTCGCGGTCCCCCGCAGCCGGACGACGAACGGCGCGTGCTGCGCGGCCACGGCGGCCAGGTGCTCGTCGACGGACGTGATCTCGTCGTGCTCGATCACGGTGGGACCCAGCAGCGTGATGTGCGGCGGGATGAAGTCCGCCCAGGGGTCGCCGAACCGGGCCCGAGCCGCCTGCAGCACCGAGCCGTACGGCTCCGGCACGGTGATCGCGACGCCGATCCGGACCTGGTCGCCGGATCGCTCCGGCAGCCTCACGCGCCGACTCGCGCGCGGGAGCGGCGCGGGAGGAGCCCGCTGCGGTCGTAGAGCCGTTCCAGGGTGGCCCCTGCCAGGTCCCGGGCGCGGTCGGCGCCGTCGGCCAGCACGTCGTCGAGCGACGACGGGTCGGACAGGTACCCGTGCACCCGCGCCTGGAAGGGCGTGAGGAAGTCGACGACGACGGCGGCCAGGTCGACCTTGAGGTCGCCGTAGCCCTTGCCCGCGTAGTCGGCCTCGAGCGCGGCGACCTCGCGGCCGGTCAAGGCGGAGTAGATGGTGAGCAGGTTGGAGACGCCCGGCTTGCCCTCGGGGTCGAACCGGATCTCCCGGCCCGCGTCCGTCACCGCGGACCTGATGCGCTTGGCGACGACCTTGGGGTCGTCCAGCAGCTCGATCAGCCCGTTCGGGCTCTCCGCCGACTTGCTCATCTTGGCCGTCGGGTCCTGCAGGTCGTAGATCTTCGCCGTGGCCTTGACGATGTGCGGCTCCGGCACCACGACCGTGTCCGGCCCGAACCGCGAGTTGAGGCGCTGCGCAAGGTCCCGCGTGAGCTCGAGGTGCTGGCGCTGGTCCTCGCCCACGGGCACGAGGTTCGTGTCGTAGAGGAGGATGTCCGCCGCCATGAGCACCGGGTACGTGAACAGCCCGACGGTGGTGCCCTCGGTGCCGTGCTTCCCGGACTTGTCCTTGAACTGCGTCATCCGGTTGGCCTCGCCGAACCCGGTGTGGCACGACAGCAACCAGGCGAGCTCCGCGTGCTCGGGCACCTGCGACTGCACGAACAGGATCGAGCGGTCGGGGTCGACACCCGCGGCCAGGTACTGCGCGGCGGTCCGGCGGGTGCGGTCCCGCAGGACCGACGGGTCGGGGCTCACGGTGAGGGCGTGCAGGTCGACGACGCAGTAGAGCGCGTCGTGGTCCTCCTGCAGGGCGACCCACTGGGTCAGCGCGCCGAGGTAGTTGCCCAGCTGGAGGGAGTCGGACGTGGGCTGCATCCCGGAGAAGATGCGCGACTGCTGCGGCGCCAAGACCATCGGACCATTCTGTCAGGGTGGGGACGCCCGGCTGTGCGGGTTCCGTCCCGGCGGGAGGGGGCAGGCGGGTGGACCGGCGTCAGGTCGCCTCGTCGTCGTACGGGCTGGGTCTCGGGGGGCTCRCCGCCGCGGCAGCGGCCACCCCGCCAGCCGCGGCCGCCCCGGCGGTGGCCGCGCGGGCAGCCGCAGCTCCCGTCACCGGCCGGGTGGCCGGGGTGCTCACGGGTCGGACCGGGTCGTCCTCGAGGAGGGCGTCGCGCACGATGCGTCGCGGGTCGTACTTGCGCGGGTCGAGCGCGGACCAGTCGACGTCGCCGAGCTCGTCGCCCAGCTCCTGGTCGACTCGCGCCTTGGCGTCGCGGATGAACGCGCGCCCCTTGCGGACCCACAGGCCCAGCTGCTCGGCGTAGCCCGGGAGCCGCTCGGGGCCGATGACCAGCGCGGCGACGACGAGCAGCACCAGGAGCTCTCCGCCGTTGATCCCGAACACCGGGTCAGAGTACCTCTCGCCCCTGAGAACCCGGTGCCCGCCTGGGGTCAGTCCGTGGGCGACTCGTCGAGCTTGACGCGGACGTCGCGCTCGCTGGAGCCGCTGCGCACGTGCAGCACGATCGTGTCCCCCGGCGTCCGCGCGCGGATGGCGACGATGAGCTCGTCGGGGTCGGTGACGGGACGGCCGTCGATGGCCAGGATGATGTCGCCCGGGTGGATGCCGGCCCGCTCGGCGGGGCCGTCGGCCGTGATCGGCTGCTGGCCGGACTGCGAGTCGCCCGAGACCTGCACGCCCTCGCCCGAGTACCGGTCGTCGAGGAGCACGCCGATGATCGGGTACGTCGCGTGCCCGGTCTCGATGAGCTGGTCGGCCGTGCGTCGCACCTGGTTGGACGGGATGGCGAAGCCGAGGCCGATGCTGCCGCCGACGAGCGCGGTGGAGCCCGGAGGCTGCGCGATCGCGGAGTTGATCCCGATGACCTCGCCGGCCGCGTTCACCAACGGCCCACCGGAGTTGCCGGGGTTGATCGCCGCGTCGGTCTGGATCGCGTTGATGAACGCCTGGCGGTCCGTCTCGGTCGCCTCGCCCGCCGACACGGGCCGGTTGAGCGCGCTGACGATGCCCGTGGTCACGGTGCCGGCGAGCCCGAGGGGCGCACCCACGGCCACGACGGCGTCCCCGACCACGACCGCGTCCGAGTCCCCGAGAAGCAGCGGCGTGAGGCCCTCGACGTCGACCTTGAGGACGGCGAGGTCGTAGTCGGACGTGCTGCCGACGATCGACGCGGCCTGCTCGCTGCCGTCGACGAACGTGACGGTGATCGTGGTCGACGCCGCCTCCTTCGCCTGCGCGATCACGTGGTTGTTGGTGATCAGGTACCCGTCGCCCCGCAGCACGAAGCCCGACCCGGTGGCGCTGCCCTGCGGCCCGTCGACCTGGATCGACACGACGCTCGGCAGCACGCCCGCGGCGATGCCGGCCACCGAGTCCGGCGCCCGCTCGATCGTGCCGTCGCCGACGGTGGCCACCGGCAGACCGGCGTCGGCGAGGTGGTCGTCCTTGCTGACCCGCGCCCCGACGGCACCGCCGATCGCGCCCGCGACGAGCGCGAGGAGGACGAGCGGGACCACCCAGGCGACCGAGAGCGTGCGCCGACGCTTGCGGTGCAGGACGACCGTGTGCGGCACGCCCGTCGCAGGTGGTGCTGGCTCCGCGGGGCCGGTCGCGTACGGGACGCCCTGCCAGGGCGCGGCACCGGTGGGCTGCTGGGCGCTCGGGCCGGCCGGGTTCGGCGGTGCGTACGGCGACTGCCCTGCGACGGAGGCCGACGGCGGGTACGTCGACGGCGGTGTGTAGGCGGGCACGGAGCCGTGCGGGACCGACCAGTGGGATCCCGGCGGCCGGACCGGCACGGGGGCGACCCGGGGTTCGGCGATCGACGGGTCGGGGCGTCCGGCGTCGACGGGCTCCAGCGGCGTCGTCGGCGCGGGTCCTGGGCTCGGGTGCGCTGCCGGCAACGGCGCTGTGGGCGCGGATCTCGAAGGCTCGGATGCTGACTGGGGTGCGTCCGGCGCGGATTCCGCCGGGGCGGGCGGTGCCGACGCGACAACCGGCTCGCCCACGACCGGCGCGGGCGGGACGTTCGACCACACGGGCCAGGTCGGCGGGCGGTCCTCGACCACGGGCTCGACCGCCCCGGCGTCGGCCGGGGGCGCCTCGGGCGTCGGCGGGAGGTCACGGCGTCCCGACGGTGAGACGAACGGGCTCGTCGGCGCCGCGTCCGCGGGGCGGTCCGGGGCGGGTCCGGCCGGCTGCGCGTCGTCGTCGGGGGTCGTCATGGCCGTTCGAGCGCTCCTGTCACGGTGTCCCAGCCCCGCGTGATCCGCGCGGGGACGCCATCGTCGAAGGCGCCGCCCGGAAAGGCTCCCACAAGTGTCGCGGCGTCGTCGGACGACTGCGAGCCGACCACCTGGACCACGGTGGCGTCCGCCTGCCACACCACGTGCCACGGCTCGTACGAGAGCACGTACACCTCGCGGCCGCCGACCTCACCCGTCGGGGCGCCCGCGAGGGCCGTCGTGTCCAACCGTCCTTGCTGCTCCGTGACCACGAGCGAGGCGCCGTCGGGGCCGAGCACGTCGACCTCGAGCACACCCGCGTCGTCGCCGGACCACCGGACGGCCGTGACGGACCAGCCGTCGGGCAGCTCCTGCGGGAACGACCACTCGTGCGCACGCAGCCACGACGTGGTCTCGGTGTCCGCGGACTCGTCGGTGACGACCGGCCAGGCGGCGGTGCCGATCGAGCCGGTGCGCGTGGCCGGGTCGACGGTGACGGCCTGACCGAGGAGGGTGAGGTCGGCGCCCGGGTGCACGCTGGGGACGACGTCGGGCCGCTCCCCCAGCACGAAGAGCATCGCGGCGACCGCGCCGAGGCCCGCCATCGAGCCGGCCGCGATCCGCACCGACGACCGCCGCTGGCCGACGTCGCCGCGCAGGGACGAGCCGGACCGCCAACCGCGCGCACCCAGACCACCGCTGGCGACGCCGTAGGACGCGAGCTCGTCGCGCGACTGCCGGACGGGCGGCGCGAAGGGGTCGCCACCCGCCGGCTCGGTGCTCGCGGCGAGCGAGAGGAGCCGGGCCGTGAGGTCCGGGGCTGGCGCCATCTCGTCGGCCGACGCCAACGCCCGGCGGGCCGCGCGGGACGCGGCGAGCTCGGCGGAGCACTCGGGGCAGACCGCGACGTGCGCGAGGGCCCGCTCGGTGTCCGCCACCGAGAGCTGCCCGTCGACCAGCGCGCTGATCCGCGACCCGAGGTGGCTCATCCGAGGACCGTCAGCGGGGTGTCGTCGTCGGCGGGGGCGAGGGACCCGGGGGCGCGGTGCTCCAGGGAGACGCGCAGCCGCGCGCGGGCGCGGTGGATGCGGGACCGGACGGTGCCCAGCTTGATGCCGAGCGTGACCGCGATCTCCTCGTACGACAGGCCCTCGATGTCGCAGAGGACCACGGCCGCGCGGTACTCCGGAGGCAGTTCGTCGAGCGCCTTCTGGATGTCGAGATCGAGGTTGCCGTGCTCGAACGCGCGCTCCGGGGCGCCGAGCTGGTCGCCCGAGGCGTAGCGCTCGGCGTCCTCACCCATGGCGTCCATCCGGATGCGCTGCCGCCGGCGGGCCTGGTCGAGGAAGAGGTTCGTGGTGATCCGGTGCAGCCAGCCCTCGAACGTGCCGGGTGTGTAGGAGTGCAGCGAGCGGAAGACCCGGACGAACGTCTCCTGCGTGAGGTCCTCGGCGTCGTGCTTGTTGCCGGTCAGGCGGTAGGCGAGCCGGTAGACCCGTGCGGAGTGGTCGCGCACGATGTCTTCCCACGACGGTGCCTGCCAGGCGGCGGGCTGGACGGTCATGGGGTCGGTCTCCTCGGTGCGTGCCATCGTGCTCCAGTGTCCCAGGTGGAACTGTGAGGCTCGTTCGGTAGGAACGCCTCCGGCGGCCCAGAAGTTCCGCCGTCAGCGGAGCCGACCACCTCCCGCGTCGATCGGGGCCCCGCGGCTACGCTGGCAGACGACCGTTGTAGCCCCGTCAGCCCGCCCAGGAGGCAGCCATCTCCACCGACAAGGCCCAGAGCTGGGTCTACTGCGAGGAGTTCCTGCAGGAGGACGACATCGTGCTGCGGGCCCGCGAGCGCGCGGCCCAGCTCGGGTGCACGCCCGTCCTGCCCGGATCAGGTGCCGCCCTCAGCGTGCTGGCGGCGGCCGTGGCGGCTCGCGCGGTCGTCGAGATCGGCACCGGCGCCGGCGTCGGCTCCCTCTACCTGCTGCGCGGCATGCCCGCCGACGGCGTGCTCACCACCATCGACCTCGAGGTTGAGCACCAGCGCGCCGCCAAGGAGGCGTTCGTCGAGGAGGGCGTGAAGCCCACCCGCACGCGCACGATCTCCGGCCGCGCCCTCGACGTCGTCCCGCGCCTCACCGACGGCGGCTACGACCTCGTGTTCGTCGACGCCGACAAGGAGAACTACCCGGGCTACGTCGAGCAGGCCGTGCGCCTGCTGCGCCCGGGCGGCGTCCTGGTGGTCGACAACGCGCTCTGGCACGACCGGGTGGCGGACCCCGCGCGTCGCGACGAGACCACGACCACCATCCGCGAGGTCGGCCGCATCGTCCGCGCGGACGACCGCTTGCTCCCCGCCCTCCTGCCCACCGGCGACGGCCTGCTGGTCGCGGTCAAGCGCTGACGCGGTAGGGGCGGAAGAACTCGCGCAGCTCCCGCGCGTACAGCTCGGGCTCCTCGAACGGCGCGAAGTGGCCGCCCCTCGGCGGCTCGGTCACGCGCACGACGTTCGCGGTGCGCTCGAGCCAGGCGCGCGGCGGGCGGAGGATGTCGCCGGAGAAGAGCGAGAAGCCGGACGGCACCTCGACCCGACGGGCGTGCTGCTCGGAGGGGATCGCGGCGTTCGCGACGTACATCCGCATCGAGGAGCCGATCGTGCCCGTGAGCCAGTACATGGTGACGTTCGTGAGGATCTCGTCCCTCGTGTAGCTGCGCTCGACGTCGCCGCCGCAGTCGCTCCACGCCCGGAGCTTCTCGACGATCCACGCGGCCAGCCCGGCCGGGGAGTCGGTGAGGCCGACGGCTGCGGTCTGCGGCTTCGTGCGGTGGACGGCACCGTAGGCGCCCTCGGCCGCGAGCCAGGCCGCGGACTCGTCGAGGAGTGCGCGCTCCTCCGGAGCCAGGACCTGCCGGTCGCCGGTGAAATGAGGAATGCCGCCGTCCATGCGGTGGACGGCGACCGCGCGGTCAGGAAAGTCGAGCCCGAGGAATCGGCCCACGGCGCTGCCGATGTCCCCGCCCGCCGCTCCGAACCGCCCGTACCCGAGCACGTCCATCAGTTCCGCCCACAGAGCGGCCACGGCGACCGAGTCCGGCGACGGACCGACGGGGCGGTCGGAGTACCCGTAGCCCGGCATGTCCGGGACGACCACGTCGAACGCGTCGGCGGGGTCGGCTCCGTGCGCTCCCGGGTCGGTGAGCAGCGGGATCACCTTGGTGTAGCGCCAGAACGAGTCCGGCCAGCCGTGGCACAGGACCAGCGGCAGCACGGGGCCGGTCGGCGCCACGGCTCGGGCGTGCACGTAGTGGATCCCGAGCCCGCCGAGCGAGACGCGGAAGTGCGGCAGCGTGGCGAGCGCAGCCTCCTGCGCCGGCCAGTCGAACTCCTCCGCCCAGTAGGTGACCAGGTCGCGGAGGTAGTCGACGTCCGCGCCGAGCGACCAGCCGGCATCCTCAGGGGCGTCCGGCCAGCGCGTCGCGCGCAGTCGCGCGCGCAGGTCCTCGAGGGCCGCGGGGGCGGTCTGCAGGGTGAACGGCTCGGGGCGGGCAGGCACGTCCGGCATGCGTCTCACCCTAGGGACGCAGCGCTCGCACGTCAGCAGATCCCGCGTTGACGGACCCCGCAGGCGTCGTCAGCGCAGGTCGTCGAGGTAGCGCAGCAGCAGGCGGGCGCCGAAGCCGGTCGCACCCTCGGTGACCTCGTGCTTGTCGGCGGTCGCACGCGCGGGGCCGGCGATGTCGAGGTGGGCCCAGCGACGCTGCCCGACGAAGTGCCGCAGGAACAGCGCCGCGGTGATGGACCCGCCGCCGATGTGCTTGTCGAGCGGCACGTGCCGCAGGTCCGCGACGTCGGAGCGCACGGCCTCCTCGTACTCCTCGACCAGGGGCATGTGCCAGGCGAGCTCACCCGACGCGTCGGCGGCCGCGACCAGCGCGGTCACCAGGGCGTCGTCGGCGGAGTAGAGGGCCGCGTGCTGCTTGCCGAGCCCGAGGGTCGCCGCGCCGGTCAGGGTCGCGACGTCGATGAGCACGTCGGGGTCGAGGGTGGCGTCCGCCCAGGCAAGCGCGTCGGCGAGGACCAGGCGGCCCTCGGCGTCGGTGTTGGCGATCTCGACGGTGGTACCGCCCCACATCGTGAGGACGTCGCCGGGCCGGTAGGAGGCGCCGCCGAAGTGGTTCTCGGCGAGCGGAAGCACCGCGGTGACGCGGTGGGCGACGCCCGCGGCGGCCGCGCCGAGCACGGTCGCCAGCGCGACGGCCGCACCGGTCATGTCCGTCTTCATCGGGACCATGCCCTCGCGCGGCTTGATCGACAGGCCACCCGTGTCGAACGTGATGCCCTTGCCGACGACGACGACGTGGCGCCCACCCGCGGTCGCCGGCGTGTACGAGACGGTGACCAGCCGGGGCGTCGACGCCGAGCCGGCGCCGACCGCGAGGATGCCGCCGAATCCCTCCGCGACGAGCTCGCGGGGGCCGCGGACGGTGACCTCGAGCCCGGCCTTCGTCGCCAGGCGCTTCGCCTGGTCCGCGAGCCACGCGGGCGTCTTGGTGTTGGACGGCGTCGTGGCCAGGTCCCGGACCAGCCAGGTCGCCGTGGCCGCGGTGCGGCCCTCCGCGACGGCGGCCGAGGCGCGGGTCCCGTCCCGACCGAGCAGCACGAGCTCGGCGGCGTCCGTGGAGCGGGAGGGGGCAGCGGCGGCGCTGGGCGGGACGTAGGCCGCCAGCAGGTAGCCCTCCGCGACCGCCCGTGCGGCGGTCGCCGCGGCCGATGCGTCCTGGTGGGCCTCGGCGCCGAGCGTGGTGACGACCTGACGCAGACCCCGGGACGAGCGCGCGAGGGCGGCACCGGCACGACGCAGGTCGGCCGGGCGTCCCGTACCGACGCCGACCAGCACCAGGCGCGGCGGAAGGTCGGCCCAGGGCAGCGTGACCGACGAGCCGACCGGCCGGGGCAGCTGCAGGACGTAGATCTCCCCCGCCGCACCGGTCAGTCGTGCACGCTCACCGATCTCGGCCAGGTCCACGCCGTAGCGCGCCGCGGCCTCGGCCGTGCCCTCGAGCGGGCGCAGCGCGTCGTCGCCCGCTCGCGCCGGGGCCACGGGGATCGCGACCGCGTCCGTCGACCCGTCGGTGAGCAGCGTCGTGGTCGCGATGCTGCCGCCGGAGACGGTCACCGCGGGCGGCGTGCGCCCGATCGGCGACCGTGCCGATGTCGTGCTTGCCCGTGCCATCGTCAGCTGACGACGGACGTCAGGGCCTCACCCAGCTCCGCGGCCTCGGTCGCGTTGAGCTCGACCACCAGCCGTCCACCGCCCTCGAGCGGCACGCGCATCACGATGCCGCGCCCCTCCTTCGTGACCTCGAGCGGGCCGTCACCGGTCCTCGGCTTCATCGCGGCCATGCGGGGCCTCTCCTTCGCTTCGTGCGTCCGGTGCGCGGCTCGTGCGGAGCGTTTTCGCGCACCGCACGTCGTCGTCGTCTGCCGGTTGTCCGAGAGTCATCCTAGTTCACCCCGGGCCCCTCACCTGTCCGGATGCCGGTCAGGCCACCGATCGGACGAACGTCCAGTCCGACCGGAGCGGGCGCCGGACCGATCACGGCGGCCAGTCGGCCACCGGGTTGGCGTGCCACATCTGCCGGACCCACAGCACCTGCAGCCCGAGCATGAGGACGACGACCGCGCCGAACCACCATCGCCGCCCCGCGGGCGGGCGCGTGACGACCCCGGCGGTGACCGCGGCGAGCGGGAACGCGAGGAGCAGGAACCGCGCCAGGCTGCTGCCCGGCTCGACCACCGCGGCGATGTAGACGACGTAGGCGGCGGCCCACGTGTGCAGCTCGTTGCCCAGCCGCCAGGCCGCGGGTACCACGAGCACCGCGATCACCAGCGCGAAGCCCAGCCCCACCACCAGCGGCGCCCGCGACCCGAACCAGAACTCCGGGACGTAGGACCAGCCGCCGAACGGCTCGACCTCCCGGACACCACGCCACGCCTCCTGCGTCTGCAGGTAGCCGTCGGGCACGCCGGTCACCCAGCCGCAGATCGCCGGCCACAGCAGCCCGGACGCGGCGGACAGCACGGCGAGCGCAGCGAGGCCCCCGGCCGTGCGCCAGGTGAAGGTGTCCGTCCCCCGGCGCGACCCCCACCAGCGGACCGCCGCGTGCACGACGACGACCGCGGCCATCGGCAGCGCGACGGCGCGCGTGAACCCGAGGGCGACGACGACGAGGGCCATCCACCAGTAGTCGCGCCGCAGGAGCAGCAGCAGGGCGCTCGCGACGAGCAGCAGCGCGAGCGCCTCGGTGTAGGCGGTCTGCAGCACGGCCGCCGTCGGGAAGACGCTCACCAGCGCGACCGTCGCCAGCGGGAGCCCGGGGCGGGCCGCGACCGCGCGGGGTGCGCCGCGGACCACGGTCCGGTGGATGGCGAGCACGGCACCGGCACCCAGGACGGTGGCCAGCAGCGGCGCGACGACCTCCCACGGACCGCCCGTGACCTGCATGATCCCGCGCGCGAGCATCGGGAAGAGCGGGAAGAAGGCCCACGCGTTCTGCTGGACCAGGCCGTCGGCGCCGCGCGGCAGCTCGGCCGGGTAGCCGTTCTCGGCGACGTTCCGGTACCAGGAGCCGTCGAACATGAACCCGACGTACGGGAAGTAGCCCGGGTGCGGGCCGGTCCAGGGGTTCTGGTCCTGCACGCTGGCCACCCACAGGAAGACGACCGTGGTGAACAGCCGGGCCGCAGCGTAGACGGCGAGCACCTGGACCCACCAGGGCCGGCTCACGGCCCACGCCCAGGCGCCGGCGGCGACGGGCTCCGCAGTCGGCCCGTCGACCTCCTGCACCTCGCTCACGCCAGCCCCCTGACCGCCCGGGCGGGGGGTCGGTCCCCGCGGATGCTGGCGACCATGTCCAGGGTGCGCCTCGTCGCACGCACGTCGTGCGCCCGGAAGACGCGCGCACCGAGCCACGCGGCGACGGCCGTGGCCGCCAGCGTCCCCTCCAGCCGCTCCTCGGCGGGCAGGTCCAGGGTCTCGCCGACGAAGTCCTTGCGCGAGAACGCCATGAGCACCGGAAAGCCGAGCGCGACCAGCGCCTCCGTGCGGCGGACCAGGTGCAGCGAGTGCCACGTGTTCTTGCCGAAGTCGTGCGTGGGGTCGACGAGCACGCTCGCGKGGTCGATGCCGAGCGACACCGCCCGCTGCGCCGCCGCCGACACCGTGCGGACGACGTCGTCGAGCACGCCGTCGAGCGGCTCCGGGCCGGGGTACTCGACGCGGAACGGGTCGGTGCGCGGTCGTGCGCCCCCGGTGTGCGAGCAGACGATCCCGAGGCCCCGCTCGGCGGCGACCTCCATGAGCGTGGGGTCGTGGCCCGCCCAGGTGTCGTTGACCAGGTCCGCGCCCTCGTCGGCGGCCGCGCGCGCCACCTCCGCGCGCCACGTGTCGACGCTGATCGGCAGGTCCGGGAAACGGGCGCGCACGCGCCTGACCAGCGGGATCACGCGCGCGATCTCCTCGTCGGCCTCGACCCGCGGCCCGCGGCCCGCGCGCACGCCGCCGAGGTCGACGATGTCCGCGCCCTCGTCGACCGCGCGTGCGACCGCGTCGTCCGCCGCCGCGTCGTCGTACCGCGCCGGGGCGTAGAACGAGTCCGGCGTGCGGTTGACCACGGCCATGACGACCGGGCTGTCGGGGCCGATCCAGCGCCCCCGGAGGCGCAGCCCCGCGCCCGGCGACGGCGTGGTCACCGGGAGGACTCCTGGGCGGTCTGCTGCGCGCGGGCCGTCGCGGCGGCGGCGGCCTCCTCCTCGGCCCGCAGCTGGGCGCCACGCTCGAGCACGATGTCGACGGCCTCCTGCGCCGAGTCGACGACCTTGAGCAGCTCGAGGTCCGCGGCGGAGATCATGCCGCGATCCAGCGAGGCCGTGCTCACCCAGTCGACGAGCCCCTGCCAGTAGTCGCGCCCGACGAGCACGATCGGGAAGCTGATCACCTTGTGGGTCTGCACCAGCGTGAGCGCCTCGAACAGCTCGTCGAACGTGCCGAACCCACCGGGCATCACCACGAAGCCCTCGGAGTACTTCACGAACATGGTCTTGCGCGCGAAGAAGTACCGGAAGTTCACGCCCAGCTCGACGTAGTCGTTCATGCCCTGCTCGAACGGCAGCTCGATGCCGAGCCCGACGGACAGCCCGCCCGCCTCGAGCGCGCCGCGGTTGGCCGCCTCCATGATCCCGGGGCCGCCCCCGGTGATCACCGCGTAGCCCGCCTCGACCAGCAGCCGGGCCACCTCCATGCCGATGGCGTAGTCGGGGTGGTCGACGGGCACCCGCGCCGAGCCGAACACGCTGACCGCGGGGCCGACCTCGGCGAGCGCCCCGAAGCCCTCGACGAACTCGCTCTGGATCCGCATCACGCGCCACGGGTCGCCGTGCACCCAGTCGGCGCTGCCGGCGCCGCTCAGCAGACGCTGGTCGGAGGTGGTCTTCGGGATCTGCTGGCCGCGCAGCAGGACCGGGCCCTTGCGGTAGCCGTGCCCCGGTGCGGACAGACCGTCGTCGCTCATGGCCCGACTCTAGGTCGAGCGGGGGCCCGCGACGGTCGCGTCGCCCGTTCGACGCGCACCGTTCACCTCGAGAACCGGCGTGACCGTGGCGAGGTCCGGCCGTGACCTAGGGTTGTCGCCATGACTTCACGGACGGCCTGGGGATTCGGCCTGGCCACGGTGGCCGACGACGGCACGACCCTCGACGTCTGGTACCCGTCCCCCGCGCTGGGTTCGCCCGCCGACGACGCCACCGCGCCGGACCAGCTCGCCGCGGGCGCGCGCGTCGACGAGGCGCGGCGCGTCCGCGTCGAGGTCGTGCTCACCGTCACCGACCTCGACGCCCCGCTGACCGACACCGCGGACGCCTACCTGCGGCTCCACCTGCTGTCGCACCGCCTGGTCCAGCCGCACGGCCAGAACCTCGAGGGGCTGTTCAACGTGCTGCCCAACGTGGTGTGGACCGACCGGGGGCCGTGCGCGGTCGACGGCTTCGAGGAGACCCGTGGCCGCCTCCGCGCCGCGACCGGCGTCGCCCCGACGGTGCTCGGCGTCGACAAGTTCCCGCGGATGGTCGACTACGTGCTGCCGTCCGGGGTCCGGATCGCCGACGCCGACCGCGTCCGGCTCGGCGCGCACCTGGCCGCGGGCACCACCGTCATGCACGAGGGGTTCGTCAACTTCAACGCGGGCACGCTGGGCACGTCGATGATCGAGGGCCGCGTCTCGGCCGGTGTCGTCGTCGGCGACGGGTCGGACATCGGCGGCGGCGCCTCGATCATGGGCACCCTGTCCGGCGGCGGGCGCGAGGTCGTCTCCATCGGTCGGCGGACGCTGCTCGGAGCCAACGCGGGCGTCGGCATCCCGCTCGGCGACGACTGCGTGGTCGAGGCCGGCCTCTACGTCACCGCCGGCACCAAGGTCGCACTGATCGGTTTCGAGGACGCCGGGCGCGTGGTCAAGGCGCGCGAGCTGGCCGGCCGCGACGGCGTGCTGTTCCGCCGCAACTCCCTGTCCGGCGGGGTCGAGGCCGTCGCGCGCGCAGGCTCGGGCGTGCAGCTCAACGCCACGCTGCACGCCAACGAGTGAGCGCTCGCCGGCGCCGGCGGGCACGTCGCGCGGGCTGCGCGGTCGTCCTGGTGCTGGCGGTGCTCGTGGCCGGGGTGGCGGCGGTCGTCGTCGCCCTCTCCCGGATGCACCCCGCTCCCCCGGCGGCGGAGCGGTGCGTCGCCGAGGTCGACGGCACGCGGTGGTCGTTGACTCCTGACCAGGCGCAGAACGCCGCGCTCATCGCCGCCGTCGGCATCCAGCGGGGCCTGCCGGCCCGGGCCGTCACGATCGCGCTGGCCACGGCCCTGCAGGAGTCCAAGCTGGTGAACGTCGCGCACGGCGACCGCGACTCGCTCGGCCTGTTCCAGCAGCGGCCGTCGCAGGGCTGGGGCACCGAGGCGCAGGTGCAGGACCCCGTGTACGCGACCGGCCGCTTCTACGACGGGCTGGTCAAGATCGACGGCTACGAGAACCTGCCGATCACCGAGGCCGCGCAGGCCGTCCAGCGCTCGGGCTTCCCGGAGGCGTACGCCCAGCACGAGTCACGGGCGCGCGCCTGGGCCTCGGCGCTCACCGGCTGGTCACCCGCGATCCTCACCTGCCGGCTGCACGACCCGGACCCGGGCGCCGCGTCCGCCGACGCCGCCGTCGCGCGGGTGCAGCGCGACCTCGGCGCCGTCCCGGTCGCCGCGACGCCGCTGCCCGAGGGCGGCACCGCGCTCGTCCTCGACACGTCGGCCGTCGGMGCCGAGGCCGACCGCGCACGGCTCGACTGGGCCGTCGCGCAATGGGCCGTCTCGGTGGCGCAGCCGCTCCAGCTGACCGCGGTCGACGTCGCCGACCAGACCTGGGACCGCGAGCAGAGCACGTGGGCGCCCAGCACGGACCCGCTCCCCGCGGGGAGCGTCCGGCTGCATCTGGCGGGCTAGCGGGCGTCGACCTCGACGTGGTCGCGGGCTCGCCTCACGCGGCCGCCGACCATGGCCGAGCTCAGCGGGCGTCGACCTCGACGTAGTCCCGGGCTCGCCTCACGCGGCCGCCGACCATGGCCGAGCTCAGCGGGCGTCGACCTCGACGTAGTCCCGGGCTCGCCTCACGCGACCGCCGACCATGGACGAGCTCAGCGGGCGTCGACCTCGACGTAGTCCCGGGCTGTTGCCCCCGTGTAGATCTGCCGCGGGCGGCCGATCTTCGTCTGCGGGTCCGTCATCATCTCGCGCCACTGCGCGATCCACCCGGGCATGCGGCCCAGGGCGAACAGCGGGGTGAACATCTCGTCGGAGAAGCCCATCGCCCGGTAGATCAGGCCCGTGTAGAAGTCGACGTTCGGGTACAGCTTGCGCGAGATGAAATAGTCGTCGGAGAGGGCGATCTCCTCCAGGCCCATCGCGAGGTCGAGCAGCTCGTCGTTGTGGCCGAGGGCCGCAAGCACCGAGTCGGCGCTCTTCTTCACGATCGCCGCGCGGGGGTCGTAGTTCTTGTAAACGCGGTGCCCGAAGCCCATGAGACGGACGCCGGGCTCCTTGTTCTTCACGCGCTTCATGAACTCGGTGGCGTCGCCGCCGTTGGCCTGGATCTCCGTGAGCATCTTCAGCACGGCCTCGTTGGCGCCGCCGTGCAGCGGGCCGGACAGCGCGTTGATGCCGGCTGCGACGGACGCGTAGAGGTTGGCGTGGCTGGAGCCGACGATGCGGACGGTCGACGTCGAGCAGTTCTGCTCGTGGTCGGCGTGCAGGATCAGCAGCTGGTCGAGGGCCTGGACGACCGTCGGGTCCGGGTCGTACTGCTGGTACGGGACCGCGAACGTCATCCGCAGGAAGTCCTCGACGTACCCGCGCGAGTAGTCCGGGTAGAGCAGCGGCTCGCCCTTGGACGCCCGGTGGACGTACGACGTGATGGTGCGCGTCTTGGCCAGGATCAGCACCGTGGCCAGCTCGACGGTCTCGGGGTCGAACGGGTCCAGGGACTCGGGGTAGAACGTGGACAGCGCGTTGATCGCCGACGACATCACGGCCATCGGGTGCGCGTTGCGCGGGAACGTCCCCATGAACGTCCGGAAGTCCTCGTGCACCAGCGTGTGGCGGTTGACCCGCTCCTCGAACGCGTCGAGCTCGGTCGTCGTCGGCAGCGCGCCGTGGATCAGCAGGTACGCGACCTCGAGGAACGAGGAGTGCTCGGCCAGCTGCTCGATGGGGTACCCGCGGTAGCGCAGGATACCCTCGTCGCCGTCGATGTAGGTGATCTTGGACTCGCACGACGCGGTGTTCATGAACCCCGGGTCGACGGTGACCTTGCCCGTGTCACGCAGGAGCGAGGAGACGACGATCCCGTCGTTGCCCTCGGTCGCGGTCACGATCGGCAGGTCCTTCGACTGGCCGTCGACGATCAGCTGGACCGGTGCGGTGACGACGTCCGACATGGTGTTCCTCTCCTGCGACTCCCGGCCCTGCGGGGATGTCCCGCGCGTCCGGTGCGTCGGCGTCTGTGCTTGCCAGGCCGGTCGGGACCTGCACGTGCGAGCCCTCGTTGGCGTGGATCGACGGTACCCGCGCGGAACGTTCCGTGACCAATCCTCGACGAGACGTTGGTGCCGGTGTGACCACGATCACACGGGGTCTTGTCACGCCCCGGAGAGCCTCGCGGCGGCCTCGGCGATCCGCTCGTCGGAGGCCGTCAGGGCCACCCGCACGTGCTCGGCGTCGCCGTAGAACGCTCCCGGCGCGACGAGGATCCCGAGCCCGGCCAGGTCCGCGACGGTCGCCCAGCTGTCCTGGCCGCCGGACTCCGGGCGCACCCACAGGTACAGCCCGGCGTGCGAGCGGTCGACGGCGTAGCCCGCGCTCTCGAACGCCGCGCGCAGCACCCGCCGACGGCGGCCGTAGACCGCCCGCTGCGCGGCGACGTGCTCGTCGTCGGCCAGCGCCGCGGTCGTCGCGGCCTGCACCGGGCCGGGCACGATCATCCCCGCGTGCTTGCGGATCTCGAGCAGCCGGGACACCAGCGCCGGGTCGCCGGCGACGAAGGCCGCCCGGTAGCCCGCGAGGTTCGACTGCTTGGACAGCGAGTAGACCGCGAGCAGCCCCGTGAGGTCGCCGCCCGTGACCCTCGGGTCGAGGATGCTCGGCACCCCGGCCGACGCCCACGGCTCGTCCCAGGCCAGCTCGGCGTAGCACTCGTCGGAGGCGACGACGACAGGCTGTGACGACGAGCGCGCCGCGTCGACGACCGCGCGCAGCTGCTCGACGCCGAGCACCGAGCCGTCCGGGTTGCCGGGCGAGTTCAGCCACACGAGCCGCACGTCCGTGCTGCCGGCCAGCCGGGCGGCCGGGTCGTCCGTCGGCTCCGGGGTCGCGCCGGCGAGCCGGGCGCCCACGTCGTAGGTCGGGTAGGCCGCCGACGGGTGGAGCACGACGTCGCCCGCGCCGAGGCCCAGCAGCGACGGAAGGAACGCGACGAGCTCCTTGGAGCCGACGGTCGGCAGCACGGCCGCGGGGTCGAGGCCGCGGACCCCGCGCCGGCGGGCGAACCAGTCGACGACCGCCCTCCGCAGGGCGGGCGTGCCGTGCGTCGTCGGGTAGCCGGGCGCGTCAGCCGCGTCCGCCAGGGCCTGGCGGACCACCTCGGGGGTCGGGTCCACCGGGGTTCCGACGGAGAGGTCGACGATGCCGCCCGGGTACGCGCGGGCGCGGTCGGCGAACGGGGTCAGCGTGTCCCAGGGAAAGTCCGGCAGGGCGCCGGTCAGCAGGCCCATCGGGCGGGCGTCACTCGCCGTGCACGCGCAGCGGCAGCGTCGCGATGATCGGGTGGTCCTTGTCGATCTCACCCATCTTCGCGGCACCACCAGGCGAGCCGAGGTCGTCGAAGAACTCGACGTTCGCCTTGTAGTACTCGGTCCACTGCTCGGGGACGTCGTCCTCGTAGTAGATGGCCTCGACCGGGCAGACCGGCTCGCAGGCGCCGCAGTCGACGCACTCGTCCGGGTGGATGTACAGCGATCGCTTGCCCTCGTAGATGCAGTCCACGGGACATTCCTCGATGCACGCCTTGTCCTTGACGTCCACGCAAGGCTCGGCGATCACATACGTCACGGTCGGTCCTCCACAGGCCAGGGGTGCTCCTAGTATCGCTTACATGCTCAGGCCCGCGACGCGCTGTCCACGACGGGGACACCGATGACCGCGGACGGGTGGCGGGGCTGGTCGCCGGGCGACCGCGTCGTGGTGCGACGCCTGCGCGACGACCTGCCCGAGCCGCACCCCGACCATCCCGACCTGCACGTCGCCCGGCACACCGACGTGCTGGGCGAGGTGATCGAGGTCGACGACGACGGCGTGCTCGTGCGCACCCGACGGGGTGACGTGCGCGTGCCCGCTTCCGACATCGTGCTCAGCAAGGTGGTCCCCGCCGCGCCCGCCGACCGGCGTCACCGGCCGACGGACGCGTAGCTACGGCGTCGCCGGGGGCGGCGTGGCCGTGGGCGCCGGTCCGCAGATGATCTTGTTCTGCGGCTTGTAGCGCCACGAGTTCGACTCGGTCTTCTTCAGCTCGCCGTTCAGCGACGTCTTGCGCGTCACGGTCACCGAGAAGCCGGGGTTGCCGGCCGCCGAGGCCTCGCACGTCGGCGACTGCGAGTACACCGTCGTCGGCGCGACGACCCCCGACCGAGGGCTCGTGATCGACTCGACGGTCCAGTACTTGGTGCCCCAGACCCGGACGTACACCCGGCCCTCGGAGACCCACGCCTGCACGAGCGCGCCGTACGGCGTGTTGTTCTTCCACCGCATGTCGAGCGTGCCGGTGAAGATCGTCGCCTCGCGCCCCTCCGGGTACCGCGCGAACCACTCGCTGTGCGGGCGGTGCTCGATGTCCTCGAAGCCCGCCAGGAACCCGGCGTTGTACGTCGTGGTCGAGATCTGGCTCAGCCCGCCGCCCCAGGCGTCCGTGTGCTCGCCGGAGACGATCGCGCCGGCCTCGACGAAGCCGTGCGCCGCGTCGATGGGCCCGAGGGCGTCGGTCAGGCTGAACGTCTCGTCGGGCCGGATCAGCGTGCCGCTGATCTTGCTCGCCCCGTTCGTGATGTTCACCGTGCGTCGCGGCTCGCTGGTCAGCGGCGTGGAGAACTCCGAGACGATCTCCTTGACGCCCAGCGCCTCGAGCTCCGCGGTCGACTGCGCCGGGTCCGCCTCGACGAGCTCGACGTGCGCCGTCCGGTCGCCCGAGGTGGCCGCCGTGGCGACCGAGGTAGCCAGCGCGGCGGGGTCGAGCGACGTGCCCGGCGTTCCCGGGACGATCACCGGGGCGTCGTTGACGAACTCGAAGTGCGCGTCCGCGGAGGCGGTCAGCAGGTCCGGCAGCTGCGCCAGCACGGCGTCCGACAGACCCTGCCCGTTCATCTGGAGCACCAGGTTGCTGTCGGTCGGCACGTACGAGGCGTTCGCGGCGAGCGTCGCCGTGTCGAGCAGCGCGATCTGGTCCGCCACCACCACGGAGACCGGCGCCGACGTCACCTTCTGCGCCTCGACCAGCGCGGCGTCGGTCTCGTCCTGCGTGATGTCCGGCGCGACCGTCACGGTCGGCAGCTCGATCGGGCGTGCGGCGACGAGCCAGTCCTCGCTGAGCACGTCGGCGGCGCCGTCCTGGTCCAGGTCCCAGCCGTCCACCGCGTCCGTCGACTGCGCCGAGGCGTCGACGAACACGATCGTGCCGTCCACCGGCGCCAGCGCGAGGGAGGTGCCGAGGTCGCTCAGCGCGGCGGCCAGCGCCTCGTCGTCGACGGAGGTCACCGGCTCCTGCTCTCCGACACCCACGAGGTGCTTCCACAGCCGCATCGGCTCGACGAGCTCCACGCCGGTGAGCTGGTCGACCGTCGCCTGCGCGTCGAACGTCAGCCCGGCCGCGACCGGATCGATCGTCGCCTGCACGTCGTTGGCCACGACCTCGATGGGCTGAGTGGTCGCGTCCGCGAGCTCCTCGTCCAGCCGCGCGACCGCCTCGTCCGACGTCAGGCCGCCGATGTCGACGCCCGCCACCGTCGCGCCGCGCGGCACGCGGTCGGCCAGCCCGTACGACACCCCGACGTAGGCCGCGGCGAGCACGACCACGACGCCCAGCGCGATGAGGAGGCGCTTGGGCCAGCGCCGCTTGCCGTCCTCCGCCTCGAAGACGTCCAGTGGCGACTCCTTGCGCGCCGACGGCGGCACCGGTCCCGATGCGATGGGCGACTTCGTCGGTGTCGCCGAGGCGGCGGCCCCCGCCGCAGCCGCAGCGGCGACCGGACCGGCCGAGACGCGAGTCGGTGCGGCGGGCGGTGCGGCCGGCTGTGCCGCGGCGGATGCCGCCGAAGCGGCCGCGACCGGCGTCGTCACAGCGGCCGACGTTGCCTCGGCGGGCGTTGCCGCGGCCRGCGTGGTCGGCACCGTCGCGGTCGACGCGGTCGCCGATGACGGGATCGTGCGGGTGACCGGGGCGGCGAGCGTCCCGACCGGCGCCGGGGCACCGGGCGCCCCGGCGGCAGGCGTCGCGGCGGTGGACGCCCCGGTGGCGGATGCCGCGGTGGCCGCGGCGACCGGTGCGATCACCGCCGTGGCAGCGTCGCGACCGTCCGTCGGCGCGGCTGACGTCGGCTTGGAACCAGTCTCGGCGGCGGCCTCCGCCTCCGGCGCGTTGTTCGGCTCCAGGGCGGCACCGGGCGCGGCGCCGACGGACTCGGCCTCGGCCTCGGCCTCGGCGGACTCAGGCTCGTCGGGCTCGGCCTCGGCGGACTCGGCGCCAGCGGGTTCGACCTCGGTCGACTCCGTCGCGGCGGGATCGGCCGCCGAGGAGCTCTCCGCGTCGGTCTCGTCGGCGTCAGCGTGGTCGGCGCCGACGTTCGCCCCGGGCGCGCCCGGGGATGCAGCGGCGGCTGCGACGACAGCGGCGGCCGCGACCTTCGGGGCGGCGTCGTCGGCGGACTTCTCAGTCTCCGACGCACCGGCGACGACCTCGGGTTCGGGTGCCGCGTCGACCTGGCTCGCGGGCTCCGAGTCCGTGTCGCCGGCGGAGTCGACTGTCGTCGGGCCGTCACCCTCGGCGGCTGCGGACTCGGTGATCTCCTCGCGCGACGCGACGGGGTCGTCTGCCGCGTCGGTCTCGTCCGCCGCCTCGGCCGGCTCGTCCTCCGCGCTCGCGGTGTCGGCGCCGGACTCGGCGACGGGGTCGTCGGCGTCGGCCGGGGGCGCGACGGCGTCGACGGGTTCGCCGTCGAGGGCGTCCACCGGGGGATCGAGGCCCGCCTCCGGCTCGGCGTCGGCCTCCGGCTCGGCGTCGGCCTCCGGCTCGGAGTCAGCCTCCGGCTCGGCGTCGACCTCCGGCTCGGCGTCGGCCTCCGGCTCGGCGTCGGCCTCCGGCTCGGCGTCGGCCTCCGGCTCGGCGTCGGCCTCCGGCTCGGCGTCGGCCTCCGGCTCGGCGTCGACCTCCGGCTCGGCGTGTGTCTCGGCGCCGGGCGCGGCCGACGATCCGGACTCCAGGGCATCGGTCGCCGTGTCGTCGTCGACCGATGTGCTGGTCGACTCGTCAGCGCTGTCGGGCACGGAGACGTCCGTGGCGTCAGGACCTGCGGGAGTCCCGGCGCCGCCCCACACGGGCCAGACCGGGTCCGACGACTGACCACTGCCCGGCTCGGGCGGGCTCTGCCGCCCGTCGCCGCCGCGCTGTCCGGGCTCGTCGCCGTCGGTGCCGTTGCTCATCCTGCTCCCCCGCTGCTCCACGCGCGCACACGCGTCCGCGCGAGTCTACGTGCCCGGGCTAACCGATCCGGACGGAGACGCGGCGAGCGGGACGCGGTTCTCACCCGCCTGGCTGCCCTCGCGCTCAGGCACGGCGCCAGACGGATCAGCGGACCGGGCGCAGCCGTCCGCGCAGGTGCACCAGACCGCCGGCGCCGGCGGCGCCCTGCTCCGCCGCGAGGACGGAGCCGACGACGATGTCGTGGTCCCCCACGCGGTGGACGGAGGCCGTCCGGCAGTCGAACCACGCCGCGGCACCGTCGACCCAGACGGCGTCGGACACGGGTGCCGGACGGTGCGGGACGCGCGCGAGCTGGTCGATCGCCGGGCGCCCCGGGGACGCCAACCAGTCGGCGGTGTGACCCTGGTCGTCGGCGAGCACGCTCACCGACCAGGTGTCGACGTCGTCCAGCGCGTCGCGGAACCGGGCATCGGTGTGCACGCAGAACAGCAGCATCGGCGGCTCGAGCGAGACGGACGTGATCGCGCTGGCCGTCATGGCGTGCAGGGTGCCGCGCCAGCGGAGCGTGATGACGGCGACGCCCGCGGGGAGCCGGCCGACGGCCGAGCGGAAGGCGTCCGGGGACACCTCGGACGCGTCGGTCACGGGGTCGCGCCCGACCCGTCGCCCTCGAGCACCGGCGCCGCCTCCGGTMGCGGCTTGCGGGCGCGCGGGCGGTCGTCGAACAAGGCGCCGGGCAGGGCGCCCGCGAGGATCGTGACGACGATGGACCCGAGCACCCACCACCAGCCGATCGCCTGCCCGTCCGGCACCAGCACGTCGCCGCCGGGCCCCTCCTGCGTGAGGACCTGCACGGACACGACCAGCCCGATCGCGTAGCCGGCGAGCGCCACGAAACCACCCCAGGCGCGCGCCGTGATCGCGGCGGCGAACGCGAGCACGAGGCAGACGACGACGCCCCAGGGCTCGATGCTGCGGTGCATCACCGTGCCCAGGGCGCCCACGACCACCCCGAGGACGAGGGTCGCGACGGCCGTGCCGATCGCACCGGCGGTGAGGCGTTGCACGCGCGTCAGGCTACCGGGCGGACGCCGACCGGCCAGACAACGTCCTCGCCGGACCCGCCCGTCCCTCGCCGGTACCCCTCGACGGGCAGCAGCGGCGCGAGGACGCGGTTGCTCAGCGCGTAGCAGGCGACCAGCCCGGCGTCGTCGTCGATCGCCCGGATCGCCTGGACCTGGGTGACGTGGGCGCGCAGCGCGGTCAGGACGCGGTCCCGGACGGGCAGGACGTCGACCTCGAGCTCGACCTCGTCGTCGGGGACGGCGACGGACGGCAGCTCGGCGGCAGCGTCGGGCACCTCGAGCTCGTCGTACAGCGAGCCGAGCGCCGCGAGCACGGCGTCGCCGCGAAGAGCGCGCAGGCCACGCTGCAGCGCGAGGCGCCCCTGCACGGCCCAGAGCACGACCGGGACCGCGAAGGCGGGCGACGTGTCGTCGGGACGCGAGCCGGCGAACTCGACCGCCCACTGCGTGACCTCGTGCGTGCGGACGTGGTCGGGGTGCCCGTAGCCCCCGCCCGGCTCGTACGTCACGACGACGTCGGGGCGGCGCGCGCGGATGACGCGCGCGAGGCGCTCGGCGGCCTCCTCGAGCCCGACGCCGACGAACGCCCCCGCGGGGATCTCGTCGGGAAGCCCGGCACGGCCGGTTCCCACCCACTCCATGCCCGAGTCCTCGAACCGCTGGTCGACGGACCCGGGGATGGTGTCGAGATACCCGCGGTCTCGCACGCCCAGCGCCGCCAGCGCCTTGCCCAGCTCGTGGTCGCGGTGCTCGGCGAGCGCCGGCCCGTCCCCCTCGAGGTGGGCCAGGCGCTCGCCGATGACCTCGCCGCGCTCACCGCGCGTGCAGGTCACCACGGTGACGGGCCGACCGACGGCTGCCCAGGTGGCGAGCAGCGCGCCGGTCGCGAGCGTCTCGTCGTCGGGGTGCGCGTGCACCGCGACGAGGCCGCCGGAGGAACGAGTCACGCAGAGATCAGGCGCGCTTGGAGCGTGCCGTGATGCGCGCGCGCTCGGTCTGGTCGAGCACCACCTTGCGGATGCGCACCACGGTCGGCGTCACCTCGACGCACTCGTCCTCGCGGGCGAACTCCAGGGACTCCTCCAGCGTGAGGTTGCGCGGCGGGATGAGGTTCTCAAAGTTGTCGGCGGTGGCCGAGCGCATGTTGGTGAGCTTCTTCTCCTTGGTGATGTTCACGTCCATGTCCTCGTTGCGCGAGTTCTCACCGACGATCTGGCCCTCGTAGACCTCCTGCGTGGGCTGGACGAAGAACGAGCCGCGCTCCTGCAGGTTGATCATGGCGAACGGCGTGACCGGACCCGAGCGGTCGGCGACGAGCGAGCCGTTGATGCGCGTCTCGATCGGGCCGGCCCACGGCTCGTAGCCCTCGGAGATCGAGGACGCGATGCCCGTGCCGCGGGTGTCCGTGAGGAACCGCGTGCGGAAGCCGATGAGGCCACGCGCGGGGACCAGGAACTCCATGCGGACCCAGCCGGTGCCGTGGTTCGACATGGTCTCCATGCGGCCCTTGCGCTGCGCGAGCAGCTGCGTCACGGCGCCGAGGTACTCCTCGGGGACGTCGATGGTCATCCGCTCGACGGGCTCGTACGTCTTGCCGTCGACCTTCTTCGTGACGACCTGCGGCTTGCCGACGGTCAGCTCGAAGCCCTCGCGGCGCATCTGCTCGACCAGGATGGCCAGCGCGAGCTCGCCACGGCCCTGGACCTCCCACGCGTCGGGGCGCTCGGTGGGCAGGACGCGGAGCGAGACGTTGCCGACGAGCTCCTTGTCGAGACGGTCCTTGACCTGGCGGGCCGTGACCTTGTGGCCCTTGCCGCCGCGGCCGGCCAGCGGGGACGTGTTGATGCCGATGGTCATCGAGATCGCCGGGTCGTCGACCGTGATGAGCGGCAGCGGACGCGGGTCGTCGGGGTCCGTCAGGGTCTCGCCGATGGTGATGTTCTCGATGCCGGCGACGGCGACGATGTCGCCGGGGCCCGCGGAGTCCGTGCTGACGCGCTCGAGCGCCTTCGTCTCCAGCAGCTCGGTGATCTTCACGTTCGCCAGCGTGCCGTCGGCCTTGGCCCACGCGACGGTCTGACCCTTGCGGATCGTGCCGTTGAAGACGCGGAGGAGGGCCAGACGGCCGAGGAACGGGGACGCGTCGAGGTTGGTGACGTGCGCCTGCAGCGGCGCGCCCTCGGTGTAGGTGGGCGCGGGGATCCGCTCGAGGATGGTCTTGAACAGCGGCTCGAGGTTCTCCGAGTCCGGCAGGCCACCGTCGGCAGGCTGGTTCAGCGACGCGCGGCCGGCCTTTGCGGCGGCGAACACGACGGGCACGTCGAGGATCGCGTCGAGGTCCAGGTCCGGCACGTCCTCGTGCAGGTCGGACGCCAGGCCCAGCAGCAGGTCGGTGGCCTCGTGCACGACGTCGGTGATCCGCGCGTCGGGGCGGTCGGTCTTGTTGACGACCAGGATCACCGGGAGCTTGGCGACGAGCGCCTTGCGCAGCACGAAGCGCGTCTGCGGGAGCGGGCCCTCGCTCGCGTCGACCAGCAGGACGACGCCGTCGACCATCGACAGGCCGCGCTCGACCTCGCCACCGAAGTCGGCGTGGCCCGGGGTGTCGATGACGTTGATGGTGATGCCGCCGGGCTCGCCGATCTCCGCCGCCGCGGGACCCGTGTACCGGATCGCCGTGTTCTTGGCGAGGATCGTGATGCCCTTCTCGCGCTCCAGGTCGCCGGAGTCCATCGCGCGCTCGTCCACGTGGGCGTGGGAACCGAACGAGCCGGACTGCCACAGCATGGCGTCGACCAGCGTCGTCTTGCCGTGGTCGACGTGAGCGACGATGGCGACGTTGCGCAGGTCGTTGCGCACGCTGGTGCCGGGAGATGCGGCGAGCGCAGCCGGCGCAGACGTGGGCTCAGACATGGGGGAACTCATCTCAGAAGGTGGGGAGCGCGCCGGGTCGTCGGCCGCGCCGATCGATTCTACCCGCACACCTGTCCCGCGGGGTCAGATGGTGACCAGACGCACGTCGGCGACGCGCGCGCAATCCCTCAGCGGCTGGCGCGAGCTGTCCCTCAGCCGCTGACGCGGGCCCAGGACCACCACGACGTCAGGTCCGCGCGCCCGAGCTGGAGCGGGTCCACCTCGAGCGGCTCCGCGGTGCTGCCCGACGTCTCCGCCGCGGACGCCCGGGTAGCCACGACCACCGGCTGCCGCACGAGCGAGAGCACGGCGCCGCCGTCCTCGAGGCTCTGCGCGACCGGTGCCAGCTGCGCGTCGACGGACGTCGGGTCGACGCTCGTGGCGAGGGGGCCGAGCAGCGCGTCCGTGGCGGCGTCCGTCCAGCCCGTCACGTTCGTCGCGCCACCCGTTCCCCACCGGGACACCACGGAGTCGACGGGCAGGTCCGCCTGCGACACGGGCACCAGCGCCGCGTCCCAGGAGTCCGGTGCCCCCACCAGGTCGGGCCCGAGGCCGTCCACCACGTCGTACGGCTCGACCTGGAACCCGACGTCGGCAGCCGTCGCCGTGAGCAGCGTGAGCATCGCCGACCGCAGCGGGTCCGTCGCGTTGACCAGGACGCGCACGGCCACGGGCTCGGTGACGCCGGCGTCCGCCAGCAGACGGCGCGCACCCGCGATGTCGGCCGGCCCGCTGGGCGCCACGTCGCCGCCGGCCTCCGGGCCGACGGTCGGCAGCAGCGCCCCGGCGACGGTCGCCTCGGGCCACAGCGGCCGGACCACGTCGGAGACGATCGCGTCCCGCGGCACCGTCAGCAGGAACGCGCGGCGCACCGCCGAGGCGACCGCCGTGTCGCCGCCGTACGACGCCGGGTCGAACGCCCCGCCGCCCGCCGCCTGGAGCTGCAGCTGCAGCGTGCTGTCCCCGCCCGTGGTCACGTCCGCCCCGTCGACCTTCCCCAGCGCGTCGAGCACGTCCTTCGTGTCCGTCGGTGTGACCACGTCGACCGTGCCGGCGTCGAGCGCCGCGACCTCCGCCAGCGGGTCCAGGTCGCTGCGGACGACGACCCGGTCGTACGCCGCCTTGCCGGCGCCCTTGTACTTGTCGTTCCGCGCCAGCTCGACGCGTTCGCCGGGCACGATCAGGTCGATCACGTACGGACCGGTCGAGACGGCCTGGTCGACGTGCTGCGCGAGCGTGTCGGCGTCGAACCCGGTCCGCCACGCGGCGGAGATCGAGCTCAGCGCGGCCTTGTCCTGCTCGACGATGGCCTTCGTCACCGCCGCGGCCGCGGCCTCTGGGTCCTCGACGCCGAGCGCGGTCTGCCCCAGCACGTGCGCCGGCACCCCGACGTCGAGCGCCGTCGGCCAGTCCGCGACGGGCACGGCGTACGTCAACGTGAACGTGCGTCCGTCCGTCGTCGGCAGCTGCTCCGCGTGCACGAGGGCCGGCGACGCCGCCGCGAACGCGACCCCCGCGTCGAGGGCGTCGTTGTTGGTGATGCCGCCCTGCGGGTCGAGCTCCGGGGTGACGTCGTCCAGCTGGCCACTGCGCGCCGCCCACTCGAGGAGCAGGTCGTCCGTGGTGACCGGCACGCCGTCCGACCACGCTGCCGACCGGTCGATCGTGTACGTCACGGTCAGCGGCGCGTCGCTCACCTTCGCGACGGTGCCGAAGCCGTCGTCGGGCACGGCGGCGCCGTCCTCGTCGAGCGACACGAACCCGGCCTGCGCGAGCGAGCGCACCAGGGTGCTCCCGGGCGCGCGCCCCTCGGTCGTCCCGCCGTTCAGCGACGTGAACGGGGACCCGACGGCGACGACCACCGTGCTGGTCCGGCTCGGCTCGGGCGTCTCCGTGGTGCACGCCGCCAGGAGCGAGAGCGCCCCGACAGCTCCCGCCACGACCAGCCACCTACGCTGCACCACGACCCCCGCTCGCACCCGATCGGACCATCCGCCCATGCGGGCGATATCGGTCGATCACACCCGCACCTGAACCCTGTCGGACAACTCGTCCACAGGACGGGACGCCACGCGGTGGCCGCGGGACGGCTAGGACTTCTCGAGCAGGAGCGCCCGCAGCTCGCGCCGCTCGCGCTGCTTGTCCGGGTCGGGCAGGGGCACCGCGGCGATGAGCCGCTGCGTGTACGCCTGCTGCGGGTTGCGCAGGATCGCGTCGCGCGTGCCCTGCTCGACGATGACCCCGCGCCGCATGACCGCGATGCGGTCGGCCAGCACGTCGACGACCGCGAGGTCGTGGGTGACGAAGAGGCACGCGAACTTCAGGCGCGCCTGCAGGTCCTGCAGCAGCTCCAGCACGGTCGCCTGGACGGACACGTCGAGCGCGGACGTCGGCTCGTCGGCGACGAGCAGCTCGGGCGACAGCGAGATCGCGCGGGCGATGCCGACGCGCTGCTTCTGCCCGCCCGACAGCTCGTGCGGGTACCGGTTGCGGTAGCTGCGGGGCAGCTGCACCTGGTCGAGCAGCTCCTCGATCCGCTTCTGCAGCGCATCGCCCTTGGCCACGCCCGCCAGGTACATCGGCTCGCCGATGCTCTCGCCGACGGGGAGCCGCGGGTTCAGCGACGACGACGGGTCCTGGAACACCATGCCGACCTTGCGGCGCAGCGAGCGCAGCTTCTTCGCGTCCCGGACGGTGAGCTCGACGCCGGCCACGGTCAGGGTGCCCTCGACCACCGGCAGCAGGCCGACGGCCGCGCGCCCGATGGTCGTCTTGCCCGAGCCCGACTCGCCGACCAGCCCGACGACCTCGCCGGGACGGATGAGCAGGTTGGCGCCCTCGACGGCGCGGAAGGCGGGGATGCGACCCTGCTTCGGGTACTCGATCGCGACGTCGACCAGCTCGAGGATCGGGGCGGTGCCCTCGACCTCGGCCGCTCGTCGTGCGCGTTCCGACACCTCGAGCGCCTTCTTGTTGGCCGCCTCGCGCCGCGCCAGCTCGGCGGCGTCGACAGTGAGGACGTCCTCGTTGCCGGTGGCCGCGGCGAGAGCCGCCGTGAGGTCGATCTCCTCGCCCGACGAGTCGGCCGCGCCGAGGTGCGGGACCGCCGCCAGCAGCTCCTGCGTGTACGGGTGCTGCGGGTTGCTGAAGATCTCCCGGGCGGTGCCCGTCTCGACGATGAGCCCGCGCCGCATGACCGCGATGCGGTCCGAGAGGTCCGCCACCACGCCCATGTCGTGCGTGATGAGGATGACCGCCGAGTGCAGGTGGTCGCGCAGGTTGCGCATGAGGTCGAGGATCTCGGCCTGCACCGTGACGTCGAGCGCCGTGGTGGGCTCGTCGGCGATGAGCAGCACGGGGTCGTTGGACAGCGACTGCGCGATCATCGCGCGCTGCCGCTGGCCGCCCGAGAGCTGGTGGGGGTAGGAGTTGAAGGCCTTGAGCGGGTCGGGCAGCTCGACCATCGTGAGCAGCTCGAGCGCCCGGTCGCGGGCGTCCGACGGCGACATCATGTTGTGCAGCCGCAGGGCCTCGATGATCTGCGCACCGATCGTGTAGACCGGGTTCAGCGCCGTCATCGGCTCCTGGAAGATCATCGCGATGTCGTTGCCGCGGATCTCCCGGACCTTCGCCGACGACATGTCGCTCATCTCCTGGCCCATCAGCTTGATGCTGCCCGTGATGCGCGCGTTCTTGGGCAGCAGGCCGAGGAGTGCCATGGAGCTCACGGACTTGCCCGAGCCCGACTCGCCCACGATGGCGAGGACCTCGCCGGCGTGGACCTCGTAGCTCACGTCGATGGCGGCCGGGATCCACTTGCGGTCCACGGCGAAGTCGACGGACAGGTCGGTGACCTGGAGGACGGGTGCGTCCTGGGAGGTCGTATCGGTCATCGTGTGACTCCTGAGATCATGCGGGCATGCGTGCCGAAGGTGGCGACCTGTCGTACAGGCCGCGCAGCAGATATGTGTCGACGATCGCCGCCTGGGCGGTGATCGCGGGACTGACGGCAGCGCGGGGCTTCGAGGACGGGGCGACGGCCGTGCTGCGGGCGCTGCCGCTGGCGTTCGGCCTGGGTCTGCTGGCGTGGCTGGTCTTCTGGCGCCCGCGGGTCGACGTCGCGCACGAGGGCGTCACGCTGGTGAACCCGCTGCGCACCGTCCGGGTGCCGTGGGCCGCGCTCATCCACGTCGAGACGCAGTACTCGCTGACCCTGGTGACCCCGACCGGCCGCTATCGCGCCTGGGCGGCACCCGGGCCGGGCCGCCACCAGGTGGTGACCGCCGGCAACGAGGAGCTCTCCGGGATGTCCCGCATGGCCCGCGACTCCCGCGGAGCGGTCTCCATCGGCGACCTGCCCAGCGCGCCGTCCGGCCACGTCGCCTCGATCGTCCGCCGCCGCTGGGAGGAGCTCGTGGAGAACGAGCTGCTGCCCATCGGCGTCGCGGACGACACGCCCGTGGACCAGCACTGGAACGGAGCGGCGATCGCGCTGCTCGGTCTCGCGGTTGTCGGCGTCGCGGTCGTGGCTCTGACCTGACGTCACCGCCGGCCCCGCCCGTCGTCGTTCTCGTCGCCCATGTCGCGAGGCTGGTCGAACGACTCGTACAGCCCGCCGGACGCGATGGAGTCCGAGCCGGCGCTGGCGATGTGGTCCGGGGCGGGCCCAGGCCTGTACATCGTCGTGCGGTCGCGCGTCTCCTTGACGCGGCGCAGCGCGAGCTTCTTCTGGCGCGGGTCGAACGCGTCGCGCAGACCGTCGCCGATGAAGTTGATCGTGAGGCAGATGACGACGATGAAGACGCCGGGCCACCAGAACAGCCACGGCCGGGTGGCGAACGCGGCCTGGTTCGCGCTGATGAGCGAGCCCAGCGAGACGTCCGGCGACTTCACGCCGAGGCCGACGTAGCTCAGCGCGGTCTCCGTGAGGATCGCCGCCGACATCAGCAGCGTGGTGTTCACCGTGATGACGCCGACCGCGTTCGGCAGGATGTGCTTGAAGATGATCCGCTGGTTCGACGCCCCGGCCAGGCGGGCGGCGTCGACGAACTCGCGCTCGCGCAGGGTCAGGAAGTCGCCACGGACCAGGCGCGCCATGCCGGTCCACGACACGAGGCCGAGGAACGCCGCCAGGGCCACGACGCTCTTCGCCGAGTTGGCCACCACGGCGGCCGCAATGAGCGCCGGGATGATGATGATCATGTCGGTGAACCGCATGAGCACGGCCTCGGTCTTGCCGCGGAAGAAGCCCGCGCTCGAGCCGATGAGCACGCCGACGAGGGCGGCGATGAAGCCGACCATCAGCATGATGAACATCGAGATCTGGGTCCCGCGCATGGTCATCGCGAACAGGTCACGACCGACGCGGTCCTGGCCGAACGGGTGGTCACCGAGCGAGAACGGCAGCAGCTGGAGCGTCGGGTGCCCGCCGTTCTGGAGCGGCGGGGTGTCCGCGTAGCTCCACATCCACCAGCCCGGGATCGGTCCGAGCCCGATCGCCGAGACGGCCAGGATGAGCACGAAGGCGAGCACCACGATGCTGACGACGGCACCGGTGTGCCCGAAGAACCGCTTGGTGACGATGCGGCCCTGGCTCAGGCCGCGGACGTCCTCCGGGTTCTCCGGGGTCGTCGGGTTCGGCGGGACGTCCGCCGTGTTCTCCAGGATGGCGGTCATGCCTTCACCCTCACTCGCGGGTCGAGGGCCGAGTACGTGAGGTCGGCCAGCAGGTTGAACACCACCGCGGTGATGCCGGTCACGAGGAACACGCCCATGACCGGATTGGGGTCGACGTTGTGCAGGCCGGTCAGGAACATCTGACCCATCCCCTTGATCGAGAAGACGTTCTCGGTGATGACGGCGCCGCCAATGAGGCCGCCGATGTCGATGGCGACGATGGTCGCGAGCGGGATCATCGCGTTGCGGAACGCGTGCCGCGTGACGACGACGCGCTCGGAGAGCCCCTTCGCGCGTGCGGTGCGGACGTAGTCCTGGCCCATGACCTCGAGCATCGACGCACGCGAGTAGCGCGTGTACGACGCCAGCGAGATGAGGATCAGCGCGATCGTCGGCAGGATCAGGTGCGTGTACTTGTCGATCCCGGTGATCCAGAAGTCGCCGTTGAGGTTCGGCGTCTCGGCCCCGATCGTCGCGATGGGGCGGTTGCGGATGCGCGGGTTGGCCATGTACGCGGGCCACGACTGCATGTAGCGGTCGAGCAGGATGAGGAACGCGACCGCGAAGCTGGTGAGCGAGGCCGCCTTCATCGACTGGCCACGGTCGTAGCCGCCCATGAGGTACCCGACGAGCAGACCCACCCCGATGGCCAGCAGACCGAGGCCGATGATCATCCACAGGTTCGCGTTGTCGAGCAGCGGCTGGAGCGCGAAGTACGCGACGAGGCCGATGCCGACCGTGATGAAGCAGGAGTAGAGCGCCTTGCGGTTCTGCAGCCCGGCGAACAGCACGGTGAACCCGTAAGAGGCCGCGATGCCTGTGACCGTGATGACCACGAGGCCGAGCGACGGCGTGGTGAACCAGCGGGTGACCGACAGGTAGTAGAGGACCGCGGCGGTGACGAGCGTGGCGGCGCCGAAGGTGATCAGGCGTCGCCTCAGGTTGCCCGCGATGATCACGGTCCAGATCAGACCGACGATCAGCGAGATCACGATCACGGTGCCGTTCGCGATGTACGGGTCCCGCAGGAAGTCGTTGAAGCCGATGGCCCCGAACTCCTTGAGCAGCACCGCGACCCAGAAGACCGGCAGCGAGAAGAAGAGGAACGTGATGAACGTGACCGAGTAGTCGAGGGTGCTGTACTGCCGCAGCGCAGTGATGACACCGATGGTCACGCCGAAGAGGATCGCGAGGAGCGCGGCTGTGGTGACCAGCTGGAGCGTCGAGGGGATCGCGGTCGACAGCGCCGCCGTCACCGGCTGGTTCTGCAGCGTGACCCCGAGGTCGCACTGCCCGCCGAACGGGATCACGCACTTGATCGCGCCGCTGAGCCAGATGAAGTAGCGGAGCGCCGGCGGCACGTCGAGGTGGAGCAGCTCCGTGCGCTGCTGCATCTGGGCGCCCTTGCTCGGCGAGTTGCTGGACCGGATCTCAGCCAGCGGGTCGCCCGAGTAGGCGATGAGCAGATAGACGATGAACGACGCGCCCAGCAGGATCAGCAGGGACGCGAGCAACCGTCGAAGGATGTAGGTGGTCATCGTTTCTCAGGTGTCGGTGTCGGGGCGGCACGCCGAACCGCGTGCCGGGAATGGTCAAGCGTAATTCAGACGCCGCCCCAGCACTGCACGGACCTCGTCGTCCCTGCTGCGTCGTGCCATGGGCGGACCCGAAGGTGCCGGGCCCCCGCGAAGCGGGCGACCCGGCACCTTCGGTCGTTCAGGCGACTGTCACACAGTCGTCGGGTGGTGCGCTAGTTCGGCCAGGATCAGCCGTCGTTGACGCTCCAGTTCCAGACGTTCCACCAGACACCGTTCTGGTTGGGGTTGTACGCGTCGATGCCCTGAACCCGGTCGGCGACCGCGTCCACGCCCACGCTCTGGAAGAACGGCAGGCCGTAGTCGGCAGCGAAGATCTTCTCGTCGATCTGCACCTGCAGGTCGGTCTGCTTGGCCTTGTCGGTCGTGACGATGAGCTCCTGCATGAGCTCGTCGGCGGCCGGGTCGGTGAAGCCGTTGAAGTTCGAGTCGGCACCCGACCCGAAGATCTGCGGCACGCCGGAGACGCCGACGCCCGAGTTGATCCAGCCGAAGATGGACGCGTCGTACGAGCCGTCGCCGAGGCGCGAGCCCCACTTGGCGTCGCCCTGGTCGTCGATGATGAAGCCGGCCTGCGAGGCCGACTGCTGGATCAGCGTGAACGCGTCAACACGGTTCGGGTTGTTGACGTTGTAGAGGATGCGGACGGTCGGCGTCTGGCCGCCGAGGAGCGCCTTGGCACCCTCGATGTCCACGTCGGCGAACTTGTCAGAGCCGTTGCTCTTGACCGAGTCGGCGTAGCCGTCCTGCGCGGGCACGAACAGCTGCGAGTCGAGAACCTTGGCCTCGGGGTCCAGCGGCGTGATGATCGCGTCGAGGATCGCCTGGCGCGGGATCGTCTTGAGGAACGCCTCACGGACCTTCTGGTCGGCGAAGACGCCGGAGAAGTTCAGGTCGATGTGGTCGTACGCGAGCTGGTTGCCCTTGTGGACCTGGACACCGTCGAGACCCTCGAGCGAGGCGAGCGTGTCGGCGTTGGCCTGCGGCGAGATGATGTCGACCTCACCGTTCTGCAGCGCCTGGACCATGGCGGACGGGTCCGCGATGGTGCGCATGGTGATCTCGTCGAGCTTCGGCTTCAGGCCACCGGTGTACTTGTCGTTGGCCTTCATCGTGACCGACTGACCCTCGACGACGTCCGTGACGATGTACGGGCCGCTGGACAGGTACAGCTCCGGGTCGCTGGGCAGCGTCCGGGAGTCGAAGCCCGTGTTGTAGAAGTCGGCGGCGGCCTTGAGCTGCGGGTCGGTCGCGGCCGGGGCGTCGGGGTTGCCGCGCGGCTTGTCCTTCATCACGGCGGTCAGCGCGTCGGCGTCCGCGAGGCCGGCACCCTTCGCGACGACGTGGGCCGGGCGGTCCAGACCGAACGAGGTCTCCCAGTCGGCGAACGGCTTGGAGTACGTCAGCGTGATGCTGCGGTTGTCGTCACCGATCTCGGGGAACTCGGTGAGGGCCAGGCCGTCGGTCGAGCCGGCGTAGCTGAAGTAGTTGGTTCCCGTCGTCGGGTTGCCCTCGTCGTCGGGGGCGCCACCGTCGTCGTAGAAGCCGGAGTACACGGCCCACGCGAGGACCAGGTCGTTCGCGTCGATCGGCTCGCCGTCGGACCACTTCTGGCCCTCGTTGACCGTGTACTTGACCGTCAGCGGGTCGTCGCTGACCTTCTCGATCGTGCCGAACGACTCGTCGCGCTTGACCTTCAGGTCGCCGTCGATGTAGTAGAAGTTCGAGTTCGTCGCGAGCGCGATCTTCGAGTTGATGTCCGTGTTGCCGTTGGCAGTCGACGAGTTGAACGAGAAGAACTCGTTCGTCTCCGCGACGACGACGTTGCCACCCGTGGCCGCGGCAGCCGACTCCGACGAGGACGCAGTGTCCGTCGGGGCGTTGTTGGAGCACGCGGTGAGCACCAGGGCGCCGGCTGCGAGAGCCGCGGCCGCGGCGCTGATTCGCCTGATCTTCAATGTTCCTCCTGGGAAGGGGTGGACGCTGATCCGCGCGCCTCGTCCCCCCAGCGTGCTGCAGGGACAGAGGCGGGTGCAGTGTGAGCACGTCCGCCGTGAGTTGCAGACAAGGTAGGCCACGGTTGCTCGGACATATCGGGCACGTATGGGCCTGACGCCGGATCGTTACCTGATTGATACTGGCGAGTACCGTCCAGCATGCGAGATGGCGACCAGCGGAAACATCACCGTAATGTGTCCGTTCCCGAGGCCGCGGGGGTGTCTTGACTCAAAAGCAGCCCCATCCGGCGCGTTGATCTGCTATGGCAGTCCCGAGCGTCTGCTATGGAGTCGCCCGCCGCGAGACGCCGGTCACAGCCCGAGCGTCGGGGACACTCGTCCGATGGATCTCACCACCACCGTGCGCCGCCTGGGGCGCACCCGATGGTTCGCACGGCTCGGTCGGGCCACCACCGGGATCGACCGGCGGCTGCAGAAGGCCACCGACGGCCGCTGGAGCACCCTCGGCCGGGCGCGGCTCCCCCAGCTGATCCTCACGACCACGGGTCGCAAGTCGGGCCAGCCGCGCGAGGCCGTCCTGCTCTACGCGGTCGACGGCGACGGCTGGGTGCTCATCGGCTCGAACTGGGGCCAGGAGCACCACCCCGCGTGGTCGGGCAACCTCCTGGCCGAGCCTCGCGCGTCGGTCAACGTCGGCGGCGTCACCACCGAGGTCGTCGCGTCGCTGGCCGACGACGACGAGCGCGCCCGGCTGCTGCCCGCCCTGCTCGGGGTCTGGCCGGGGTACGACGACTACGCCGCGCGCGCGGGCCGCGAGCTCCGGGTGTTCCGCCTGGCTCCGGCCTGATGGAGATCCTCCACCTGACCGAGCGCGCCCACTGGGACGATGCGGTCCGCACCGGGAGCTACCGCTGGTCCACGCGCGGCCGGACGCTCGAGCAGGTCGGGTTCGTGCACGCCTCGACGCGCGAGCAGCTGCCGGGTGTGGCGGCGTTCCTCTACACCGGAGCGACGGAGCAGCTGTGCGTGCTCGTCATGGAGACGGACACCATCGCGGCCGCCGGCACGCGCGTCGCCTTCGAGGACGGCGGGAAGGGCGAGCTGTACCCGCACATCTACGGCCCGATCGACCCCGCCTGGGTGTCGGACGTGCGACCCGCGCGCATGGCCGGCGCCGACCTCTCCTGGTGACGGGCCGCGGATAACCGTTGCCACCAGGTCCCCGTCGAGCGGATGCTCGAGGCATCGCCGCTCCGCCGGTCCGTCACCCGGACGCCCGTGCGGCTCATTGTTACCGGCTGGTAACCAGGGGGTGGGCCGCACACGGCCCCGTTCGTCGAAACATCGCAAGGAGTTCCATCGTGAAGCGTGCCGCCCTGTTCCTCGTCGCTGCTGCCCTGACCACCACCCTCGCCGCCTGCTCCAGCGGCAACGACACGAGCGGCGACTCGACCGCCTCGTCGTCGTCCACCGCGTCCTCCACCGCGAAGCCGACCGCCGACGCCGGCAGCACCGCGGCGCCGGCCGAGGCGAACATCGCGCTCGCCTGCGGCCGCTACTACAACGGCGGCGAGAGCTCGCTCAAGGTGCGGATCGCGGCCGTCGCGCCGGCCATGGACGCGCAGGACGCGGGCACGCCGCTCGACGAGGACACGACCACGGAGCTGGGCGCGATCGACTCGTCCCTCGTCCTGGCCGTCAAGGTCGCGCCCGCGCCCCTGGCCGAGGCGTACACGGCAATCCAGGACCGCATCCAGGGCGCCCTGGCGGCCGCCGAGTCCGGGGGCACCAACGCCGCCACGCTCGACCTGCCGGCGCAGGACGCGACGATCAGCACGGAGTGCGCCGCGGGCGGCTTCCCGGTCAGCTGACACCTCCCGGCGGGTCGCGACGAAAGGTCGTGACCCGCCGGCGGTCGGTTTGGCAGGATCCGGCCATGACCGAGACCCTGCTGCTGCGCGCACTCTCCGTCTCCGACGAGCAGGACGCGCGGGCCGCGCACCGCGAGCTCGCCGACTCGGGGTTCGAGTTCGTCCTGGGGCTCGACGAGGCCCCGAGCTGGCCGGCCCTGCTCGAGTCCCTCGAGCGCGAACGCACCGGGCGCGACCTGCCGCCGGGGCGGGTGCCGGCAACGTTCCTCGTCGCGGTCGTCGGCGACCGGATCGTCGGACGCCTCTCCGTCCGGCACCGGCTCAACGCGTACCTCGCCGAGGTCGGCGGTCACATCGGCTACGCCGTCCGGCCCGCTGCCCGCCGCCGCGGCTACGCCACCGAGATCCTGCGGGCGGGGCTGCGGGTCGCGGGCGACCAGGGCGTCGCGTGCGCGCTCGTCACCTGCGACGACGACAACGTCGGGTCGGCCACGGTGATCGAGCGGTGCGGCGGCGTGCTGCGCGACACGGTCGACGTCGACGGATCGCGCAAGCGCCGCTACGACGTCCCGACTGCGCCGGCCTGATGTCCGCATGGCCCTGAGTGCCGCACCCGGAGGCGAGCCCTACCGAGAGGACTCGAGTCCGGCAGCCTGCGCCGGGGCCTTCCGCGAGCGCTGACGGTACGCCCGGGCCTTCATGACGTCGCCGCACTCGTTCATCGAGCACCAGCGGCCGGACCGGTTGCGCGAACCGTCGTAGTAGATCCACTGGCAGTCGGGGTTCGCGCACGCCTTGAGCCGCGGCCACTCCCCCGCCGCGTGCGCCCGATGGACCTCGGCGAGCAGGTCGGCGACGAGCGCGTCGTCCCCTGCCGGTGCGAGGGCCGCCGCGCCGCCGTCAAAGGTCACGACCAGGGGGTGGGTGGCCGCGATCGCCTCGAGCCCGACCGGGTCGCCCGTCACGAGGTAGGCGCGCAGGGCATCGCGGAACGCCCGGAGCGGTCGGGGGCCGTGGGCCTCGAGACGGTCGACCCCGTGGAAGYGGTCGTCGGTGTTCAGCAGGGCACGGACGCGCTCCAGCGGCCCGGGGGCGACGCCGGGCTCGGCGCCCAGCGAGACCCACTCGAGGAGCGGGTCGGGGCGGGTGATCTCGCTGACGGTGTCCTCCATCGCTCTTGACGTCGGGTGCGGGTCGCCAGAATAGTCGTCACCACTGTAACTGTTTTACTGGTGATGCACACGCAAGGAGACCCCGATGACCGCCGCGACGACCGAGAAGCTCGGCTGCGACACCTCCGACATGCTGACCATCCACGCGCTGTTCCGGCGCGCGTTCACCGACGCACCCGGGCTCGTGCGCGGGGTCGAGGACGGCGACCTCGCCCGCCTGGCTCCCGTCGCCGGCCACGTGCGGGAGGTCGCGGGCGCACTGCACCACCACCACGAGGGCGAGGACCTGCTGCTGTGGGACACGCTCGAGCAGCGCGCCCCCGCCTGCGCCCTGCACGTCGGGCTCATGCGCGCCCAGCACGCCGCCACCGCGAACCAGCTCGAGCGGCTGGACGAGCTGATGACCGAGTGGGAGGTGGACGCCGGCGCCGACGAGCGCGACGCGGTGGCCGCGCACCTCGACGAGGTCCGGGACACGCTGCTGGCACACCTCGGAGCGGAGGAGACGCAGATCCTGCCGACGGCGTCGACCGTCATGTCCCAGCGCGAGTGGAGCCTGCTGCACGAGCACGGCATGGCGTCGATCCCGAAGGACCGGCTGTTCCTGCAGCTCGGCTGGGTCCTCGACGTCGTCCCCGCAGACGAACGGGCAGGTTGGCTGCGTGCCAACCTGCCCGCTCCTGCCCGGATGCTGTGGCGGCTCGTCGGCAAGCGACAGTTCGCCGCGCACCGGGCGCGCGTCTACGGACCCGGGTCCCCGGCCCTCAGCTGATCTTGCGCCGGTAGACGCGCATCGCGAAGACGTAGGCGACGACGAGGATGCCCACGCACCAGGCGAGGGCGACCCAGATGTCGCTGCCGACCGGCTGCCCGGAGAACAGGTTCTGGATCGTGTCGACGATCGACGTCACCGGCTGGTTCTCCGCGAAGGCCCGCACGGGAGCGGGCATCGTCTCGGTCGGCACGAAGGCCGAGCTGATGAACGGCAGGAAGATCAGCGGGTAGGAGAACCCCGCGGCGCCGTCGACCGACTTCGCCGACAGGCCGGCGATGACCGCGACCCACGTGAGCGCCAGCGTGAACAGCGCCAGGATCCCCGCCACCGCGAGCCAGGCCAGCACGTCGGCCGAGGTGCGGAACCCCATGAGGAGGCCGACGAGCACGATGATCACGACCGTGATGGCGTTGGACGCCAGCGAGGTCAGCACGTGGGCCCACAGCACCGACGGTCGGGAGATCGGCATGGAGTGGAACCGCTCGAAGATGCCGCTCTGCAGGTCCGTGAACAGCCGGACCGCGGTGTAGGCGATGCCCGACGCGATCGCGATGAGCAGGATGCCCGGCAGCAGGTAGTCGACGTAGTTCTCGCTGCCCGTGTCGATCGCCCCGCCGAAGACGTAGACGAACAGCACCATGATGGCGATCGGCGTGACCGCGGTCGTGATGATCGTGTCCACGCTGCGGGTGATGTGGCGCATGGAGCGGCCGGTCAGGTCGACCGTGTCGCTGAAGAAGTGCGTGGTGCTCATGACAGGTCCTCACTGAGCTCGGTGGTGGCGTCTTTCCCGACGAGGACGAGGAAGATCTCCTCGAGGGTCGGCTGCTTCTCGACGTACTCGACCGTCGCCGGCGGCAGGAGCTTCTTGAGCTCGGCGAGGGTGCCGTTCGCGATGATCCGGCCCTGGTGCAGGATCGCGATCCGGTCCGCCAGCTGCTCCGCCTCGTCGAGGTACTGCGTGGTGAGCAGGACGGTCGTCCCCTGTGTGGCGAGCTCCTTGATGACCTGCCACACCTCGAGGCGCGCCTCCGGGTCGAGTCCCGTGGTGGGCTCGTCGAGGAAGAGCACCTTCGGCCGGCCGATCAGGCTCATCGCGATGTCGAGGCGGCGGCGCATCCCTCCGGAGTACGTCGCCACCTTGCGCGCACCGGCCTCGGTGAGGTTGAAGCGCGCGAGGAGGTCGTCCGCGATCTGGCCGGTGCCCTTGAGGTGCCGCAGCTTGGCGACGAGCACCAGGTTCTCCCGGCCGGAGAGGATCTCGTCGACCGCGGCGAACTGCCCGGTCAGGCTGATGGACTCCCGGACCTGCAGCGGTTCGCCTGTGACGTCGAACCCGTTGACGGTGGCCGTGCCGGCGTCCGGCTTCAGCAGCGTGGACAGGATCCTGATGATCGTGGTCTTGCCGGCTCCGTTCGAGCCGAGCAGGGCGAAGATGCTGCCCGGTGCCACGTCGAAGTCCACGCCGCGCAGGACGTGCAGCTCGTTGTAGGACTTCTCGATGTTCCGCAGACGGATCGCCGGTCCGCGATCCTCGATGCCCGTCATGTCTCTCGTTCCCCTCTGCTCGTGTGCTGGACTCATCGGGCGTGCTGGACGGTGATGTCGCCGGACGCGGTGCGCGCACGCACGGCGACCGTGCGCTCGGACTCGTCCGGAGCGACGTCGCCCGCGAGCTGGTTGCGGACGTGGCCGATCTTCGACGACAGGTCGAGCCAGGCCGCGATTCCGGGCCGCACGCCGATGGTGACCTGGCCGTAGCCGCTCTCGACCTGGATGGACCCGCTCGAGACCTCGCGCAGGTCGATCGCCCCGTACGCCGTCTTCGCGGTGACGGAGGCGAGCGCCTGGGTGATCTCGAGGTCTCCGTAGGAGAGCTTCGCGTCGAGGTCACCGCCGGACTGCCCGACGGTGACGGTGCCGTGCGACGCCTTGAGGATCGCGTCGCCGGTCACCGTGCCGAGCCGGATCTGTCCGTGGTCGGCGGTGATCTCGGCCCCGCCCTGGACGGTGCGCACGGTCGCGTTGCCGTGCCCGGCGCGCAGCCACAGGTCGCCGGTGGTGTCGACGTCCGCGCCACCGGACGACGCCTTGATGCGCGTGGCGCCGAGGCGCCCGACGGTGCGCACGTTCCCGACCGAGATCTCGGCCGTGAGCCGCGACCCCGCGGGCAGCTCGACCACGACGTCGACAGTGTCGAACGGTCCCGGGCCGATCCAGCTGAGGCGGGGCTTCGGGCCCGTGATCGTGAGCCGCTGGCCGTCGAAGTCGACCTTGGTGTCCTCCGCGCCGCGGCGGTCGACGGCCTTGGCCGGGTTGGTGGGCGTCACGGTCACGACGGTGTCGGTGCGGTCGCCGGCGACGACGTCGATCGCGCCGACCTGGAGGTGGATGGCGAGGTCGATCGGAGTGGGGGTGCTGTAGGTGGGCATGCTCACGACTCCCTGCTTCTGGGTGTGTTCGTCCGGCCCCGCGGGTCCGCGTGGCTGGTGGAGGTAGGTGGGGCTGGGGCTAGCGCGCCCAGCCGGCGAAGCTGTCGCCGGTCCGCATCGTCTTGGCCGCGGACCGTCGTTGTCTGGGTTGCAGCGCTGCCGCGATCGCGCGGACCAGCCATGCGTTGACGGACAGACCGTCGGCGGCCGCCGCCTCGTCGACCCGCACCTTGAGGGCGTCGGGCAGGCGGAGCGTCGTGCGCGACGTGCTCACGTCGTCGAGGTCGACGGCGGTTGCGGGCGCGTCGTCGGTGTCGTGCTCCGGGTTCGGCTGGGCGACGACGAACTCGATCTCCCGCCCGCGCAGCCGGAGGTCGACCGAACCGGGTGCGAGGTCGCGGGTGATCTCCCCGACCGCGGCGGAGAGGGCGTCGAGCAGCACGAGCCGGGCCGCGGAGTCGAGGCCGGCGACGAGCCGCTCGGCGACCGCGCGAGTGCCCTCGTTGCCGTTCTCTGCGGCCTCCACCAGCTGGCGCTGAAGGTCGGTGACGTACTGTCCAAGTTCCATGGCACCATCTTGACACCACCATGGTGTCACGTCAAGCGATTGTGGTGTCAGCCGTGACACCGCGCCACGAACACCATCTCCCGCCCGGGCCGGTCGGGCGCCTCCCGGACGTCGAGCACCTTGAAGCCGGCCGCCTCGAGCGACCGCTCGACCGTCCTCCGGTCGCGGAACCGCAGGGTCGAGTCCGAGGTCAGCACGGCTCCGTCCGACTCGAACGCGTAGTAGGCGCGGAACGTCACCGTGTCGCCGACGACCTCCGTGACGTCGACCCACGTCTCGACCCGCCCGACCCCCTCGACATCGTTCGCCTCGAAGGTCGCCGCGCGCGTCCACTCCCGCCATGCCTGCCGCTCCGGGATGCGGGTCTCGAACACGAGGTGCCCGCCAGGCGTCAGCGCGGCACGGACCCCGGCGAGGGTCGCCGCCCACTCCTCGTCGGTCACGAACACCTGCGCGACGTTGCCGGTCATCGTCGCGAGGTCGACCTGCAGCGGCGGCAGGGCGGTGGCGTCGCCCTGCAGCCACCGGACCTCGTCGGCGCCCGGTTTGGCCCGCGCCACGTCGAGCGACGCTCGCGCCGGGTCGAGCCCGACCACCTCCAGACCGCGCGCCGCGAGCTGCAGCGCGAGCACGCCGGTCCCGCACCCGACGTCGAGCACGCTGCGGGCGCCGAGCTCGTCGGCGATGGCCACGTACGCGTCGAGGTCGCTGCGGTCGGTGTCGAGCGGGTCGTAGAGCTGCGCGAGGCGGGGAACCTCGAATCCGTCGTCGGCCATGACCGGGACGCTAGGAGGACGGCGGGGCCGTGGGCCACCGGAATTGCTCGTCGCCGTCGCGATGTGGTTCTACCCGCGGTAGACCTTGACCACTGGCCCGCCTCACCGGCACCGACCCACTGGAGGAGACAACATGAGCCCCAGCGCCACGGGCCGCCGCGAGACTCGCAACGGTCACGACAGCGTGGTCGTCGACCGCACCTTCCGCGCTCCGATCGAGTCCGTGTGGGCGGCGGTCACCGAATCGGACCGGCTCGAACGATGGGTCGGCACCTGGAGCGGCGACCCCGCCTCCGGTTCGGTCCTGTTCCGGATGAATGCGCAGGGCGACGACATCTTGCCCGAGACGTTCACCATCGAGACCTGCGACCCGCCCCACAGGATCGCCCTCACCTCCAACGTCGAGGGCGAGCAGACCGTGTGGCACTTCCTCCTCGAGCTCACCGAGGACGCCGGCACCACGACCCTCAGCTTCAGCCAGTCCGTGCCGGACGCGGAGATGGCGGCCGGTGTCGGACCGGGCTGGGAGTACTACCTCGACCGGCTCGTGGCCGCGGAGACCGGCGCCGACGTCGCGGCTCTCGACTTCGGCGCCTACTACCCCGCGCAGGCGGATCACTACCGCGGACTGTTCGGCCGCGTCACGGGTTGAACCCACCAGCTCGCCATCCGTCGCCACGAGGTCGAGGCGACCAGCCGCCGGAGTGATCGCCGGCCGGGCCTGACCCGACCAGGCGATGTCGATCCCGCCGGACTCCCAGACGCGCTTGACAGGGTCCCGGACGCCGACGGCGCGGGTGATGTTGCGCGCGGCGGGTCGGAGTAACGTCGGCCTCGCACCGCGATGTCGATGTCGATGTTCGGGTGGAGGACGGGATGGCCAAGACACTGCCTCCCCCCGGGCCGCTGCCCGCGGGGCAGCACCCCGGTTGCGACACGTCGGGGATGATCCTCGTCCATCGGATCTTCCGCTGGCTGTATCGGGAGCTCCCTGAGCTGGTGCGCGAGGTCGAGCCGGGCGACACCGCACGCTCGGCGGTCGTCGGCCGCTATGCCCACCTCGACTTCTTCGCCCTGCACATGCACCACGAGACCGAGGACATGGTGCTGTGGGACAGGCTGGTCGCGCGCGAACCCGCCTGCACCCTGCACGTCGGTCAGATGCGGGCGCAGCACGCCGAGGTCGCGGTGCGGCTCGCGCGGATCGAGCCGCAGCTGGAGCCCTGGGTGGTCAGTGCCGATCCTCGGCTTCGTGATGCCTTTGCCACCGACATCGAGGGTCTCCGCGACCTCCTGTCGGCGCACCTCGGGCAGGAGGAGGACGACATCCTCCCCGTCGCAGGGGAGGTGATGTCCCAGCAGGAGTGGGACTTCATGGAGGAGCACACCCGCGCCACCCTCATGGCGCACCGCAAGGAGCTCGGGAAGGACGTCCTGTCGCTGCAGGTCGGCCTGCTCATCGCGAGCGTTCCCGAGGCCGAGCGGGAGGACTGGGTCCGCGCCAACGTGCCCGCCGCGATCCGGCTCCTGTATCTCCTCCTCATGAAGCGGAGGTACGACAACGCGATGAAGGAGCTCTACCCCGACCGGCCCGTGCCCTCGATGGTGTGACGCGCCGACATGTGGCGACGCGTCAAGCTCGACGTCCATCTCGATCACCCGCCGTCGCGCGTCTACCCGTACCTCGCCGACCCGGGTCGGTGGCCCGAGTTCGCGCCCGCGGTCGACTCCCGCCGCCCGCTGGACGGCGGTCCGCTGCAGGTGGGGAACCGGTGGGCCGCAGTCGACCGCATCGGGCCGTTCCGGATCCGGTTCACCGACGTGCTCGAGGTCGTCGAGCCCGACCGTCGGGTCGTGTGGCACTCGACGTCCCCGTGGAACTCCCGCGTCGAGTACGTGTGCACGCCCGACGCCGGGGGCACGCGCATCCGCGCCGACTACGACGGCGACGTCGCCGCCTGGCTCCGGCTGGTGGCGCTCCTGCCGACGTTCGTCCTGGCGCGGATCCTGCTGCGCGACTTCACCGGCCTCCGGCGGGTGCTCGAGGCTGCAGACCGGGCTCGCGCCCGGGAGTGACGTTCTCGCGGCCACCGGCGCCAGGCCTCGCCGGTCCGTCGTCCGACGTCGGCAGACGAGGGACCGATCCTGCGAGGAGTGTCCAGCAGCAGCGTCGGCCGGTACTCAGAAGGTCACGCAGGCGAGGTAGTCGAAGCCCTCCTGGGCGGCCTCGAAGGGGTCGAACGTCGGGTCGCCAAACCGGGGGTCGTGCTCGACGACGTAGTACCGCGTGCTGCCACCCGCGGCCTCGAAGATCGACGGGAAGTCGATGATTCCGTCGCCGACGATCTCGATCCGACCGGGGAACGGGCCGGCCGCCATGTCCTTCACGTGGAACAGCTTGATCCGGTTGCCGTACTGCTCGATGACGTCGAGGGGGTTGCCGATGCCGCCGCCGTTGGTAGCCCAGTAGAGGTCGAGCTGGAACACGACGTTCTTCGGGTCGGTGTAGTTCGCGAGGATGTCGAACACGGTCCGGTCGCCGAAGACCTCCTCGAACTCGACGTTGTGGTTGTGCACCATCAACGTCTGTCCGTTCTGCCGGGCCACGGCGCCGATCTCGTTGAGGTACTCGGCGTAAGCGATCCACTGGGCTTCGGTGGTGTAGACCAGCGGGAAGATCGGGGTCGCTCCTGAGCCGAAGAACTTGATCCCCAGCGTCTTGTTGTCCGCAAGGATCTGGTCGATGTCGGCCGGGGCCTCAGGGGTCCCGACGTCGACGTGCCGCGCGGAGGCCTTGAGCCCGTACTTGTCGAGGAGCGCGCGGTACTGATCTGCCGTCAGACCGCTCAGAGTGAACGGCTCGACGTTCCGGTAACCCATCTTGCTGAGGCGGCTGAACACCTCCTCCGTCCTGGCGATGGTGCCGGCGTCGGTGCCGAAGCCGATGTACTCGGCGAACGTCCAGAGCTGGATCGAGATCTTGCTCGTCGGAACTCCTCTGCCGGTGCACTCCGGCGCCGCGGCGGACGCGGCTGACGCGGTGCTGACACCACCGACGGCGAGGAAGAGCGCGACCAGCGTCGCGGCGATGAAGGCGCGCAGCGTGCGGGCCCGAGATCGATAGGTTTCCATCGGTGCCTCCCGAGGCGCCAAGCCCGAAGGTTCGACCGGCTTCCTTGCCCGTCTCATCCTCAAGTTACTGGCAGGCCATCCGGCTGTCGCGCCGGGGCGAGGTCGGACCGGGTCAGCCCGCGCGGCAGGTTGCGGCATGCGACTGCAGTCCCGTCGACGGTGAGCTCGCCCGATCGGTACTCCTGGTCCCGCTCGAGGGTGATCGGCCCCGCCCGAAGCGACGTCTCCGCGGCTGGGCGTTCGGGCCCGAGTGTGGGGTCGACGTGGGAGTGCCGTGGCTGGTCCGGTCACTGAGAGGGCCGCGATGCTCGGTGCACCGACCGAGAGGAGCACCTGATGCCCACCACGATCCCCGCCGGCCCCCTGGCCGACGTCCGCGACATGTACGTCGTCCACCGCGCGTTCCGCCGCGAGTTCGGGCTGCTGCCCGACCTGATCCGCGACGTCATCTCCGGCGACGTCGCGCGCGCCGAGGTCGTCGCCTCCCACCTCGACCTCGTCCTTGCGGGCCTGCACATGCACCACACCGGCGAGGACGTGGTCTTGTGGCCGCTGCTCCTCGAGCGAGCTGCGCCGTCGGCCGACCTGATCGCGACGATGGAGGTGCAGCACCACGCCGTGGACGAGTACGCCGACCAGATCGCTCCCCTCAGCGCAGACTGGCGCACGACGGCGTCGGCCGTCCGCGGCGAGCAGCTCGCGCGGCTCGTCGAGGACTTCCGTGCGGCGCTCCTCGAGCACCTTGACCTGGAGGAACGCGCGATCCTCCCCGTCGCCGCACGCCACGTCACCGCGAAGGAGTGGGACTCCATGGGCGACCACGGCGTCGAGGTGATGACCCGGAGCCAGCTTCCCCTGATGTTCGGGGCGGTCCTCGAGGAGGCGGACGACGACGAGCGGTCGATGATGCTCGGAAAGCTGCCTGGCCCGGTCCGGGTGCTCCTCGCCACCCTCGGCCGGTGGCAGTACCGCCGCTACGTCAGCCGCGTGCGCGGCGGCTGAGCTCGCGCGCCAGCTCGACGACCTCGGGTCCGGTGGTGTCCCGTCCTGCGTCCCAGGCGGGACGGAACCGCACCTCGCCCAGCACCTCGCGCGCACGGGCGAGGTCGCGGTGCGCCAGCGCCTGCGACGCCGGGAAACCGGTGTCCACCGAATGGTCCGCGGACCACGACGCGGCGGCGCCGAACAGCGTCGCCCCCAGCTCGTGGTCCCCCGACCTGACGGCCACGCTCGCGAGCGCCGGAAGCGTGTAGGCGAACGTCCAGCTGATCCGGGCGGTCATGGAGATCTCGGCCGACTCGGCCAGAAGTCGTGCGGTCTCGCCGTGCTCGTCGCGGAGCTGGGTCAGCGTGGCGCGCAGATTGAGCACCGTGGCCAGCGTGAACGGGTTCCCCAGCCTGCGAGCGCGGTGCTCGCAGGCCAGGAGCAGCTGCTCGGACACGTGCAGTGCGCCGGCCAGCAGCGCGACCTGGGCGTCGGCGATCCGGCAGTGCAGGACGGCCCACGTCTCGTCGCTGTCGGCGACCCTCGTGCGCACCACGGCCAGGCGCGCCGACGCTTCGCCGAGGTCACCGGCGAACAATGCTCCCGACCCCGCGAGCGCGGCGGCCTCGGCGAGCAGGCCGGGACGGTCAAGCCGTTGCGCGAGGGCGAGTGCGGCGTCGGCGTCGGCACGCAGGGCCGGGATCCCACCGCCCACGTGGCTCATCCCGGCCGCGGCGACCAGCAGTCGGGCCTTCGCCTCGTCGGTCATGGGCCTGCCGCGGAGCAGGTCCACCAGCGCCAGGCCCTCCTGCCCGACACCGCGCAGCGCCAGGAACGGCCACAGTCTCCAGATCGCCTCGGCCGCGTCGTCCAGGCGCCCGGCGTCGATGGCGTGCAGCAGGCCCACCCGGAGCGTGGGCAGGTCGGCCTCGGCGAGGTCGAGGCCGGCCACCAGTGCTGGTCCTCGGAGATCCGTCTCCAGGTCTCGGCCGAGCGCGAGCACGGAGTCGGCCAGGCGCGCCGTCGCGACCGCGCGATCGGCCTCGGCGAGCCGAAGCGCGGCGTACTGACGAACCGGAGTGAGCAGCCGGAATCGTTCGGTGCCCTGCACGTCGGCGCCGCGGCTGACCAGCGAGTGGTCGAGCAGCACACGCAGGTCACGCAGCACGTCCTGGCCCGCGACCGCCTCGGCCCCCGCCAGCGAGAACGTGCCCGGGAGCACCGCGAGCCTCGCCAGCAGCGCTCGCTCGGGCTCGCCGAGAAGGTCGTAGCTCCAGTCGAGCGTCGCCGCCATCGACCGCTGACGCTCAGGGAGGTCGCGCGGACCGTCGACGAGCACGCTGTCGAGCCGGGCCAGGAGCTCCGCCGGGCGCAGGAGCGCCGTCGCGGCGGCGGCGAGCTCGACCGCGAGCGGGAGGCCGTCGAGCCGTCGGCAGATCTCGGCGACTGCCTCGTCCTCGTCGGCGGTTCGCGTCAACCGCCCGCCTGCCGCCTCGGCGCGCTCGCGGAACAGTTGGACGCACGCCCCGTGGTCGAGCGGGTCGACGCGGAGGGTGCGCTCGGCCCGGATCCGTAGCGGAGCCCGGCTCGTTCCGAGGATCACCAGGCCCGGGCAGTGCGCCGACAGCTCGGCGATCGACGGCGCCGACGCGAGGACCTGTTCGAGGTTGTCGAGCAGCAGCAGCATCCGCCGACCGGCGAGGAAGGGCGCCAGGCCGGCGACGGTCCCTCGGTGCCCGGCCTCGGGAACCCCCAGCGCTGCCGCGATCGCCGGGACGACCACCTGGGGCTCGGTGATGCCGGCCAGCTCGACGAGCGTCACGCCCCCGGGAACGCATGCGACGCCGCTCGGGCCGCCGCGAGCGCGAGCGTGGACTTCCCCACGCCTCCCGGACCTGTCAGCGTCACCACCCGGGTCGCTGCTTCGGCGAGCAGCTCCGTGAGGCTCTCGAGCACGGTGGACCTGCCGACCAGGTCGACCGTCGAGCTCGGCAGAGCCTTCGACGCAGCGGCGTCCGGCTGGGGAGCCGACGACGGACCGACAACGGAACGGGTCCGGCCCGGGACGGTGCCCACGAGGCGAGCCCGCTGGCCCTCGTCCAGAGCCAGCGCGTCCGCGAGCGCGCGGACGGTGTGCGGATAGGGGCGGCGACGCTCGCCGCGCTCCAACGCACCGACGGCCTTCACCGTGATGCCGGCCTTGTCGGCCAGCTCGTCCTGGGTCAGGGACCGCTCGTCACGAAATGCCCGCAGCAGTGTCGCGAAGCTGTCACCCACCGAACGGACGGTAGTCGCCCGCAGGCGTGGACGTGGCTCAACTGTGGTCGTGCTGTGGGTGTCGCGTCCGCAGCCGCCTCTGGAGGCTGGTACGTGCCCACGCCGGCCCGGTCCCGGTCGACGACCACCACCCGAGCTCCACGTCATCGGAGGAACACATGTCCACCACCAGCGCCCAGCCCCGCACCACTGCTCACGCAATCGACCCGGCGGCCCGCACCCGCTACGGCGCGGCGGTGCCGACCCTGCTCGTCGCGGCCTTCAGCCTCTCGGTGATCCACACGGTCTACGCGTGGCTCTCCGGCCTCGAGGATCCGGACTTCACCGTGACCAGTCCGCTCACCTGGGTGTTCTACCTCGTCGCGTTCGGGGTCGCCGCGCTCGCCCGTCTCGACTCCCGCGCCGCCCAGATCACCGTGCTCGGCTATCTGGTCGTGATCCTCGGGGTGTCTGTCTTCTACTACCCGACGACCTTCACGCTCGAGCAGCAGACCACCTTCGGATGGCTGGAGAACGACGTGTACACCGGGCTGCTGCTGACCTCGCTGATCCTCTCCGTGCTGCGGCTGCGTCGCCGAGCCCTCGTGCCGTGAGGCTCGCCCGAGAGCACGCGCATGCCGACGGCGCACGCGCGGCGACGCCCCCTCCCGCGACGAGGCTGGCCCGGGTGGCGACGTTCTTCAGTCTCCGCTCCGACTACACGTTGAAGCGGAACTCCACCACGTCGCCGTCGGCCATGACGTAGTCCTTGCCCTCGATGCGCGCCTTGCCGGCGGCGCGGGCGGCGGCGACGGAACCGGCGGCCACGAGGTCGTCGAACGAGATGACCTCGGCCTTGATGAAGCCCTTCTGGAAGTCCGTGTGGATGACGCCGGCGGCCTGGGGCGCGGTCCAGCCCTGGTGGATCGTCCAGGCGCGCGACTCCTTGGGGCCGGCGGTCAGGTACGACTGCAGGCCGAGGGTGTGGAAGCCGACGCGGGCCAGCTGGTCGAGGCCGGCCTCCTCCTGCCCGTTGTCGGCGAGCATCTCGCGGGCCTCGTCGGGCTCGAGCTCGACCAGCTCGGACTCGAACTTGGCGTCGAGGAAGATCGCGTCGGCGGGTGCCACCAGGGCGCGCAGCTCGTCCTGCATCGCGGTGTCGGCCAGACCGGCGTCGTCGGTGTTGAACACGTAGATGAACGGCTTGCTCGTCATGAGCTGGAGCTCGTCGAGGTGCTCGATCCTCTTGCCGCTCTGCGAGAGCGTCGTGCCGGTCTCGAGGATCGCCTGCGCCTCCTGGGCGGCGGCGAGCAGGCCGGCGTCCGCCTTCTTGGCGCGGACCTCCTTCTCGAGGCGCGGGATCGCCTTCTCGAGGGTCTGGAGGTCGGCGAGGATCAGCTCGGTGGCGATGATCTCGATGTCGTCCTTGGGGTTCACCTCGCCGGAGACGTGCACGACGTCCGGGTCGGCGAACGCGCGGGTGACCTGGCAGATGGCGTCCGCCTCGCGGATGTTGGCGAGGAACTTGTTGCCCAGGCCCTCCCCCTCGCTGGCGCCCTTGACGATGCCCGCGATGTCGACGAACGACACGGTCGCCGGGAGGATTCGCTCGGAGCCGAACAGCTCCGCGAGCACCTCCAGGCGTGGGTCGGGCAGCGGGACGACGCCGACGTTGGGCTCGATCGTCGCGAACGGGTAGTTCGCCGCGAGGACCTGCGCGCGGGTCAGCGCGTTGAAGAGGGTGGACTTGCCGACGTTGGGCAGGCCGACGATGCCGATGGTGAGTGCCACGACGAAGGAGTCTAGGCCGCGCGGCCGCCTCCCCCTTCCGTGGGTGCGGCGCGGGACCTGGTCGCGACTGCAGCGATCCCGACCGCGACCAGCAGCCCGGTAGCTCAAGGCCCGTCGTCGACGGGTCCACGGCACCACCACGTGCACGTTCGGCCGCGGTCGAGTCCGGCGATCAGGCGAACGCGACGATGCGTCGCAGCAGGTCCGGCGCGGTGCGGTCGAGGGTGCGTCCGCCGATGCGGACCCCGACGGTCAGCAGCACCGATCCGAGCACGACGCCGACCAGCAGGGTCACCCAGCCCAGGGGTACGGATCCCCACCCGACGGCCGCGACGGCGAGGACGATCTCGGGCAGGCACAAGGTCATCACGGCCAACCAGCCGCAGAGCTGCGAGACCAGCGCCGACATCGACGCTCCCTGCCGGCTCTGGAACGGGTTCTCGCCGGGCATCTGGACGGGGTAGACGACGAGGGCGGAGACGATGCTCGACCCGCCGAGCGCCGTCAGCAGCACACCGAACGACACCCCGAGCAGGGCGGGGACCAGGGCGCCTTTGTCCGTGACCACGGCCGACGCCACCGCCAGCACCACCACCGCCGGGACGGCGATCGCGCCGGCGGCGAGGACGCGCCCGAGCCGGTCGGTGACCCCGCGCAACGGCGAGGCGACGTGCGTCCAGAACGCCGTGCCGTCGTAGGCGATGTCGGCGGAGATGCCCCAGCCCATGAGGTAGCCGGCGATCGGGACGATGAGCAGGATGAGGCCGCCGCCCGGGTTGACGAAGTAGAACACGACCGCGAGCACGGGCACGATGGCGACGGCTATCGCGTATCTCGGGTCCCGCGCCCAGTACGTGAGGCACCGCGCGGTGACGGCTCCCAGCGGCGTCGCCGGCAGCCGGTCGAACCAGCCGAGACCGCGGCCCCGGGTCGAGACCGCCTGGTGCGGAGGGTTGACCAGCGCGTGGGCCATCGCACGGTCCCAGACGACCGCGACGACGACCAGGGTGCCGACGGCGATCGCGAAGCGGGCGGCGGCGAGTGGCCAGGCGCCGTCAGCGACGTCGCCGGGGACCGCCCACACGGCACCGAGCGGGGTCCAGGACAGCACGTCGGCCACCTGCTCGACCGTGTGCTGCGTGATCGTCGTCCCGGAGAAGAACCGCCCCAGCACGGGGCCGACGAGGATGAAAGGAAGCAGAACCACGGCCGCCATGACCTCGCGGAAGCGCCGACCGCTCAGCACGCCCGAGGCGGCCGACGTCGTCGCTCGCGCACCGACGACGCAGGTGGCCAGCGCGAGCACGGCGCAGACGAGGCCGGCGACCAGGGCGGCCGGCGTCCGCCACCACACCCCCGCCATCGAGAGCACCGACAGGGTCGTCACGACGCCCGGGATGCCGAGCAGGCCCGCGAGCGCCAGACCCGTGAGCAGCGAGCGTCGCGGGATGGCGAAGGTGACGAACCGCGCCGGGTCGATCGTCGCGTCCAGGCCGAAGGCGACGAGGGGCACCACCCACCAGCCGAGCACGAGCACCGACCCGAGCAGGACCGTGACCAGCCCGCGGATGTCGGGCTCCTGGACGCTCAGCACGGCCATCGACCCCACGACGAGGGCCACGGCGAACAGCCCGTAGAGCACGCCGACGACGAGACCCACGATCTGCCAGGCGCTGCGCCGCAGGCCGTTGCGCAGCAACGTCAGCTTCAGGCGGACGAGGTGCGCAACCACGCCAGCCCCTCCCCGGTCACCCGGCCACCGACCAGGTCGACGAAGCGGTCCTCCAGGCTGCCGTCGCCGCGGACCTCGTCGACGGTGCCCGCCGCGAGCACGTGCCCGGCCGCGATGACGGCGACGTGGTCGCACATCCGCTGGACCAGGTCCATGACGTGCGAGGACACGATGACGGTGCCGCCGGAGCGGACGTAGGAGGCGAGGATGTCGCGGATGTTCGCCGCGGAGACCGGGTCCACGGCCTCGAACGGCTCGTCGAGCACCAGCAGGCGCGGCGCGTGCACCAGCGCGCACGCCAGCGCGACCTTCTTGGTCATGCCCGCGGAGTACTCGACGACCAGCTTCGTGGCATCCGCCGTGAGGTCGAGCGCGGCCAGCAGGTCGGTCGCGCGCTCGGCCACCGTCGCGCGGTCGAGGCCCTGGAGCAGGCCCGCGTAGGTGATCAGCTGCTCGCCCGTCAGCCGGTCGAAGAGCCGGACGCCGTCGGGCAGGACGCCGAGCATCGCCTTCACCTCGACGGGCGCCGCCCACAGGTCGTGGCCGTGCACCAGGACCGTCCCGAAGTCGGGCTGCAGCAGGCCGGTCGCCATCGACAAGGTCGTCGTCTTGCCCGCACCGTTGGGGCCGACGAGGCCGTAGAACGAGCCGGTCGGCACGACGAGGTCGATCCCGGAGACAGCGATCTTGTCCCCGAACTTGCGCCAGAGGCCACGCAGCTCCAGGGCGGGTGCGGTCGACATCGGACCACCCTAGGCGGCAGCACGCGACGGCATGGCCCATTTCGGGCGGGTGTCAGAGGTACCTGGGAGCGTTCGGGCATGGACACCGGACTGCTGCTGGGACTCGCGATCGGCGCCATCGTCGGCGTGCTCGTCGGCTGGATGCTCGCGTCCGCCCGGTTGCGCGCCGCCGACCTCGAGGCCGCCCGGGCGACGGCGCTGCTCGAGGCGGAGCGGCACGGGACGCAGGCGCGGCTGGCGGACTCCGACCGGCTGGCCGACCAGTTCCGGTCCCTGGCGGCGGACGCGCTGGCGACGAGCTCCGACCAGTTCCTCGCGCTCGCGCACCAGCGGTTCGCCGCCGACCACCAGACGCAGGTCGGCGAGCTCACGCAGCGCGAGCAGGCCGTGCGGGCCATGGTCGAGCCGCTGTCCCGCACGCTCGACCAGGTCCGCCGCGAGCTGTCGACGGCCGAGCAGGCGCGCGCCGCCGGGCAGGCCGCGCTCGGCGAGCAGGTCCGCGCGATGCAGCAGGCCTCCGAGCACCTCCGGGGCGAGACGGCTCAGCTGGTCACCGCGCTGCGCTCGTCGCAGGTGCGCGGCAAGTGGGGTGAGCTGCAGCTCAAGCGGGTGGTCGAGGCGGCGGGGATGCTCGCGCAGGTCGACTTCGTCGAGCAGGACCAGGTGCGCACCGATGACGGCCTCCTGCGGCCGGACATGGTGATCAGGCTGGCCGGGGGCAAGAACGTCGTGGTGGACGCCAAGGTCGCGTTCCTCGGGTTCCTCGACGCCGCGCAGGCGACCGACGAGCGCGTGCGCACCGAGCGGCTCGCCGCCCATGCGCGGCACGTCCGGGCGCACGTCGACGACCTGGCGGCCAAGCGCTACTGGGACCAGTTCGCGCCGGCCCCGGAGTTCGTCGTGATGTTCGTGCCCGCCGAGTCGTTCCTGCACGCGGCCGCCGAGCAGGACCCGCTGCTCATCGAGTACGCGTTCGAGCGCAACGTCGTCATCGCCACCCCCACCACCCTGCTGGCCCTGCTCCGGACCATCTCCTACGCCTGGCGGCAGGACGCGCTGGCCAGCAACGCCCAGGCGGTCCTCTCCCTGGGCAAGGAGCTGCACGGCCGGCTGGCGACCATGGGCTCGCACCTGGCCAAGCTCGGCCGGGCCATCGACTCGGCGGCCGGCGCCTACAACCAGACAGTGTCGTCGCTCGAGACGCGCGTGCTGGTGAGCGCCCGACGGTTCGCCGACCTGCACGTCGTGGACGCGGACCTCCCGACGCCGGACCCCGTCAATCCGCAGTTGTCCGCCGTCAGTGCGCCCGAGCTGGTGGCGTCGGCCGAGGACCAGATCGTGATGTTCGACGGCCGCGCCGAGCGCGACGAGCGAGCGCTGCGTGCCGAGAGCGTCGTGGCGCGGACGAACGACGGCGACGCGTCGAGCGCGTGAGCGTCGCCGCGTCGAGCCCCTGAACGCCCGCTCGACTATGCGGGCTGGACGTCCAGGGAGCGGCGGCCGTCGCGCCGCGGAACCTCGGGAGCCTTGCCGGCGGCCTTCAGGTCGGCACGGAGCTCACGCGGCAGCGAGAACATGAGGTCCTCGGTCGCGGTGCGCACCTCCTCGACGTCGCCGAAGCCGTGCTGGGCCAGCAGGTCGAGGACGTCGCGGACCAGGATCTCGGGCACCGAGGCGCCGGAGGTGACCCCGACCGTGGTGACGCCCTCGAGCCACGCGAGGTCGATCTCGGACGCCTGGTCCACGCGGTAGGACGATCTCGCGCCGGCATCGAGGGCCACCTCGACCAGCCGCACGGAGTTCGACGAGTTCGCGGAGCCGACCGTGATGACCAGGTCACACTCGGGCGCCAGCTTCTTCACTGCGACCTGGCGGTTCTGGGTGGCGTAGCAGATGTCGTCGCTGGGCGGGTCCTGCAGGTTCGGGAACCGCTCGCGCAGGCGGCGGACGGTGTCCATCGTCTCGTCGACCGAGAGCGTGGTCTGCGAGATCCAGATGAGCTTGTCGGGGTCGCGGACGACGACGTCGGCCACGGCGTCCGGCGAGTTCACCACCTGGATGTGGTCGGGGGCTTCCCCGTAGGTGCCCTCGACCTCCTCGTGCCCGTCGTGACCGATGAGGAGGATGTCGTAGTTCTCCGACGCGAACCGCACGGCCTCCTTGTGCACCTTGGTCACCAGGGGGCAGGTCGCGTCGATCGTCTGCAGCGACCGTGCCGCCGCCTGCGCGTGGACTGCCGGGGAGACGCCGTGCGCGGAGAACACCACGCGCGCACCCTCGGGCACCTCGTCCGTCTCGTTCACGAACACGGCACCGCGCGCGGCCAGCGTCTCGACGACGTACTTGTTGTGCACGATCTCCTTGCGCACGTACACCGGGGCGCCGTAGTGCTCGAGGGCCTTCTCGACGGCGATCACCGCGCGGTCGACGCCGGCGCAGTACCCGCGCGGGGCGGCGAGCAGGACGCGCTTGCCGGCGACAGCGGGGGGCACGTCGCCGGGGTGCTGACCGTCGGGGTGCTGGCGGTCGGGTGTCGGAGAAGTCACGCTCCGGAGTCTAGTTCGGCGTGCCCGACGAGCCCGGCGGAACGGGCGTCGGCGGCTGTGACCTGCACCCGACCCGCACGGGGTGCACACGAGCGGGGGCCGGCGACCGCGTCGGGCGACCTCGCTGTCGGCGGGATGAGGCAGGCTGGGCGCGTGAGCACCGGTCCCATCACCAGTCCGCCGGCGGCCGGTCCCCCGCCGCTGCGCGCGGCGGACACGACCCCCGACCGCCCGTGGCCAGTCCGCCACCTGGCGCCCAAGATCGCCGACTACATCGCGAAGATGCCGCCCGTGTGGGTCGAGGGTCAGGTGCTCAACCTCAAGAGGTGGAACACCCTCTACTTCCTCACGTTGCGCGACACCGACCTCGACATGTCGCTCTCGGTGACGGCGCCCGCCTCGGCGATCGGCCCGCTGGCGGACAAGCTCGCGGACGGCGCCCACCTCGTGGTGCACGCCCGGCCGCAGTTCCACGCCAAGAAGGGCACCCTCTCGTTCTCGGCCGACGACGTCCGGCTGGTCGGCCTGGGCGAGCTGCTGGCCCGCATCGAGCATCTCAAGGGCATCCTCGGGGCCGAAGGGCTCTTCGAGCCGTCGCGCAAGCGCGCGCTGCCGTTCCTCCCGACGAGGGTGGGGCTGATCGTCGCGCAGCAGGGCGACGCCGAGCACGACGTGGTCTCCAACGCCCGCGCCCGCTGGTCCGCCGTGGAGTTCGAGATCCGGCGCGTGACGGTGCAGGGACCACGCGCGGTGCCCGAGGTCAGCGCCGCGATCGTGGAGCTGGACCGCGACCCGCGCGTCGAGGTGATCGTGGTCGCGCGCGGTGGCGGCTCGTTCGAGGACCTCCTCCCGTTCAGCAACGAGTCGCTGGTCCGGGTGGCCGCCGCCTGCCGCACGCCGCTGGTCAGCGCGATCGGCCATCACCTCGACACCCCGCTGCTCGACCTGGTGGCGGACCTGCGCGCCTCGACGCCGACGGACGCGGCCAAGCGGATCGTGCCGGACGTGAGCGAGGAGCGTGCCCGCGTCACGCAGGCGCGGCTGCGGGCCCGGGCCGCGCTGACGGCCCGGCTGACCCGCGAGCAGACCGGCCTGGACCACTGGCGCAGCCGTCCCGTGCTGGCCAACCCGACCACGTTGGTGGACCTGCACGAGCACCGGGTGGCGGCCCTGCGCGACAGCGCGCGCCGCTCTCTGCACACCGCGCTCGTGCACGGCCGTGCCGAGGTGGCGGGCCTCGCGGCGCAGGTCAGGGCGTTGTCGCCCGCCGCGACGCTCGACCGCGGGTACGCGGTGGTCCAGCGCGCCAACGGGCACGTGCTGCGGGACCCGGCCGAGGTGGCCGAGGGCGATCCCCTGCGCATCCGGGTCGCCCGTGGCGAGGTCGCGGCGCGCGTGACGACCTGACAGTCACGCCCGGCAGCGAGGTCGCGGCGCGCCTGACGACCTGACGATCGCGCCCGGCGGCGAGGTCGCAGCGCGCCTGACGACCTGACAGTCGCGCCCGGCGGCAAGGTCGCGGCGCGCCTGACGACCTGACGGCAGCGCCCGGCGGCGAGGTCGCGGCGCGCGCATCGGCGCGACCCCGACCGCCCCAGGTACCGGTGGGCACCTGGCTGACAGGAACGGCTCGCGTCTCGGTGGGCGGTTTGACGGCGCGGCGGTGTGGGCCGGTCCTGGTTGACTGTCCTCGTGCCGAAGCCGTCCACCTCGCCCGCCGCCCAGCCCTCCGACGCGAACGCCGATGTCCGTGACCTCGGCTACGAGCAGGCCCGTGACGAGCTGGTCGCGGTCGTCGCCCGGCTCGAGGCCGGCGCCGCGACGCTCGAGGAGTCGCTGACCCTCTGGGAGCGCGGCGAGGCGCTCGCCGCGCGGTGCCAGGAGTGGCTCGACGGGGCGCGCGAACGGCTCAGTGCGGTGCGCGACACCCCGGCGGTGGCCACCGCCACGGACGACGAGGAGTCCTGATGAGCACGACGGACCGGGCGCTCGTCGTCGGCGAAGCGCTGATCGACGTCGTCGCCAGGCCGGACGGCACCCGCGCGCAGCACCCCGGCGGCAGCCCTGCCAACGTGGCGCTCGGGCTCGGTCGCCTCGGCCGGCACGTGGACCTGCTCACCTGGCTGGGTCACGACGCCGACGGCGACCTGGTCCGGCAGCACCTGCGCGGGTCCGGCGTCCACGTCCTCGAGGGCAACCGGTCGGCGACGCGCACGCCCCTCGCGACCGCGCACATCGGTGAGGACGGGTCCGCCTCCTACGAGTTCGACCTCGAGTGGGACCTGCCTGAGACGTGGGACGAGGAGCCCGGGGACCCGCTGGTCGTGCACACCGGATCGATCGCGACGGTGCTGCAGCCCGGCGGCGCCGCCGTCGCCGCGATCCTCGCCCGGCGGCGCACCTCGTCGACCATCACCTACGACCCGAATCTGCGGCCGGTCCTCATGGGGTCGCCCGCGCACGCGCTGCCCGTGGTCGACGCGCTGGTGCGGCTCGCGGACGTGGTCAAGGTCAGCGACGAGGACCTCGCCTGGCTGCACCCCGGCGTGGCGCCCGCGGAGATCGCCGAGGAGTGGAGCAGGTCGGGCCCGTCGCTCGTCGTCGTGACGCACGGCGGCGACGGGGCGTTCGCGAGCACGTCGGCGGGCGCCCGCCTGTCTGTCCGGGCGCCGAAGGTGCAGGTCGCGGACACGGTCGGCGCGGGCGACTCCTTCATGGGCGGCCTGATCGACGGGCTCTGGTCCGCCGGGCTGCTCGGGGCGGACCGGCGACAGGCGCTCGCCGACGTCGACTCCGCGACCGTCGAGGCCGTGCTGGAGCGTTGCGCCCGGATCGCCGCGATCACCGTCTCGCGCGCGGGCGCCAACCCGCCGAGCTCGGCGGAGCTCGCCTGACCGACTCAGCAGTCCGGTCGCGCCGAGGCGACTCGAACCACGAGGCCGCCGCGCCGACGGCCCCTACCGGCGGCCGAGTCAGACGCGCGCCTTCTCCCGGGCCTGCGCGCGCTCGAGGGAGGCCTTGCGGTCGGCCTCGTTCTCGCGGTCGAGCGCCTCGGCGGCCGCGCCGTCCCAGGTGAGGTTCTCGCCGCTCTCGGGGTCGAACACCATCATCCGGGCGGGGTCGAACCACAGGGTCGCGTCGCGACCGTCCCGGATCTTGGTCTCCGACGGGAGCGCGACGATCAGCTGCGTGCGCAGGCCCTCGCCGTCGAGGTCGCGGTCGAGCTCCTCGAGCGTGGTCGCGACGTCCGGATTGGTGTCGAACGGGATGTAGGCGTAGAGCTCGGAGCCGAGCCACTCGGTGACGTCCACGGGCGCGGAGAAGGAGACGCCGGTCCCCTTGCGCGCGTCCTCCAGAAGGGCGGCGTCCTCGAAGTGCTCCGGGCGGATGCCGACGATGACGATCTCCTTGCCCTGCAGCTTGGGAGCCAGGTCCGCAGAGATCGGGACCTCGGCGAACGGCAGCTTCATGGTGGACCCGCTGATCTCCCCCGGCAGGAAGTTCATGGGCGGCGAGCCGATGAAGCCGGCGACGAAGAGGTTGACCGGCTGCTCGTACAGGCCCCGGGGGCTGGCGACCTGCTGCAGCTCCCCCTTGCGCAGGACGGCCACCCGGTCGCCGAGGGTCATGGCCTCGGTCTGGTCGTGGGTGACGTAGACGGTGGTCGTGCCCAGGCGGCGCTGCATGCGGGCGATCTCGGTGCGCATCTGGCCGCGAAGCTTGGCGTCGAGGTTGGACAGGGGCTCGTCGAAGAGGAAAGCCTCCGCCTCGCGGACGATCGCGCGGCCCATCGCGACGCGCTGCCGCTGACCGCCGGACAGGTTGGCGGGCTTGCGCTCCAGGTGGTCCTGCAGCTCGAGGGTCTTGGCGGCGAACTCGACCTTCTCGCGGATCTGGGCGTCGGTGAACTGGCCCTTCTGCAGGCGCAGCGGGAACGCGATGTTCTCGAAGACGGTCAGGTGCGGGTACAGGGCGTAGTTCTGGAACACCATGGCCAGGTGCCGGTCGCGCGGCGCCTTCTCGTTGACGCGCTTGCCCCCGATCTCCAGGTCGCCGGCCGTGATGTCCTCGAGGCCGACGATCATCCGGAGCAGCGTCGACTTCCCGCAGCCCGAGGGTCCGACGAGGATCACGAACTCGCCGTCGGCGATGTCCAGGCTCACGCCCTTCACGGCGAGGAAGCCGTCGCCGTACTGCTTGACGATGTCCTTGAGGGTGATGGCGGCCATCGGATCTCCTTCGTGGGACGGACTGCGCGCGTGGACGTCAGCCCTTGACGGCGCCTTGGGTCAGGCCGGACACGATCTGGCGTTGGAAGAGCAGGACGAGGATGACCACCGGGATGGTCACGATGATGGCCGCGGCGGAGATGGATCCCGTCGGCTCCTCGAACTGCGAGGCACCGGTGAAGAACGCCAGCGCGGCGGGAACGGGTCGGGCGCGGTCGGTCGACGTGAGCGAGATGCCGTAGACGAAGTCGTTCCAGGCGATGAAGAACGCGATCAGCGCGGTGGTGAACACCCCGGGTGCGGCGAGCGGCACGATCGCCTTGCGGAAGGCCTGCCACGTGGTCGCTCCGTCCACCTGCGCCGCCTGCTCGAGCTCCCACGGGATCTGGCGGAAGAACGCCGCGAGGGTCCAGATGGAGATCGGCAACGTCAGCGACAGGTACGGGATGATCAGCCCGAGCCACGTGTCGTAGAGGCCGATGTTCCGCCACAGGTTGAACAGGGGCGTGACGATCGAGATGACCGGGAAGATCGACACGCCGAGCGCGGTGAGCAGGACCAGCCGCTTGCCGGGGAAGTCGAGCCGGGCGATCGCGTAGGCCGCGAGCGTGGCGAGGACGACGGCGATGGCGGTGGCGATCAGGCAGATGCCGATCGAGTTGCGCAGCGAGGACAGGAACAGCGTCTGCGCCGACCCGCCCGGCGCGAGGATCTCCTCGTAGTTCACGGTCGACCACGTCTTCGGCCAGAACAGCCCGAGGTTCAGCTGGCTGGGCAGCTTGAACGACGTCGCGAAGATCGACACGATCGGGAAGAGGGCGTACGTGATGACGAAGATCGTGATGAGGGCCCAGGCCCACTTGGCCCTCGTCGACAGCTGCTTCATCAGCCCGCCCCCCTCGCGCCGCCGGCCAGATCGACCTTGAACAGCTTGACCGCGATCCAGCAGATCAGGATCACGCACAAGAACAGGAGCACGGAGATCGCCGACCCGAGGCCGATCTCGAGCCGGCCGATCGACGTCCGGTAGGCGAGCAGCGACAGCACCTCGGTGCCGTTCGCGCCGTTGGTCATGATGAACACGTTGTCGAAGATGCGGAACGCGTCGAGGGCCCGGAACAGGACCGCGACCATGATCGCGGCCTTCATGTTCGGCAGGACCACCCGCGTCAGGCGCTGCCACCACGTGGCACCGTCGACCTCCGCCGCCTCCTCCAGCTCGGTCGGCACCTGCGAGAGGCCCGCCAGCAGCAGGAGCGAGATGAACGGTGTGGTCTTCCAGATCTCCGACAAGATGATGACGAAGAGGCTGGTGCCCTGCTGGGCGAACCAGTTGAGGTCCGTGCTGATCCCGGGCACCCAGGCGAACCAGTGGTTGATGTACCCCGAGTTGATATCAAACGCGTAGAACCACGCGAAGGCCGAGACCACGGTGATGATCCCGTACGGCACCAGGATCGCCGTGCGAAGCAGCCCGCGGAGCTGGGTGATCGCTCGGTGCATGACGAGCGCGAGCGCGAAGCCGAGAAGCAGCTCGACCACCACGGTGACGACCGTGATGAACACCGTGACGCCGAGCGCCTGCCAGAACAGCGGGTCCGTCAGCACGACGGCGTAGTTGCTCAGCCCGGCCCAGCGCTTGTCGTCCGGTGCCGTGAGCCGGAAGTGGTACAGCGAGTCGAAGAAGGCCTGGAGGATCGGGTACAGCGTGACGGCCAGCATGACGACGAACGCCGGGCCGGCTAGCAGCCAGCCGAGGCGCGCCTCGGACCTCGACCGGTCGCTCCGCCCCGCCTTCGCCGCCGCGTCGCGCAGGTCCGGCGGGAGCCCGCCGGGTGTCTTCGTCTGGACCTGGCTGCTCATAGCAGCTGCTCCCCTCGCAGCACGGCGGTGATCAGGTCGGTCGACTCCTTGGGCGTGACCTCCGGCGTCACCGAGCTCGGCGGGTGCCACGTCTGCTGCAGGCCGGTTGACACCTCGTTGTAGTAAGGCGTCTGCGGCCGGGGCACGGCAAGCTCGAGCGACTCCCGGATGACGTCCGCCATGGGGAAGGCTTCCTTGACGGCGGGGTCGTCGTAGGACGTCGTGTTGGACGGCGGGTTGCCGTTCGTCGCGAAGTACTGCGCCTGGTGCTCGGGGGTGACGATGCACTCCGCCGCCTGGTACGAGAGGTCGACGTACTTGCTGAAGGCCCCGATCCCGAGGTTGATCCCGCCGTAAGGAGGCGCGGTCTGCTTGTCCGCTGTCACCTGCGGGTAGAGCGCCCAGCCGATGTCGTCGAGCAGCGACTGCTCGAACGTGCCGTCCTCGACGCCCGCCTTCGTGGCCGACCAGACGAACGGCCAGTTGACCATGAACGAGCCCTTGTCGCCCTGGAAGATGGCGAGCGAGGCCCCCTCGTCCTCGGTCGGCAGGGCGGGACCACCGAGGTTCTCCTTGCCGATGGTGCCCATGATCGTCGCCGCGGCCTCGCCCGCGGGCGTCTCGAGACCGAGCGTGATCTCGTCGGCCGGAGCCTCGGGGTTCTCGAGGATCTTTCCGCCGGCGGACGCGACGAGCGCGTTGATCCACACGGTGAGGGACTCGGCCTTGGTGCCCTGGACGGCCAGGTACTTGTCCTGGTCCTTCGACGCCTTCATGATCTGGTCCCACGTCACGGGCGCCTTCGCGGGGTCGAGCCCCGCCGCGGCCGCCACGGACTTGCGGTACCAGAGCAGCTGGGTGTTCGCCCAGAACGGCACGGTGACGAGCTTGTCCTTCCACGTCGCACCGGCGAGGGCACCGGCGACGACGTTCTGCGTGACCTTCGACGCGACGTCGTCGGGCACCGGGGCCAGGAAGCCGGGCTCGGCCATCTCAGGGATGAACGGCGGGTCGAGGCTCATGATGTCGATCGACGAGTCCTTGGCGGCCAGGCGCCGAGCGAGCTGCTCCCGCTGGGCGCTGGCGTCGCGCGGCAGGACCGACACCTCGATCGAGTAGGCGCCAGCGGCGGATTCGGTGCACTGCTTGGCGATCTCCGCCTGACCGCCGTCGTCGGGGTTGATGTACCAGGTGAGCACGGGAGTCCCGGACCCGGACCCGGCGCACGCGGCCAGCGGGACGACGAGCCCCGCGACCAGCGCCAGGGCAAGCCCGCGTGTGCGTCGTCGCACGGAGCACCTCCGAACCGAGGCGTCGACGCCTCACACCCAAGGGCTACACCCGTTCGGCGTCGGCGCGCCAGTGGAACGGGGATACCCGAGTGCTGAACACCGACTCCCGAGCGGGCGCCCGACCTGCGACGATGACGCCGTGACACGCCCCACGACCCCCGCCGAAGCCTGGTCCGCGCTGCGCGAGGGGAACCAACGGTTCGTCCGCGGCGAGATGCTGCACCCGTCCCAGGGTGTCGACCATCGGGCGGAGCTGAGCGCCGCACAGTTCCCGTTCGCGGTGATCTTCGGCTGCTCGGACTCGCGAGTGGCGGCCGAGATCATCTTCGACCAAGGCCTCGGCGACGTGTTCGTGGTGCGCACGGCCGGGCACGTGCTGGACACCACGGTGATCGGGTCGATCGAGTACGGCGTCCAGGTCCTCGGCGCGTCCCTGGTCGTGGTCCTCGGGCACGACAGCTGCGGCGCGGTCGCCGCGGCCACCACCGCGCTGACGACGGGCGAGCTGCCCGACGGGTTCGTGCGGGCGATCGTCGACCGCGTCATCCCCAGCATCGTGAATCTCGCGGGCGGCGGCCACGGGTCGCTGGACACGCTGGACCCCGCCGTTCTCGGGCACGAGCACGTCCGGCACACCGTCCGCATGCTCCAGGGCTACTCGCGGTCGCTCGCGGAGGCCATCACCGAGGGACGGCTGGCGATCGTCGGCCTCGAGTACACGCTGGCCGACGGCACGGTGCACCTCACCGAGGCGGCCGGCCAGCTCGACGCCTGACACGGACCGACGATCGGACCCGCAGGCGTGCGGCAGGATGAACGCATGACTTCTGAGTTCCGCATCGAGCACGACACGATGGGCGAGGTGCGCGTCCCGGTCGACGCCCTCTACCGCGCACAGACCCAGCGGGCCGTCGAGAACTTCCCGATCTCGGGCAACCGGCTCGAGCGCAGCCACATCGAGGCCCTCGCCCGCATCAAGAAGGCCGCCGCGCGCGCGAACGCCGAGCTGGGCGTCCTGGACCAGGACGTCGCGGACGCCATCGTCGCCGCCGCCGACGACGTGGCCTCCGGTGCGCACGACGGCGACTTCCCGATCGACGTCTACCAGACGGGCTCGGGCACCAGCTCGAACATGAACACCAACGAGGTGCTCGCGACCCTGGCCACGCGCCGGCTCGGCCGTGACGTGCACCCGAACGACCACGTCAACGCGTCGCAGTCGTCGAACGACGTGTTCCCGACGTCCGTGCACGTCGCCGCGACCGCGGGCGTCGTGCGGGACCTGGTCCCGTCGCTCGAGCACCTGGCGGAGGCGTTCGAGGCGAAGGCCGTCGAGTGGGCCGAGGTGGTCAAGTCCGGCCGCACGCACCTGATGGACGCCACCCCGGTCACGCTGGGCCAGGAGTTCGGCGGGTACGGCGCCGCCGTCCGGTACGGCATCGAGCGGCTGCAGTCGGCACTCCCCCGCGCGGCCGAGGTCCCCCTGGGTGGCACCGCCGTCGGCACCGGCATCAACACCCCGGCCGGCTTCCCCCAGCGGGTCATCGCGCTGCTCCGCGAGGACACCGGGCTGCCGCTGACCGAGGCACGCGACCACTTCGAGGCGCAGAGCTCGCGCGACGGCCTGGTCGAGCTGTCGGGCGCGCTGCGCACCATCGCCGTCAGCCTCACGAAGATCTGCAACGACCTGCGCTGGATGGGCTCCGGACCGAACACCGGCCTCGGGGAGATCGCGATCCCTGACCTGCAGCCCGGCTCGTCGATCATGCCCGGCAAGGTCAACCCGGTGATCCCGGAGGCGGTGCTCATGGTCGCGGCGCGCGTCGTCGGCAACGACGCCACCGTCGCCTGGGCCGGTGCGAGCGGGTCGTTCGAGCTCAACGTGCAGATCCCCGTGATCGCCGCCGGCGTGCTCGAGTCGATCCGCCTCCTGGCCAACGCCTCGCGGCTGCTGGCCGACAAGACCGTGAGCGGTCTCGTGGCCAACGTCGAGCGGGCCCGGGCGCTGGCCGAGTCGTCGCCGTCGATCGTCACGCCGCTGAACCGCGTGATCGGCTACGAGGCGGCCGCGAAGATCGCCAAGCACGCGGTCAAGCACGGCATCACGGTCCGCGCGGCCGTCATCGACCTGGGCTTCGTCGAGCGTGGCGAGGTCACCGAGGAGCAGCTGGACTCGGCGCTCGACGTGCTGAGCATGACGCGCCCGCCGCAGGCCTGACACGACGACGAAGGCGCCGGTCCACCAGGACCGGCGCCTTCGTCGTCCGCAGGATCAGACCTCGGCCGCCACCGGCTGCTGCGCCGGCGCATGGTGCACCGGGCGGCCGCCCTTCATGGCGAGGCTGGCCACGAGCCCGAGGACCAGCACGCCGACCGTGAGGAGCATCGTCTGCGTGACCGCGGTCGCGAAGCCCGAGTGCACGGCCTGCAGGGCGACGTCCTGGATGCGCGCGGCGACGTCGGCGGGCACCGACGACGGCAGCTGCGGGGCCGCGCCGCTGGCGAAGCTGCCCGAGGCGAAGCCGTCGACGAACGGCTGGCGGAGCTCCTCGGGGAGCTGCCCCGCCGCGTCCTCCGCCGCCGCGGGGATGGTCACGGCGAGGCGCGAGGTCAGCATGGCGACGACCGCGGCCGACCCGATGACGCCGCCGATCTGCCGCGTCGTGTTGAACGCACCCGCGCCGGCGCCGGCCGTGCGGCCGTCGAGACCCGAGGTCGCCAGGTTGGCCAGCGGCGAGAAGAGCGCGCCGGTGCCGACCCCGAACAGGATCATCGGCAGGACCAGGTGCCACACCGGCGCGTCGGGCTGCACGGCCACGGCCAGCCAGGTGATGGCGACGGCGAGCAGGGCGAACCCGCTGGCGACGACCCACTTGCCGGCGATCTTGTCCGACAGGCGCCCGGCGAACGGCGCGACGACCCCCGAGATGAGCGAGCCGGGCAGGCCCACGAGGGCGGCCTGGAGCGGCTCGAGCCCGAGCACCTCCTGCAGGAAGAGAGTGAACGGGAAGAAGATGCCCATCATCGCGAAGCTCACGGCCGCGCCGGCCACGTTGGACAGCGAGAAGTTGCGGTGGTGGAACAGGCTCAGCGGGAGCAGCGCGTCGCTGCCCAGGTGGCGCTGCCAGAGCACGAAGGCCACGAGCACCAGCAGCCCGACGCCGATGACGCTCCAGACCGTGATCGGGCCCGCGATGGTGCCCCAGTCGTAGGTGGCACCCTCCTGGACGCCGAACACGACGAGGAACATGCCGACGACCGAGAGCAGCACGCCGAGACCGTCGAACGAGCGGTTCGCCGTCGGGAGCGTCGGCAGGGTCCGCACCGCCAGGACGAGGGCGACGACGCCGACCGGGATGTTGACGTAGAAGATCCACTCCCAGCCGACGGTCTGGACCAGGAGGCCACCGAGCACCGGGCCGGTGATCGTGGCGATGCCGGCGACGGCACCCCACAGGCCCATCGCCGACCCGCGCTTCTGCGGCGGGAAGACCCGCGTGATCATCGACATGGTCTGCGGCGTCATGAGCGCGGCGCCGACGCCCTGGGCCGCGCGAGCGGCGACGAGCATCCCGATCGAGCCGGACAGGCCGCACAGCAGCGACGTCAGCGTGAAGATGACCAGGCCGACGATGAACACGGGCCGCGGGCCGAAGCGGTCACCGAGCCGGCCCGTGACCAGCAGCAGGGTGGCGAAGGTCAGCAGGTAGGCGCTGTTGACCCAGCCCACCGCCGTGAGGTCGGCGTCGAAGGCCGTGACCAGCGACGGGATGGCGATGTTCACGATCGTCGTGTCGACCATGATCATGAAGAAGCCGAGACACAGGGCGGGCAGGATGCTCCACGGACTGCGGCCGTGGAGGTCGACGAGCGCGGGTGGCTGCTCGGTGGCGGTGCTCATGAGTTGTCCTTCGAGTTCGGGTGGGAGGAAGACGTGAGGGTGCGCTTGGCCTCGAGGAAGCCGGACGGGAACGGGCCGCCCCAGTCGAGTGCGTCGACGCGCAGCTCCTCGAGCGTGGCGTCGAGCCACGCGATCTCCGCACGCAGCACGGCGAGGTCGTGCTCGGCGTCGAGGAGGTACCGGCGCGGCAGGCCCAGGTCCCGGACAGCCCCGTAGGACGCCTCCAGGGCGGCAAGGGTGCCCGTCTTGCGGTCGCGCCGCCGCGTGAGCTGCTCGACGACGACGTCCGCCGGCAGCTCGTTCGCCTCGGCCAGTCCGACGGAGAAGAGCGGGTAGGCGGGGTGCTCGTCGCCCAGCAGGCTTGCCAGGCGCTCGGCGCAGGCAGCGCGCCCGGCGTCGGTGATGCGATAGGTGGTGCGCTCGGGGCGCTTCCCGGTGCGGTCGGTGCCGACGGCCTCGACGAGGCCGTCCCGCTCGAGCCGCTCAACGCCGTGGTAGACGGCACCCGGGTTGACCCGCACGATCCGGGCATCGCCTCGCTCCACCAGGGTCTGGTGCAGCTGGTACGGGTGCATCGGCTGCTCGTGCAACAGGGCCAGCACGAGCACCGCGACCGCTGAGAGCTCCGCCACGCCACACTTCCTTCCTGATTATTCCGACGGGAATATACCTTCCGGAAGCTGCTCGTGTCACCTTTGCATCACGGTCCGCCGTGCGTCCGCGGAATCGCTCCCACACTTTCTTCGGCATCCCTTACGATCACCGAGCCGCGCGCGTCGCCCCTTGATCGTTCGCGCCTGGGACGAGGACGTCAGGAGGAGGTCGCATGGGCTGGAGCCTGCGCGTGCTGCGCCATCGCGCCGCCGCACAGCGGACGCTCCTCGCGACCGTCGTGGCCGTCGCCCTCGTGGGGGCCTCCCTGCTGGGCACGTTCGCCCTGCTGCTGTTCACCAGCGCGCACGGGGCCCTCGACACCGCCCTGGACCGTGCACCCGCGGCAGCCACCGACATCGACGCGGTCCTCTCGATGGACAAGTCCGACCCGGCCGACGCGATCGCTGCCGGCAACGGCTTCCTCGACGACCTGCTGGGGGAGGTCCCGGCCACGCGCACCCAGTGGCTCACCTCCCCGATGTACCGGCTGACCGGGCAGGGCGGTCGGGTGCCGCCGCTCAGCTATCTCGCCGCGAACCCGCGGCTCCTGTCGGACGCCACGCTCGTCGCCGGCGCCTGGCCGACCGCGGCGACCGACGACCAGGGACGCATCGAGGTCGCGGTCCCGAAGGTCGCGGCCGACGCGTACGGCTGGACAGTCGGCAGCGTCCTGCCTGTGCAGAACCTGGGCACCTACACCGACGCCGGCTTCGTCGTCGTCGGCGTGCACGAGCTCACCGGACCGAGCAGCATCTGGACCCGTGACCTCCTCGACGGCGCCGAGCACGACCCCCGCTACCCCGTGCCCGGCAGCTTCGGCTACGTCATCACCGACGCGTGGGGCCCGTTCGTCGCGCTCCCGGGGGCCATGGAGGGTGCCGGCGGGCTCGCAGAAGCCGACCTGGTGGCCTCCCCCGAGCTCGTCGACGCACCCGACGGAGCGGTGGCCGACCTGCGCTCCCGGCTCGACGACGCGCAGGCGTCGCTGACGAAAGACGTCGGCGCTACCGCGCTGTCCGGTGACTTCCGCTCGTCGCTGGCGGGCACGATCGACCTCGCCGAGGGCAACCTGGCCGTCACCCGCGTGAGCCTCGTCATCGTCGGGCTCATGCTCGTCGTGCTCGCCGTCACGGTGCTGCTGCTCGCGGCCCGCTTGCTGGCCGACCGCCGGGCGCCCGAGCAGACGTTGATGTCGTCCCGAGGGGCGTCGGGTGGTCAGCTGCTGGGCCTCGCCGCGCTCGAGGCGGCCGCGGTCGCGCTGGTCACGACGCTGGTCTCTCCCTGGCTCGCTGGCCTGCTGTTCGGGCTCATCACGTCGTTCGGGCCGCTCGAGCGCGCGGGCATGCACACCGACCCCGGCCGGCCGCTCTCGTTGTGGGTCACGTGCGTCGTCTCGTCGTTCGTCCTGGCCGGCGTCCTGCTCGGCCCTCTCCTGYGCCGGCGGGGAAGCGTCGTCGACACCGAGCAGCAGCTCGTCCGCCAGGACCGGCGCGGCGGGCTCGCACGCTCAGGTGTCGACCTCGCGCTGGTGGCTGTCGCGGGCGTGGCCGTCTGGCAGCTGCAGTCGTACCGGACGCCCGTGCTCGCGGGTGCCCGACCGGACCCGATCCTGGTCGCCGCGCCGGCGCTCCTGCTCCTCGCCGGCGCCGTGCTCGCGCTCCGCGCGCTCCCGCTGATCACCGCGCTGGGTGAACGCCTCGCTGCCCGCGGCCGTTCGCTCGTCGCCCCGCTGGCGGCCTGGGAGGTGGGCCGGCGACCGTCCCGCGCGGCGGGTGCGGTGCTGCTGCTCACCCTCGCCCTGGCCGTCGGGTCGTTCTCGCAGTCGTTCCTCGCCACGTGGCGCACGTCCCAGGCGGACCAGGTCGACCTGCAGGTCGGCACGGACGTGCGGGTCGGGAAGGTCAACGGCTCCGCTCCCGCGCAGGCGGTGGTCGTCGACGGGCTGTCGGGCGCGCAGGCCGCGAGCGCCGCGACGTTCCGCTCCGTCCGGTACGGCGTGCCGTCGAACAACGGCGACACGACGAACGGCGGGTCCGTCAACGTCCTCGCGCTCGACACCGCGCAGGGCGGCGACCTGCTGCGCGGCCGGATCACGCCCGACTGGGGGCAGATCAGCGCTCCCCTGGCGCCGACGACGCCCGACGGCTCGATCGCACTCCCGGGCACGCCGACCTCGCTGCTCGTGGACGTGACCAGCTCTGTCACGTCGGCGCTGCCCGGTTCCCTGCTGCTCACGTTGGTCGTCGAGGACTCCTACGGCACACGCACCTCGCTGGAGGTGCCGCCCACGCCCCTGGAGGGAACCTCGGCCGACATGAGCGTCCCGCTGCCCGTCCCCGGTACCGGGCTGCGACTCGTCGCGGTCCTCGCGCAGGGCCTGCCGGACAGCACGGACCCAGGTCAGCTGACCTTCCGGCCCGGGCAGGAGCCGACGGCGACCGTGGCGGTGACCGTGGCCAACCTGCGGACGGTCGAGCGGCCCACCGGCGCGGCCGCCGACACCGTCACGCCCGTCCCGCTCGACGGCGCCACCTGGACGGGCAACGCGGCGGCCGACAACCGCGGCCGCCGCGCGGTGCCGGTGACCACGGTCGACGATGCCGGCCTGCACCTGAGCGCACGGCCGGAGGCGGTCACCCTGCTGCTCGGCCAGGTGCGGATGGCGGCGATGACGTTCGCCGACCCGGGCATCGTCCCGGCCGTGGCGACGGACACGGTGCTGGTCGCCCTCGGCGCCGAGGTCGGGGATACGGTGCAGCTCGACCTGGACGGCGCGCCCGTGCTCGTCTCGATCGAGCGCGAGGTCCCGTACCTGCCGGGAATGCCTCGCGGTCCCGGGCTGCTGGTGGACCGCGACCTGCTGGGACGAGCGGCGCTGCAGTCGGCGTGGTCCGACCCCTTGCTGGACGAGTGGTGGCTCCAGGTCCCCGACGAGGACGCCGCGGACGTGGTGCGCCAGGTCGAAGCGGTCGAGCTCGGCGCCCCCACGAGCCGCGTCGCGGAGCAGTCGGCGGCGATCGAGGGCCCGCTGCGCGTCGGCGTGCAGGCGGCCCTGTGGATCGTCACGTTCGCCGCGCTGGCGCTGGCCGTGGCCGGGTTCGTCATGAGCGCGACCGTCGGGGTCCGGACGCGACGCCTCGAGCTCGCGCGGCTGCAGGCGCTCGGCGCGTCCCGCCCGTCCCTGGTGCGGTCGGTGCTGGTCGAGCACGTCATTCTCGGCACGCTCGGGCTCGCCGCCGGCCTGGCCCTCGGCGCCGTGCTGGCGCGCGTCATCGCGCCGCTGGTCACGGTCTCCGCGGTCGGCGGCCAGCCGGTCCCGGCCGTGGTCGTGCACTGGCCGTGGGCCACCGAGCTGGTCCTGGTGACGCTCCTCGTCGTCCTCGTCGGGTCCGCGGTCGCCCTGACCGCGAACCTGCTCCTGCGGCGCGCGTCCGGCGAGCTCCTGCGACTGGGGGACGAGCGATGAGCGCGCTGACGGTTCGGGCCGGCAGCGGGTGGCGGGCGGCCACCGCGGACGGCGTCCTCGTCGCGCGGCGCCGCAGCCGGCAGGACGCGGGCCTGCTCACCCTGACCGCGCTCCTGCTCGCCGTCACCGTGCTGCTCGCCCTGGTGATCCCCCGCATCACGCTGCGGATGGCCGACGAAGGCGTCCAGCGGGCCGTCCGCGACGCGGGGTCGTCGGCCGACGTGGTGGCGACGATCGGCGCGGCGCTGGGCACGGCCGACGGTCGCCAGGACGACGCTGCGACCCTCGTCGCCAACGCCGCGACCACCATGGCCGCCTCCCTGCCACCCGCCGTGCAGGAGGTCACCGGCGCTCCCTTGACCGCCGTGCAGAGCCCAGCGGGGACGATCACCACGCCGGCCGGGATGCTCGCGACGCGGCTCGTGCACGTGGGCCACGGCGCGCCGCAGCACGTCGGGGAGTCCTCGCCGGACCTCGTCCGGTGGGTCACGGGCATCGAGCCGCGGATGTCGCCGCCGCCGGCCGGGAGCACCGTGATCCCGACCCCCGAGAACCCGCGCCTGGTCGAGGTCGGGGTCTCCACGGCCGCCGCGGACGACGCCGGGATCGCCGTCGGTGACCGGTTCGACTTCTCCGGGCCGTCGATCGGTGCCGTCCGGCTCGTGGTGAGCGGCCTGTACGAGCCGGTCGACCCGGCCTCGCCGGTGTGGGTCGCGCACGCCGACCTGCTGGAAGAGGTGCCCACGCCGAAGGCCGCGTCGGCGGTCGGTGGGGTCGCCTTCCTGCTGTCCGACGCGTCGTTGCCCGACATGCAGCTCGGGATCGGGCAGCAGGCCGTCTCGACGACCTTCCGGTTCCCCGCGCAGGCCGACCACTTGCTCGCCACCGACACCGACGAGGTCGAGCTCGCCGTCAGCCAGCTGCTGAGCGACTCGCGCACGCTGACGGGCGCCGACGGCTACAACCCCGAGGTCGCCACCGACCTCGGCACCGTGCTGCGGAACGCCGACGCCCGGCTGCTGTCCAGCACGGCCCAGGCGTCGGTGCTGCTGATCGGGCTGGCCGCGGTCGGCGCGCTCGCGCTCGTGCTCGCCTCGCGGCTCCTCGTGGTGCGCCGGGCGACGTTCCTGCTCGCCGAGCGCGCCCGCGGGGCGTCGGTGGCCTCCGTCGTGGTGCGCGCTCTGGTGGAGAGCGTCCCGCTCGTCGTGCTCGCCGCGGCGGTCGGCGCGCTGGGCGCCTGGCTGCTCGAGCCCGACGACCGGGGGTCGTGGACCGTCGCCGCCAGCGTGGCGGTGATCGCCGCGCTCGCTCCCGCGCTCTCGGCCAGCCGCGTGGTCCGGGGGGCGTGGACCGGTCGCCGGCTGCCGGCCAACCGGGTCGACCGGGAGCGGCTCGCTCGCCGGCGGCGCGGCCGTCGCCTCACGGCCGAGCTCGCGGTCGTGGCGATCGCGGTCGCCGCCCTCGTGTCGGTGCACGCCCGCGGGCTGCTGCAGACGACCACGGGCGGGGTCGACCTGCTCCTCGCGTCGACGCCCGTGCTCCTCGCGACGGCGGCGACCCTGCTCGTCGCGCGCGCCCTCCCGCCCACTCTGCGCGGCCTGTCCCGTCTGGCGGCCCGTCGCCGGGGCCTGAGCCCGCTGATCGCCACGGCCCGGGCCGGCGGCGCAGTCGACACCCGGGTCCCGCTGCTCACCCTGACGGTCGCGGTCGCGCTCGTCGTCTTCTGCGGGACCACCGCCGTCACCGTGCAGCGCGGCCAGGTCGCGGCGGCGGACATCGTCGTCGGCGCACCCGTGCGGCTCGACGGCAAGATCCCGTCCGACGCACTCGATGCGCTGCGATCGGAACCCGGGGTCACGGCCGTCGCGGGCGCGCAGGACCTCGGCGACCGGACGTTCGGCAAGGAGAGCGGCGTCAAGGCACGGCTGCTCGTGGTCGACGCGGCCGACCTCGCCACGGTACTGACGTCGGCCGGGCAGCCGGTCGACGTGGGTCTCGCGGAGCTCGGTGACGTCACCGGACCCGCCCTGCCCGCTCTCATCGCACCCGCACTCGAGAGCACCGCCGAGCTGTTGCCGCCCGAGATCCTGGGCCGGACGGGATTCCTCGACCTGGACGTCGTCGGCACCGCACTGCACCCGCCCGTCCTCCTCGCGAAGGCGGATGACGCTCCGGCCGAGACCGACGCGATCGTGATCGTCGACCGCGAGCGTTACGAGGAAGCCAACGACACCGGGCTCGCCCTCGCGACCGTGTGGGTCGACGGTCCGGGCGCCGTCGACGCCGTCCGCGCCGTCGGCCTCGCCGAGACCCCCGGCATCACCGTCACCGAGCGCGACACCTGGCTCGAGACGTGGCGGTCGTCACCGCTGACGTCCGGCCTGCTCATGCTGCTGGTCGCGGTCGGCATCGTGCTCGCCGGCTATGCCGCCGTGGCACTGGTCCTCACCGTGGTCGCAACGGCCCGTGAGCGCGGCCGGACGCTGTCCGCGTTGCGCACTCTCGGGCTCGACGCGCGCACGGCGCGCGCCATGACGTTCGGCGAGCTCGCCCCGCTGGCAGTCGCCGCCCTGATCGCGGGGACCGCCGTCGGGATCGCGATCCCCTGGATGCTCACAGGGGCACTGGGGCTCGAGCTGGTCACCGGAGCGGCCGAGGCGACGCGGCTCCAGGTCACGTGGGCCCCGATCGTGGGCGCCGCCGTCGTCGTGCTGGCGTCGCTCGTGCTCGCGGTCGTCGTGGAGTCGGCCGTGCGACGGCAGGACCGGCTGGGGGAAGTCTTGCGAGTGGGCGACCGATGAGAGGGAGGCACTGGTGACCGTCACGGAGACCACGCTCGGCGCGCTCGAGGCGCGCGCCCAGCAGCGCACCGGCGCGTTCGGGGAGCACGCCCTGATCGTGTGCGACTCGCTCGTGCGCATCTACCAGGCCGAGGGGATCGAGGTGCAGGCCCTGCAGGGCCTCGACCTGCTGGTCGAGGAAGGAGAGCTCGTCGCGATCGTCGGCGCCTCCGGGTCCGGCAAGTCGACGCTGCTGTCGGTCCTGTCCGGGCTCGACGTCCCCACGGCCGGGCGCGTGCGGGTGGGTCCGTGGGACCTCATGGCGATGTCGGGCGCGCAGCGGGTGGAGTACCGGCGCTCGATGGTCGGGTTCGTCTGGCAGCAGACCGCCCGCAACGTCGTGCCGTACCTCACCGCCACGGAGAACGTCGCGTTCCCGCTCGCGCTGTCCGGGGTCAAGCGCAAGGAGCGCGACCGTCGCGCCGCCGAGCTGCTCGACGTGCTGGGTGTCGGCTACTGCGCCGAGCGCCGGCCCGGGCAGATGTCCGGTGGCGAGCAGCAGCGCGTCGCCATCGCCGTCGCCCTGGCCAACGCGCCCCAGGTGCTGTTCGCCGACGAGCCCACGGGCGAGCTCGACTCCGCCACGTCGCACGACGTCCTGGAGGGCCTGCGGACGGTCAACCGCGAGCTCGGCACCACGGTCGTCGTCGTCACGCACGACCCGGGCGTGAGCGAGCACGTGCAGCGCACCGTGGCCATCCGCGACGGCCGCACCAGCTCGGAGACCGTGCGGCGCACCCACACGCGCGACGACGGCACCGAGCACGTCGTGGCCGAGGAGCTCGCCGTGCTGGACCGCGCCGGCCGCGTGCAGCTGCCCAAGGAGTACCGGGACACGTTGCAGCTGGTCGGCCGCGTGCGGCTGGCGCTCGAGGAGTCGCACGTCTCGCTGTGGCCGGACCGGCCCGTGCCCGAGCGCCCGGTGGGCGGTCCGCCGACTGCCGAGACGTCCACGCGCCGCGGCCGGCACTCGGCCGCCGCCGCGGACCAGTCCGACGTCCCGACCCCGGAGGTTCCCCGATGAGCACCGAGACGGCCGCTGCTGCGGCTACTGCTCCGGCGCCGAGCGCCACCGACGCCGTCGTCCGCGTCGAGCACGTCAGCCGCACCTACGGGTCCGGCACGGGCGCCGTGCACGCCCTGCGGGACGTCTCGTTCACCGTCCAGCCCGGCGAGCTCGTCGCGCTGGTCGGCCGCTCCGGCTCCGGCAAGACGACCCTGCTCAACATCGTCGGGGGCCTCGACCGGCCGGACGAGGGTCGGGTGGTGGTCGACGGACGCGAGGTGTCGACGCTCGACGAGCGCGGCCTGGTCGAGCTGCGGCGCGACGTCGTGTCGTTCGTGTTCCAGACGTTCGGGCTCGTCCCGGTGCTCTCCGCGGCCGAGAACGTCGGCGTGCCGCTGCGCCTGCGCAAGCTGCCCACCAAGGACCGCGAGGAGCGCGTCCGGCTGCTGCTCGACCTGGTCGGGCTCGGCTCGCACGCGCTCCAGCGGCCCGGCGAGCTGTCGGGCGGTCAGCAGCAACGCGTCGCGATCGCCCGGTCGCTGGCCAACTCCCCGCGGCTGCTCGTGGCCGACGAGCCGACCGGCCAGCTGGACACCGAGACCGGCACGGCCGTCATGGCGCTGATCCGGGCGGTCGTCGAGGCCGAGGGCATGACGGCGATCGTCTCCACGCACGACCCGCTCATGGTCTCGCTCGCCGACCGCGTGCTGCGCATCGCCGACGGGCAGCTGGTCGAGGGCTGAGCCCGCTCAGGCGGGCCGGAGCACGAGCCTCCCGACCGGGCTGAACCACGACACCTCGCGGGCCACGGCGGTGTCGGCGTCGAGCGGCTCGGCGGCCCGCTGCGCGCGGCCGAGCGCCCAGCGGAAGTCGTAGATCCAGGCCCGGCCCCCGGGGCGCAGCACCCGTCGGACCTCGGCTACCCCGGCGGTCGGGTCCGCCCAGTGGTGCTGGCTGATGGTGGAGACGACGAGGTCGAAGGTCGCATCGGGCCACGGCAGTCGTGCGACGTCGGCGACCGCGAACGTCACGGCGCCCGCCGTGTCCGCACCTCGGGCCTGCGCGATCATCTCCGGCGCGACGTCGATCGCGTCGATCTGCAGGTCGGGCCTTTCCCCCGCGACCAGGAGCGGCAGGATACCCGGGCCGGTCCCGACGTCGAGCACCCGCGCTCCGGCCGGGAGTCCGAGGCCACCGACGTCGACGGCGACCCGTCGGTACAGGCGAGCGGCCAGGTGGCCCGCGAACCGGCTGTACTGCGCGGCGTGGTGCGCGAGGCCGAACATGCTCTCGCGTCCGTCGTGCGTCGTGGTGCCCATGGCCGCTCTCCTCTACAGTTGTACGACACAACTCTTACGACGAGAGCGTAGGCGCAACAGTTGTACGCCACAACCTTTCCGGACGACGACCTCCGGCGGTTCTTCCAGCAGCTCGCCCGGACCAGCGGGTTGCTGGAGACGGTCCGCCCCCACGAGCACGCCGGCGTCCAGCTGTCGCTGTCCGAGACCATGGCGCTCGCCGAGCTGGCCGCGGCCGGGTCGACCTCGCAGCAGGACCTGGCCGACCGCCTCGGTCTGGAGAAGAGCACCGTCAGCCGGCTCGCCGCCGGGATGGAGGGACGCGGCTGGATCTCGCGCGAGCGCGACGCGGACAACCGCCGGCTCTACCGCCTCCGGCTCACGGCCGAGGRTCAGGACGTCGCGGATCGCGTCGGCGCGGAGCTGCACGCGCACCACAGCCGGATCCTCGCGCGGCTGACCGACGAGGAGCGACGTGCGCTCGCGCTCGGGCTCGGCGCGCTGGTCCGCGCACTCGACGCCGGTCACGCGCCGACGACCGGGGGCTGACACGCCCGAGCGCCCGGGTCCGCGGCGGACCCGGGCGCTCGTCGGGAGGTCAGACCTCGATGCCCTCCAGCAGCTCCGTGACCAGCGCGGCGACGGGCGAGCGCTCGGACCGCGTGAGCGTGATGTGCGCGAAGAGCGGGTGGCCCTTGAGCGCCTCGATCACCGCGGCGACGCCGTCGTGCCGGCCGACCCGCAGGTTGTCGCGCTGGGCCACGTCGTGCGTAAGGACGACGCGCGAGCTCTGCCCGATGCGGGACAGCACGGTGAGCAGGACGTTCCGCTCGAGCGACTGGGCCTCGTCGACGATGACGAACGCGTCGTGCAGCGAGCGCCCGCGGATGTGGGTCAGCGGCAGGACCTCAAGGATGTCGCGGTCCATGATCTCCTCGACGACCTCCTTGGAGACCAGTGCCCCGAGGGTGTCGAAGACGGCCTGCGCCCAGGGGTTCATCTTCTCGTCGGCGCTGCCGGGCAGGTAGCCGAGGTCCTGGCCGCCGACCGCGTACAGGGGTCGGAACACCATGACCTTGCGGTGCTGGCGGCGCTCGAGCACCGCCTCCAGGCCGGCGCACAGCGCGAGCGCCGACTTGCCGGTGCCGGCGCGACCGCCGAGCGAGACGATGCCGATCTCCTCGTCGAGCAGCAGGTCGATGGCGATCCGCTGCTCGGCGCTGCGGCCGTGCAGGCCGAACACGTCCTGGTCGCCGCGCACGAGTTGCACGTGCTTGTCGGCCGTCACGCGCCCGAGCGCGGAGCCGCGGGGGCTGTGCAGCACGACGCCGGTGTGGCAGAGCAGGTCGTTCGGGTTCGCGCTCCCGGTCCCGAAGCCGGCGGGGACGTCCGCGAGCGCGATGGACTCGTGCTCCCACAGGTCCGCCATCTGCTGCTCGCCGAGGTCCAGCGCGTCCATCCCGGTCCAGCCGGAGTCGACCGCCAGCTCCGCGCGGTACTCCTCGGCGCGCAGGCCGACCGCGGACGCCTTGACGCGCATCGGCAGGTCCTTGGAGACGACCGTGACGTCCTTGCCCTCGGCGGCGAGGTTGGCCGCCACGGCGAGGATCCGCGTGTCGTTGTCACCCAGCCGGAAGCCGGCGGGCAGGACCGTCGGGTCGGTGTGGTTGAGCTCGACGCAGAGCGTGCCGCCGTCCTCGCCGAGCGGGATCGGCGTGTCGAGGCGGCCGTGCTCGATGCGGAGGTCGTCCAGCATCCGCAGTGCGGCCCGGGCGAAGTAGCCCAGCTCGGCGTGGTGGCGCTTGGCCTCGAGCTCCGTGATCACCACGACCGGGAGCACGACGTCGTGCTCGGCGAAGCGGAGGATCGCCCGCGGGTCGGACAGCAGGACGGAGGTGTCCAGGACGTGCGTCCTGCGACCCTCGAGCGCGGGCTCGGGCTGGGTGTCGTTCTGCGCGTTGCTGACCACGGCAGGCTCCCTCCGGCGCTACGTGCGCCGCGACGGGCACCGGACGTCGGCGTCCTGCCAGAGCAGGACCATGCACCGACGAGCGGCGACGGGACGGGGGCGGTCGGCCGAGGGCCGGATCCGGCCCACCTCCCGGAGCGGATGCTCCATGGGCTGGCCTCCCGGGGACGGCGGTCGCCGTCCTCTACGCCGGAACATAAGCCCGCTCCGGCGCCCCTCAGGGGCGACACGCGAAGTGGTTACACGCTGTTCATCTGGGCGACCCGCGGCGCCCCGACGACCGAGACGGGGCGCACGCGACGGAGCCGCAGGTGGGAGCGGCAACGGCGCTCGGACGGCGTCTGCGGCGGCCTCGTCGGCCCCCGACACAATTAACCCGGACGGGTCAGCGTCCCCCGCGACGCTCGCGCGCCGCGTAGGCGCGGACCGCGCGCAGGAAGTCCACGCGCCGGAAGTCGGGCCAGTACGCCTCGCAGAAGTAGAACTCCGAGTGCGCGCTCTGCCAGAGCAGGAACCCGCCCAGGCGCTGCTCGCCCGAGGTGCGGATGACCAGCTCCGGGTCGGGCTGGCCCTTCGTGTAGAGGTGCTCGGCGATGTGCTCGACGTCGAAGGCCTCGGCCAGCTCGTCCAGGCTCGACCCGGCCTCCGCGTGCTTGCGCAGGAACGCCTTGACCGCGTCGGCGATCTCGCGCCGGCCGCCGTACCCGACCGCGACGTTGACGTGCAGCCCGACCACGGCCTCGGTCGCGTCCTGCGCGGCGGTGAGCGCTTTGACCGTGTGGTCGGGGAGCAGCTCGAGGGAGCCGACCGCCTGGATGCGCCACCGACCGGTCGCCGCGAGCGAGCCGACGGCGTCCTCGATGATCTCGAGCAGCGGCTCGAGCTCGTCGGCGCTCCGGGCGAGGTTGTCGGTGGAGAGCATCCACAGCGTGACCACCTCGACGCCGATGTCCTCGCTCCACTCGAGCAGGTCGGCGATCTTGTCCGCCCCGGCCTGGTGCCCGTGCCGGGTCGACTCCCCCACGCTGCGCGCCCAGCGGCGGTTGCCGTCGAGGATGACCCCGACGTGCCGCGGGAGCCCGTCCTTCGGCAGCGACGCCGCGAGCCGGCGTTCGTACAGCCCGTAGAGCGGGTGGGGCAGACGCACGCGCACTCCTCGGATGGACGACCGGAACCCGCTCACCGTACTCGCCGCGCGGGACCCCGCGGACCCGGTCCGCGTCGGGTCGCTCAGGCCGCGCGCGGTACGTTCCTCAGGGTCCTTCGAGGGTCCTGACGGGGGCTGCGTCGACCGCATCACACCCGCCGTGCCGCGGTCGACACCCCTACCTACGGCGTCGTAACCTACGGTGTCGTAGGTTGCCGCTGACGAATCGAGACCTGTCCATGAGCACGTCCCCCGCGTCCGCCCCGGGAAGCTCCGGTGCGCAGCCGACGGCCCCGGTCCCCACGGCGACCGACGGGGCGTCGACGGGGATCGTGGAGCGGGTGGCGGACAACGTCAAGCCGCACCTGCGGGGCTGGATCCACGCGGGCGTCACGCCGTTCGTGCTGATCGCGTCGATCGTGCTCGTGGTGCTCTCCCCGACGCCCGAGGCCAAGTGGTCGACGGCCGTCTTCGGGGTGACCGCCGTCATGCTGTTCGGCACCAGCGCGATCTACCACCGCGGCCACTGGTCCCCGAAGACCGCCGCCGTCCTGCGTCGGCTGGACCACACGAACATCTTCCTCATCATCGCGGGCACCTACACGCCGCTGTCGGTGCTGCTGCTGCCCGCGACGACCGCCCGCGTCCTGCTCATCGTCGTGTGGTCGGGCGCGCTGATCGGGCTGCTGGCCCGCGTGTTCTGGCTCGGCGCGCCCCGCTGGGTCTACGTACCCGTGTACGTGGCGCTCGGCTGGGTCGCCGTCTGGTTCTTCCCGGAGTTCTACCGCGCCGGCGGCGCCGCGATCGTCGCCTTCATCGCGATCGGCGGGCTCGCGTACACGCTCGGTGCGGTCGTGTACGGCACCAAGTGGCCGAACCCGAGCCCCCGCTGGTTCGGGTTCCACGAGATCTTCCACGTGCTGACCGTGGTCGGATACGGGTGCCACTACATCGCGGTGTCGATGGCGTCGTACGGCTCCGCCTGACCCTTATGCGACCGGGACCACCGTGTAACGACGGTTGGCGAGCGACGGATTCTTCTCCCGGACGCTGAGCAGCGCGGCACCGTCGAGGTCGACGGTCCGGATCTGCGGCTGGTCGTCCATCTCCAGGCCGACCACGCCGTCGGGCGCCACGACGATCGAGCGACCGACCACGCCCTTGCCCGCCTGACCGACGGCGACGACCGCCGCGGTGTTCTCGATGGCGCGGGCGATCGCGAGGGTCCGCCAGTGCATGGCCTTGAGGTCCCCGGCGGCCCACGCGGCGGGCACGACGAGCACCTGCGCACCCGCGTCGACCAGCCGTCGTGCCGACTCGGGGAACCGCAGGTCGTAGCAGGTCAGCACGCCGAAGGTCAGGCCGCCCAGCTCGAGGACGAGCGGCGGCGCGTCCACGGGCCCGGGCGCGAGCCGGTCGGACTCCCGCTGCCCGAACGCGTCGTACAGGTGCACCTTGCGGTAGACCCCGATCAGCGCGCCCGTGCCGTCGACCGCCACGACCGCGTTGACCGCGCGCGGGTCGTCGCCGTCGGCCGGCAGGGTGACGCCCGCCAGCACCGCCACCCCCGTCGCGGCCGCACGCGCGCGCAGCATGTGCACGAAGGGGCCGTTCAGCGGCTCCGCGTGCTCCGCGCCGACACCCCGCGGGTCGAACCCGGAGGCGTACTCGGGGACCACCAGCAGGTCGGCCCGCGCGCGTGCGGCGGTGTCGAAGGCGTCCTCGACCACCTGGCGGTTCGCGCCGTGGTCCGCGCTGACCGACAGCTGCGCGACCGTCACGCGGACCGCAGGCCGCAGCGGCGGCTCGGTGGAGCTCACCGCGACCCGCCGGCAGGCCCGAGGCCGGGGCCGGGCTCGTCCGGGCTGCTCTCGCGCGGTGGATCGGGCGTCTGCTCGTCCTCGACGTACTCCCACGGGGCCACCGCCACGTCGGCGTCGACCTCGGAGTCGGGGCCGGCCGCGCCGGCGTCGACCAGCCCGAGGTCGGCGTGCGGCCCCGCGGTGCGGTCGTCACCCGGCTCGTCGTCGTCGAGCCCCAGCTTCTTCGCCCGGCGGTCCACCACGCGCAGCTGCTTGGTCAGCGACAGGAAGAGGAAGACGAGCGCGACGGCGAGCAGGAACGTGAACACGAATCCGAGGAACCCGGGCGAGCCGACGGGGCTGCCGTCGATGTTCACGTCCGACGGGGACGGGCTGGGCGTCGGTGCGACGAGCAGCAGGGCCCCGATCATGCGCGCAGCCCGGCGAAGAGGTCGTCCTCGGGCAGCGTCACGGGCACCCGGGACGACGCGAGCTCGTACTCCTCGGTGGGCCACTGCGCGATCTCGAGCTCGCGGGGGACGGCGAAGAAGAAGCCGTCGGGGTCGATCTGCGTCGCGTGGGCGCGCAGGGCGTCGTCGCGCTGGCCGAAGTACGCCGAGCACTCGATGCGCGTGGTGACCTCGCGCTCGGGGATCTCGCGGGCCTGCCGGGAGTCGATCCAGTCGCCGAACGGCGACTCGCGACCGGCGGCAACGAGGGCGTCGTGCACCGCGCGCATGCGCACCAGCGAGAAGCCGTGGTTGTAGTAGAGCTTCGACGGCGCCCAGGGCTCGCCGAGTCCGACGTACCGGTCGGGGTCGCCGGCCGCCTCGAACGCCTCGACCGAGACCCGGTGGCACATGATGTGGTCCGGGTGCGGGTAGCCACCCGACGGGTCGTACGTCGTGATGACGTGGGGGCGGAACTCGCGGACCAGCTGCACCAGCGGGGCCGACGCCTCCTCCAGCGGGACGAGCCCGAAGCAGCCCTCCGGCAGCGGCGGCAGGGGGTCGCCCTCGGGCAGGCCGGAGTCGACGAAGCCGAGCCACCGGTGCTGCACGCCGAGCGCTGCTGCCGCGGCCGCCATCTCGTGGCGCCGGTACTCGCGCATGCCGTCCAGGCCGCCCTCGACCGGGGGGTGCTGCGTGTTGAGCACGTCGCCCCGCTCGCCGCCGGTGCACGAGACGACCAGGACGTCGACGCCCTCGGCCGCGTACTTCGCCGTGGTCGCGGCACCCTTGCTCGACTCGTCGTCGGGGTGGGCGTGCACCGCCATCAGGCGCAGCCGCTCTCCGGTCACCTCGGGCCTCCCGTCGGTCGCCCGCCGACGGACCGCGGACGCGGACACGCTCGGCACGGGCGGGTGGTTGGACGAGAGACAATGATCGCGCACGCGGCGCCCCTGTCGCGCCACCGCCCGAGGAGCTCCGTGACCGACTCGCCCGCCACCCGACCGCCGGCCGGGCGCTACGGCCCCGAGCCCACGGCGCGGTCCGCCCGGCGCGGACGCCTCGGCCTTGTGGTCGCCGGAGTGCTCGGGGTCGCGCTGGTGATCTGGATCGGGCTGAACATGGCCGGCCGGCCGGTGTCCTGGAAGGACGTCGGCTTCCACGTCGAGGGGCCACGGGCCATCGAGGTGACGTTCGAGGTCACCAAGCCGAAGGAGTCGACCGTGACCTGCACGGTCACCGCGCTGTCCGAGTCCTACGCCGAGGTCGGGGTGCGCAAGGTCGACGTCGGGCCGGCCGCCACCGCCACCCGCCGCGTCACCGCCACCGTGCAGACCACCGAGCTCGCGGTGAGCGGGACGGTCGAGCGCTGCGATCTGGTGGACACACCCGGCTCGACCGGCTGACGGCACCCGAACGGGCGACAGCGCGCGGCGTCGGGGCGCCCCGGACGGGGTGATTCGGACCCCCGCTTGCTATCCTGGTCGTTTCGACGCCGCCCCGGTCCGGCACCACCACCGGTCGACGTGACCGCGAGGGAACGGCGGAGCACCCCTTCAGTACCCGATCACCGGACGTGTCCTCGGATTCCTCCGGTCGACCGGACTGCCGAGAGCACGCCCTCGTGGCGCAGACCGGCCCGTCCGGCACACACGCAAGGAAAGGAGCGATCGTGACCGATACGACTGCGGCCACTTGGCTGACCCAGGAGGCCTACGACCGCCTCACGGCTGAGCTCGCACGCCTCGAAGGAGAGGGTCGGGCCGAGGTCACCTCGCGCATCGCCGCCGCGCGCGACGAGGGCGACCTCAAGGAGAACGGCGGCTACCACGCCGCACGCGAGGAGCAGGCGAAGCAGGAGGCCCGCATCCGCGAGCTCAAGGAGAAGCTGCGCAACGTGCAGATCGGCACGCCGCCGGACGACGGGATCGTCGAGCCGGGCATGGTCGTGACGGCCGTCGTCGCGGGCGACGAGATGGTCTTCCTGCTCGGCTCGCGAGAGATCGCCGGGACCTCCGACATCGAGGTCTTCTCCCCGACCTCCCCGCTCGGCGAGGCCATCAACGGCCACAAGATCGGCGACTCGACCACCTACACCGCACCCAACGGGCGCGAGATCCCGGTCGAGATCACGGACGCGAAGCCGTTCGCCGGCTGACCCACCGCACGCACGGACGAGGCGCCACCCCCACCGGGGTGGCGCCTCGTCCGCGTCAGCCGTCCGTGAGCCGGTAGCCCGCCTCGCGCAGCTTCTGCAGCACGTACGCGCAGTGGTCGGGACCCTTGGTCTCCACCTGCGCCACGATCGCCACCTCGTCGAGCTGAAGGTCGCCGACCGTCCGCGCGTGCGACACGTGCATGACGTTCCCGCCCGTGTCCGCCAGGGCACGCAGCAGGTCCGCGAGCGCGCCCGGGGTGTCGTCGATGCGGACCTGGAGCTGCAGGAACCGGCCGGCCGAGGCGAGCCCGTGCCGGACCACCCGCATGAGCACCAGCGGGTCGATGTTGCCGCCCGACAGGATCGCGACCACCGGCCCCTCCACGGGACCGACGCCCGCCATGAGGGCCGCGGCCGCGGCGGCACCCGACGGCTCGACCAGCATCTTCGCCCGCTCCGCGAGGAGCAGCAGCGCCCGTGAGAGGTCCTCCTCGGAGACGGTCGTCACCTCGATGTGGTGCGCGTCCAGGATGCCGAACGGCACGCTGCCCGGCGTCCCGACCGCGATGCCGTCGGCCATCGTGCGCAGCTCCGGCGCCGGGACCGGGTAGCCGGCGGCGAAGGACGCCGGGTACGACGCGGCGCGGGCGGCCTGGACGCCGATCACGCGCACCTCGGGCCGCAGCTCGGCGAGGGCGGCGACGATGCCGGCAGCCAGCCCGCCGCCCCCGACCGGCACGACGACGGTCGCCACGTCGGGCACCTGCTCGACGATCTCGAGGGCGATGGTGCCCTGCCCGGCGACGACGTCGTCGTGGTCGAAGGGGTGGATGAGGATCGCGCCCGTGCGCTCGGCGAACTCCCGGGCGTGCACCAGGGCCTCGTCGACGCTGGCGCCGACCAGCTCGACCCTGGCCCCGTAGTCGCGCGTGGCGGCGATCTTCGGCAGGGCGGCGTCGGCCGGCATGAACACGACGGCGTCCAGACCGAGCATCCGGGCTGCCAGCGCGACTCCCTGCGCGTGGTTGCCGGCGCTCGCGGCGACGACCCCTCGCGCCTGCTCGTCGGGCGAGAGCCTGGCCATGCGCACATAGGCGCCGCGCAGCTTGAACGAGCCCGCCCGCTGCAGGTTCTCGCACTTGAGCCACACCTCGGCGCCGCACACCTGCGAGAGCGCGCGGCTCAGCTGCACGGGCGTGCGGTCCGCGACGCCCTCGAGCAGCCGGGCGGCGGCCCGGACGTCGGCAAGGTCGGTCATCGGGGACCGGCCGCGTCGTCGTCGGCGGCGGGGTCCTCGCGACGATCCGCCGCCTCCGCCCTCGTCGCCACGCGCTCGGACGTGGCCTCGGCCACCTGCGCGATGGCGCGGTCGAGCACCGGGTGCCCCCGACCGCGGACGGGGACGTGGTCGTCCGTCCCGAGCTGCGGGAACTTGTCGTGGCCGTGCAGGTAGAGGACGACGGTGTTCAGGGTCGCGACGATGGGCACGGCGAACAGCGCGCCGATGATCCCCGCGACGAACGACCCGGCGGCCACCGACAGCAGCACGGCGACCGGGTGCAGCGACACCGCGTGGCCCATGAGGAACGGCTGCAGGACGTGCCCCTCGAGCTGCTGCACGAGCAGGACCACGACGAGCATCCAGATCGCCGACGCCGGACCGTTGGAGACGAGCGCCACGAGGATCGCCACCGAGCCCGTGACGACCGCGCCCACGATCGGGATGAACGACCCGAGGAACACCAGGACGGCGAGCGGCAGCGCGAGCGGGACCTGCAGGATCGCGGCGCCGACCCCGATGCCGACGGCGTCGACGGCGGCGACGAGGATCTGCGTCCGCGTGTACGCGCCGAGCGTGACGAGCCCGCGCCGGCCGGCCTGGTGGACGTGCTCGCGGGAGCCCCGCGGGAGCAGCCCGATGACCCACGCCCAGATGGAGCGGCCGTCGAGCAGGAAGAAGAACGTGCAGAACAGCGTGATCAGCGCGCCGGCGGCGACGTGGGCGACCGTCGTCGTCGCGTGCAGCGCGCCCGAGACCAGCTCGGAGCTGCCGCCGCTGAGCGACCCCTGGATCTTGTCCAGCCACCCCGAGATGTCGGCGGTGGTCAGCTGCAGCGGGCCCTCGGCGAGCGAGGTGGTGAGCTTGTCGATGCCCTGGGCCGCCTGGTCCCACAGCTCCCCGAACCCCTTGACGATCGACCGGCCGGCCAGCGTGAGCAGACCCGCCACGAGGACGACGAGCCCGGCGAGCGAGACCGCGGCCGCCGCCACGCGCGGCAGCCTCGTCCTGCGCTGCAGCCAGCCGACGAACGGCGCGAGCAGGACCGTCAGCAGCAGGGCCACCGCGATCGGGACCACGACGACCTTGAGCTCGGAGAGCAGCCACAGGAACACCGCCAGGGCGGCGCCGATGAGCAGCAGCCGCCACGACCAGTCCGCCGCGTTGCGCACCGACGGCGGCACGGACTGCCCGTCGGCGGCGCGGATGACGCTCGTGGCCGACGGCGCCCCGGTGCGGACCCCCGCCCGGGGTACGGCCGCGTCGTCGCCTCCCGGTGCGACCCCGCCGGACCCGCTCACGCGTCGCGCCCCGCCGCGAGAGCGGCCTCGAGGTCGGCGATCAGGTCGGCGACGTCCTCGATCCCGACCGACAGGCGCACCAGGTCGTCGGGGACCTCGAGCTCCGTGCCGGCCACCGAGCCGTGCGTCATCTTGTGCGGGTGCTCGACCAGCGACTCGACCCCGCCCAGCGACTCCGCGAGCGTGAACACCTGGGTCGCCGCGCAGAACGCCAGTGCGGTCGCCTCGCTGCCGGTGCGGAACGAGATCATGCCGCCGAACCCGCTCATCTGCCGCGTCGCGACCTCGTGGCCCGGGTGGCTCTCCAACCCCGGGTAGATCACCGACGTCACGGCGTCGTGCGCGGCCAGGTACTCGGCGATCGCCGTGGCGTTGCTGACGTGCCGGTCCATGCGGACGGCGAGCGTCTTGAGCCCGCGCAGCGTCAGCCACGCGTCGAACGGCCCCGCCACCGCGCCCGAGGCGTTCTGGTGGAAGCGCACCGCGTCGGCCAGGACCGTCGTGCCGGTCGGACCGTCGAGCCCCACCGGGAGCTGCGCGCCGTCCGCGACGACGAGCGCACCGCCGACGACGTCCGAGTGCCCGCCGATGTACTTCGTCGTCGAGTGGACGACGACGTCGGCGCCGAGCGCGAGCGGCTGCTGCAGGTACGGGGTGGCGAAGGTGTTGTCGACGACCAGCAGCGCGCCCGACGCGCGCGCGTGCGCCGCGAGGACGGCGATGTCCGCGATGCCGAGCAGGGGGTTGGTCGGGGTCTCCACCCAGACGACCTTGGTGCGGCCGGGCTGGATCGCGGCGAGGACCGCGTCGGCGTCGGAGAGGTCGACCGCGGTGTGCTCGATGCCCCACGGGCCGAAGACGCGGGCGATCAGCCGGTAGGTGCCGCCGTAGGCGTCGTTGGGGATGACGACGTGGTCGCCGGGCCGCAGCGTCGCGCGCAGCAGGGTGTCCTCGGCGGCGAGGCCCGACGAGAACGCGAAGCCGGCGGCGCCCCCTTCCGCCGCGGCCAGCGCCGACTCGAGCGCGGTGCGGGTCGGGTTGGCCGAGCGCGAGTACTCGTACCCGCCGCGCAGGCCGCCGACGCCGTCCTGCTTGTAGGTCGAGGTCGCATAGATGGGCGGGACGACCGCCCCGGTGGTCGGGTCCGGGTCCTGACCTGCATGGATGGCGCGGGTCGAGAAGCCGGCGGAGGACCAGTCGTCGTCGTGGGGGTGCGCGTGGTTCGTCACGCCTCACAGGCTAGGCGCTCGGGACGCTGAGGCCTCGGTGAGCCGCAGCCGAGCGGCCCGGTGCGCTGCGAGTGCGGTCTCGGTCATGGAATGGTGCGCTCTCGGTCTGGTATTCGTTCGGTCAAGACATTCCCACGATCGGTGCAGGCGAACGGGAACAGGACGGGGACGGGCGCCGTTGACATCGCCGGGAGGACCCAGGTGACCAACCGGGCTCCCGGAGAGGAAGCAGACTCATGAGCTGGCTGTTCGGATCCGCACTCAAGTCCACGATGGTCGAGCCGGAGCGCGCCCTCGCGGGTCGCGACCGCTACGCCTACACCGTCCCGACGACCCACACGGTCCTCGGCACCCCGCTGCAGGGCCCGTGGCCCGAGGGCACCGAGGTGCTCTACGTCGCGATGGGGTGTTTCTGGGGCGCCGAGCGCACCTTCTGGAAGGTCCCCGGCGTCGTCACGACGGCGGTCGGCTACCAGGGTGGCTTCACGCCCTTCCCGTCCTACGAGGAGACCTGCACCGGCCAGACCGGCCACACCGAGATGGTTCTCGTCGCGTACGACCCGTCGGTCGTCTCCGCCGAGGACCTGCTGCGGACCTTCTGGGAGTCGCACGACCCGACGCAGGGCTACCGGCAGGGCAACGACGTCGGTACGCAGTACCGGTCGGCCATCTACACCACGACGCCGGAGCAGGAGCTCGCCGCCCGCACCACGCGCGACGAGTACCAGCCGCGGCTGACCCGGGTCGGCTTCGGCCCGATCACCACCGAGATCCGGTCGGCCGACGACGCCGGCACGTTCTACTACGCCGAGGGCTACCACCAGCAGTACCTCGACAAGAACCCGAACGGGTACTGCGGCCTGGGTGGCACGGGCGTCTCGTGCCCGCGCCCGACCGGCGCCTGACCCTGTGCGCACGCCCCGCTCGCCGACCACGGCGGGCGGGGCGTCGTCCGTGAGAGGGCACCCGGGGCCAAAGATGCACGGGCGGGTGACCGACTCGCCCCCGCTGTCGGCCACCCGCCCGCCACGGGGCCGGCGACAGGTCCCCGGTCGCCGGCCGCCCTTCGGCGTCGTCCTTGGCGGACCGGCGGGTCGATCCCCCGGTCCGCCGCGAACGTATCGGCGTGCCACTGGGCCCGTCCACGCCCGTCCATCGGGCGCTGGACCCCGGTCCACCTGCACAAACGTCCATCTCGGCACCGTGGCGACCGTGCCGGTGCGCGGCCAAGGTGTCGCCCAGCGGGTCGGGAGCCGACAGACTGCACCCCGTGACCTCCGAGCTCCCGGCCGGCATCAGCGACGTGATCGCCGGCATCAACACCGAGGACCCTTCGCTCTTCCGAGGCGCCTTCACGGACGACGCGGTCGTCGACGACTGGGGCCGCACCTTCCGCGGCCCGGAGGCGATCGCGGGCTGGAACCGCACGGACAACCTCGACAAGCACACGCGCGTCCGCGTGACGGGCTACGACCGGCACGGCGACGCCCACGCGGTCGCGATCGACGTGAGCGGCGGCGGCTTCCACGGCGCGGGGACCTTCACCTTCCGGCTTGCCGACGACGGCCGGGTGTCCCGCCTCGACGTCACATGAGCGAAACGGCACCCGGCCAGACAGACACCTCCACGGCGACGAGAGCCGCCAGGATCCTCGCCGCGGCCCTCGTCTGCGGCGCCGCGATCCTGCTCTTCGCCGTCCACGTCCGCCCGCTCGGCTACGTCCCGCTCGCGCTGGGCGTGGGTCTCGGGCTGCTCGTCGACAAGCGACTGGGCACGGACCTCGCCCTCGTCGCGCTCGGCCAGGTGATCATCAGCACGATCTCGCTCAAGGCCGACCTGTCGAACGCCGGGATGGCGCGGTTCACGGTGGCGCTGGGCTTGGCGGTCGTCGTGCCGACGGTGCTGAGCCGCCGGGCGTTCCACGACGACAAGATCCACTTCCCCGTCCGCACGGGCCGCCGCTGGGAGCGCTGGCAGTGGGTGTACCTCGGGGCGGTCGCCGTGGCGGCGTACCTGATCCTGCCGGCGTACTTCCTCGGGTCCGGCGTCTGGCAGAACTGGCCGGACCTCGACGGCACGCACGACATCGTCCGGCTGTTCCTCGGGGTCAACGCGGTGGGCATCTGGGACGAGCTGTTCTTCATCTGCGTCGTCCTCGCGCTGCTCCGGGCGCACTTCCCGTTCTGGCTGGCCAACCTGCTGCAGTCCGCCGTCTTCGTGTCGTTCCTGTGGGAGCTGGGCTACCGCTCGTGGGGGCCGCTGCTGACGATCCCGTTCGCGCTGATCCAGGGCTGGATCTTCCGCCGGACCTCCTCGCTGAGCTACGTCGTCGCGATCCACCTGACGTTCGACCTCGTCGTGTTCCTGGTCCTGGTGCACGCCCACGACCCCGCGCTGTTCGACATCTTCGTCACCGGGGGGCCGTAGGTTGGCCTGGTGACGCTGACCAACTGGGCCGGGAACTACACCTACCGCGCGGCCGACATCCACCGCCCGCGCACGGTCGAGGAGCTGCAGGAGATCGTCGCGAGGTCCCCGAAGATCCGCGCCCTGGGCACCCGGCACTGCTTCAACGACATCGCCGACGACCCCGCCGCACTGGTCGCGCTGGACGGCCTCGAGGTCGCGCCGGAGATCGACGAGGCCGCCAGGACGGTCACGGTCACGGGCGGCACCCGCTACGGCACGCTCGCCCAGCACCTGCACCCGGCGGGCTGGGCGGTGCACAACCTCGCGTCGCTCCCGCACATCTCCGTCGCCGGTGCCGTCGCGACGGCCACGCACGGCTCGGGCGACCGGAGCCCCAACCTCGCGGCCGTCGTGCGCCGGCTGGAGCTCGTGGGTCCGGACGGGGACATCCGCACGGTGGAACGCGGCGACGACGACTTCGCCGGCTCGGTGGTCGCGCTCGGCGCCCTCGGCGTCGCCACGCGCGTGACCCTCGACATCGAGCCGACCTACGACGTCGCGCAGGAGGTGCACCTCGACCTGCCGTGGAGCGCTGCTCTGGAGCACCTCGACCAGATCACCGGCAGCGCCGACTCCGTCAGCCTCTTCACCGACTGGACCGGCGAGACGATCCAGCAGGTCTGGCGCAAGACCCGCGTCACGGACTCCTACGCGCTGCGCACCGACTTCTTCGGCACGACGCCCGCCGACGGCCCGCGCCACCCGCTGCCGGGCATCGACCCCGTGAACTGCACGGCTCAGCTGGGTGAGCCCGGGCCGTGGCACGACCGCCTGCCGCACTTCCGCATGGACTTCACGCCCAGCAACGGCGACGAGCTGCAGTCGGAGTTCCTGGTCCCGCGGGCCCACGCGGTGGACGCCCTGCAGGCGATGCGCGCGCTGAGCGACCGGATCGCACCGTTGCTGCAGGTCACCGAGGTCCGCACCATGGCCGGGGACGACCTGTGGCTCTCCACCGCCGAGGGCGGAGACCGCGTCGGCCTGCACTTCACGTGGCTGCCGCGGCAGCCCGAGGTCGAGGCGCTGCTGCCGACGATCGAGGCCGCGCTCGCCCCGTTCGACGCGCGCCCGCACTGGGGCAAGCTCTTCGCGGACGAGAATCGCGACCTGGCCCGCCTCTACCCGCGCTGGGACGACTTCCGCTCACTGGTCGCCCGCACCGACCCCGACGGCGTCTTCCGCAACGCGTTCCTTGACCGGCACGTCCTCTAGGACCGCCAGCGGTTGACCTTCGCGACGAGGTCCGCGTCACCGACACGTCCGGTCGGCGACAGCGTCACCACGCCGGTGCCCGGCTGCAGCCGCGGGTCGGTCGCGTAGCGGTCCGCCAACGCCGCCTCGGCCGCGGCATCCCCGGCGTCGGCGGCGACCAGCAGCGTGGCGACCTCGTCGGCGAGCCGGTCCAGCTCGTCCCCGGGCGTCGGCGTCTCGGGCAGGGTGTCGCCCCACGCGTCCCAGAGCAGCAGCTCGTCGCGCTGCCGGTGCGCGAGCTCGGTGACCACGTACCCGCGGACGAACTCCGGGCCGCACAGGAAGGGCAGGGAGGGGTCGACCCCGTAGGTCGAGACGTCGAGCCCGTCCCGCCGGTGCGCCAGCCAGACCTCGGCCGCGGTCTCGAACGGCGCCCCGATTCCCGACGCCATGTCGTGCGAGTCGAAGCCGAACCAGTTCTCGGCCATGTTCAGCTCGGGGTCGAACCGCACCCACCGGGCGCCGTCCCAGTACTCGCCGACGACGTGGTCGTGGTGGAACCCCGGCCGGAAGTAACCCGAGAACCCGACCCGGCTGCGCGCGGGGATCCCGTGCTCGCGCAGCACACCGAGGGCGACGAGCGTGTGGTCGCGGCAGCAGCCCGCAACCTGCTGCGCGGGCGCCCGCGGGGCGACGAGCGGACCGGCCGACCGTCGCTGCGCCTCCGCGAGCACGTCGGAGAGCCAGCGCAGGTCGATGTCGGCGTCCTGCCCGGGCTCCAGCTGCTCCGCCCCACCGCGGTAGTGGATGACCACCGAGCAGGCGGCCTCGTGCAGCGCGCCCGGCGACGGGTCGACCGCGGCGAGGAGCGGCGCGTACGGACCGGGGTCGGTGTAGCGGCTGTGCGTGGCGTACGAGGCGACATCAGGCATGCGACCAGCGTGGGCCCTGCCCCAGGGGCAGGGTCAAGCGACGGGTCGGGCGACGTGCGCAACGACGCCCGAGTCCGACCACGGGACCGGGTAGATCTCGCGCTGCGGGCCGCCGTGCGCCCGCCCGCCCGACACGAACCACGTCTCCAGAGCGACGTAGGCGCCGATGATCCGCGGGAACCGGCAGTCGGCGGCGGTCACCGGCACGAACGCCATGGTGTGCGCGGGCTCGCGGCGCAGCGTGATGCTGCCGGTGGGGTCGACCGGCCCCTCGTACGGCACGCAGACCTCGACCGGCCCGTCGCCGTCGTTGCCCACGGCACCGTGGAACAGCACCCAGAACTCGTCGCCGCGCGCCGCGCCGACCCCGTCGAGGAACCGGCGGACCTCCAGGACGTCGGCCGCGATCGCCGCCACCAGCTCGACCTGCGGGACGTGCCGGGTCACCGACGCGACCGTGCGTGCGGGCACCGGCTCGACGACCACGTCGTCGACACCGAACTGGCCCACGTGCGCGGGGCCGGGCGGCCCACCGAGCGCGTGCAGGACGAGGTCGAGCTCCGGCCCGTGCTCGGCCAGCTCGCGGCGCCGGCCGTCCCACCACGAGCGGATCGCGCCGGCCTGACCGCCCTGCGCCGCGAGCACGTCGGCGATCGAGCCGAGCGGCATCTCCAGCCGCCGCAGCAGCGAGATGGTCCGGGCGCGGTCCAGCTGGTCGGGGTCGTAGTAGCGGTACCCGCTGTCCGGGTCCACCCGCACGGGCTCGAGCAGCCCGCGGGCGTCGTACAGCCGCAGCGCCTTGAGCGAGAGCCCCGACCGGCGCGCGAACTCCCCGATCGTCACCTCGCCGTCGGCCACGGCCCGAGGATAGCGACGGCCCCCTGCATGCGGACGCGCAGCAGCGCAGGGGGCCGATCGCCTCAGATCAGTTGCTGGTGCCGACGATGTCGACGACGAAGACCAGCGTGTCCCCACCCTTGATCCCGGCCTGCGGGGCGCCGCGGTCGCCGTAGCCCAGGTGCGACGGGATGGAGAGCAGCACGCGGGATCCGACCTGCTGGCCGACGAGGCCCTCGTCCCAGCCGCCGATGACCGCGCCCACGCCGATCGGGAAGCTGATCGAGGAGCCGCGGTCGTACGAGTTGTCGAACACTCCCCCGTTCCAGGACTGGCCGAGGTAGTGGACCTCGAGGTCGTCGCCGGCCTCGACGAGGGCGCCGTCGCCGCGGGAGAGGACGACGACCTCGAGCTCCTTGGGCGCAGGCGCGTCCGGGAACGTGAGGGTCGGCTTCTGGCCGAAGGTTCCCGATGCCTCGGGCAGCGCTGCGGACATGACGTACTCCTTCAGTGGATGACAGTGCGCGCACCATCTTGCCAACCCCGACCGACACCCGTCGCACCGAGGGGTTGACCGCGTTGGCTAATGGCATTAGCTTATCTCTCATGACACACCACCTGCAGCGCCCCGAGGGACGGATCGCCTACACGGTCGACGGGCCTGCGAACGGCCCGCTCGTCGTCCTCATCCCCGGCATGGGGGACCTGCGCAGCACCTGGCGCGAGCTCACCGGCCCGCTCGTCGACGCCGGCCACCGCGTCGCCGTGCTCGACCTGCGCGGCCACGGCGACTCCGACACCACGTTCAGCACCCACGGCGACGTCGTGACCGGCCAGGACGCGCTCGCACTCGTCGAGCACCTGGGCGGCCCGGCCGTCCTCGTCGGCAACTCCATGGGCGCGGCCGCCGCCGGCTGGGCCGCCGCCGAGCGGCCCGACCTCGTCGCGGGCCTGGTGCTCACCGGCCCGTTCCTGCGCGAGCGCCCGATGCCGGCGGTCGCCGTGGCGGTCTTCCACGGCCTCGAGCGCCTGCTCTTCGCCCGCCCGTGGGGCGGGGCCATCTGGGCGTCGTACTACCGCGGCTACCTCAACCGCGGCACCAAGGCGCCGTGGCTCGACGAGCACGTCGCGGACCTGCGCGCGGCCATGAAGGACCCCGCCCACCTGCGCTCCTTCCGGCACCTGACCGTCCAGCTCACCCACGCCCCCGTCGAGGCCCGCGTCCCGGAGATCGTCGCGCCCGCCGTCGCCTTCGTCGGCGCCATCGATCCCGACTTCAAGGACCCGGCGGCGGAGGCTGAGTGGCTGCGCGGCGCGATCGACGCCGACGTGACCCTCATCCCGGGCGTCGCCCACTACCCGCAGAACCAGGCGCCCGAGGTCGTCGTCCCCCGGACGCTCGCCTTCCTCGCGGACCTGCCCCGGGACGCCGACGGCCGCTTCCGGGTGGGCGCGAGCGCGCGTGCCTAGGGCGGGGCTCGACCGCGCCGCCGTCGTCGACCTGGCCCTGGCGGTCGTCGACGAGGGCGGCCCGACGGGCTTCACCGACCTCACGCTGTCCGCCGTCGCGACCCGGGCGGGAGTCGCGGTGCCGAGCCTCTACAAGCACGTCGCCGGCCTGCCCGCGCTGCGCCGCGAGGTCGCCCTCGTCTGCATCCAGGGGTTCGGGGACGCCCTGCGAGCCGTGCGCGCCGACCACGACGGCCCCGACCTGCTGCCGGCCATGGCCCAGGCGGTCCGGGACCTCGCACTGCGCTCCCCCGGCCGCTACCAGGCGGTCCAGGGCAACGCGTGGCTGCACGATCCCGACGCCGGCGGCGTGCGGGAGGCGGCGGAGGGCGTCGTGGCCGAGCTCGCCGACGCCGTCGCCGCGCTGGGCGTCCCCCCGGAGCGTCAGATCGACGCGGTCCGCGCCGTCCGCGCGGCGGTGCACGGGTTCGTGGTCCTCGAGCTCGACGGCGGGTTCGGCATGCCCGACGACGTCGACGACAGCTTCGCCTTCCTCGTCGACGGACTGGTCGGCGGCCTGGAACGGCTGGGCGTGGGCTAGCCCCTGTGCTGGGATGGGTGGAGCCACCGCGAGGGAGGTTCGCCCCATGAGAGGTGTCCGCACGGGCTACGGCCTGGCCTACCGGATCGGGTTCGCCCCGTGGGAGCACTACGGCCGGGCGGCGTCCTCGACCTTCGACCGGCTGCTCGACCGCGAGGAGGCCGACCGGACCCACCCGCCCGGCCGGGCGCTCGACCTCGGTTGCGGGCGTGGCCAGAAGACCCACGAGCTCGCACGCAGGGGCTGGGACGCGGTCGGCATCGACACGGCCACGCACGCGATCGAGGTGTCGCGCCACAGCCCGGCGTCCGATGCGCGCTTCGTGGTGTGCGACGTCACGGACCTGCCGGCGGCCGGCCTGGGCACGTTCGACTTCTTCCTCGACGTCGGCTGCTTCCAGCACCTGGACGCCGACGAGCGTGCGGCCATGGGTCGCGGGGTGTCCGCCCTCGCGAACCCGGGCGCGACGCTGCTCATGCTCGAGTTCCAGGCGACCCGCTGGCGGTCCTTCACCGGCGGGGTGACGCCGGCGGAGATCCGGGCGGCGTTCGCGAACTGGCAGATGCTCTCGGTCGAGCCCGCGTCGACGACCGGGCTCGGGTGGCCGATGACGAGGACCGCGCCGCAGTGGTACCGGCTCCGCCGGGCGACCTGACCCGTCAGGCGCGAGCCTCGGCCGTCACCTGGGCGGGCTCCGGCGCCAGCAGCGCGCGCAGCCAGTGCAGCTGCCGCTGCACCTGGAACGCCTGCCCGCCCTCGTGCTGGTTGTAGGCGTAGACCTCGATCTCGGTCGCGGGCCGCACCGACGACACGCCGGCGTAGTGGTTGTAGGCCGCGAAGACGGTCGACGGCGGGCACGTCTGGTCGCGCAGAGCGACGGAGAACAGCGCGGGTGCCGACGCGCGACGCGCGAAGTGCACGGCGTCGAGGTAGGACATCGTGCGCATCACGACGGCCTCCTCGTCCCGGTGCACCGCGAGGTACTGCACGAGCTCGCCGTAGGGGAACGCGTCGGTGATCGCCAGCGCCCGCGGGTAGTGGCACAGGAACGGGACGTCCGGCATGACCGCGACGAGCCCGTCGGCCAGCCCGCCGACCGCGAGCGCGAGCCCGCCGCCCTGGCTGATCCCCGTCACGGCCACGCGGGAGGCGTCGACCCCGGGCAGCGCGCGGACCGCGTCGACGGCCCGCACGCCGTCGGTGATGAGCCGCCGGTAGTAGTGCTCGTGCGGGTCGCGGATCCCGCGCGTCATGACGCCCGGCGACGCCGGTCCGGAGCCCGCCGGGTCCGGGGTGTGGCCGCCGTTGCCCCACGTGGACCCCTGGCCGCGGGTGTCCATCACCAGGTGCACGTACCCGGCGGCGGCCCAGGCGAGCCGCTCGTGCGCGAAGCCGCGACCGCCGCCGTACCCGATGAGCTCGACGACGGCGGGCAGCTCCCCGGCGACCCCGGCGGGTCGCGTGACCCACGCCTTGATCGGGTGCCCGCCGAACCCCGCGAACGTCACGTCGAACGCGTCGATCGCGGTGAGCCCGGTGTCCACCGGCGTCACGGTCAGCCCGAGGTCGAACGTCCGCGCCTCGTCCAGCGTCGACGCCCAGAAGTCGTCGAAGTCGGCCGGCTCGTCCAGCTCGGGCAGGTAGCGCTCGAGCTCGGGCAGGGGCAGGTCGAACAGGGCCATCGTGCTCCTTCGGACGACAGTGCGGACAGCGTTTCCCGGGAGAACCTACCGCGCCAGGAACCCGAGCAGGTCGTGCCGGGTGAGCACCCCGACCGGCGACCCGTCGTCGACGACCATGAGCGCGTCGGCCTTCTGCAGCGCCGACCGGGCGGACTCCACGGACTCGCCCGAGCCGATGAGCGGCAGCGCCGCCGACATGTGCCGGTCCACGCGGTCCGACAGCTCCGCCTCCCCCGAGAACACGGCGTCGAGCAGCTCGCGCTCGCTCACGGCGCCGGCCACCTCGCCGATCTTCACGGGCGGCTCGGCACCGACCACCGGCATCTGCGAGACGCCGTACTCGTGCAGGATCTCGATGGCGTCGCGCACGGTCTCGTTCGGGTGCGTGTGCACCAGGTCGGGCAGCGTGCCGGTCTTGGTGCGCAGGACGTCGGCCACGGTGGCGCCCTCGTCGGCGGCCAGGAACCCGTACGAGCGCATCCACGAGTCGTTGAAGATCTTGGACAGGTAGCCGCGCCCGCTGTCGGGCAGAAGAACCACGATCACGGCCTGCGCCGCGGCGGCCGGGTCGGACTCCTGCAGCCGGCGTGCGTAGCGCAGCGTGGCCTCGACCGCCATGCCGCACGACCCGCCAACCAGCAGGCCCTCCTCGCGCGCGAGCCGCCGGGTCATGGCGAACGAGTCCGCGTCGGAGACGGCGATGATCTCGTCGGGCACTGTCGGGTCGTAGGCGGCCGGCCAGAAGTCCTCGCCCACGCCCTCGACCAGGTACGGACGCCCGTCGCCGCCCGAGTACACCGAGCCCGCGGGGTCGGCGCCGATGACGACCACCCGCCCGTCGGAGACGTCGTGCAGGTAGCGCCCGGTGCCGGTGATGGTGCCGCCCGTGCCGACGCCCGCGACCAGGTGCGTGACGCGCCCGTCGGTGTCGGCCCAGATCTCGGGGCCGGTCGACTCGTAGTGGCTGGCCGGCCCGTTCGGGTTCGCGTACTGGTTGGGCTTCCAGGCGCCGGGGATCTCGCGCGCGAGGCGGTCGGAGACCGAGTAGTACGAGTTGGGGTGGTCGGGAGCGACCGCAGTGGGGGTCACGACGACCTCCGCGCCGTAGGCCCGCAGCACGTCCCGCTTGTCCTGGCTGACCTTGTCGGGGCAGACGAACACGCAGCGGTAGCCCTTGCGCTGCGCGACGAGGGCAAGGCCGACGCCGGTGTTCCCGCTGGTCGGCTCGACGATCGTGCCGCCGGGCCTCAGCAGGCCGCTCGCCTCCGCGGCCTCGATCATCTTCAGCGCGATGCGGTCCTTCACGGAGCCGCCGGGGTTCATGTACTCGACCTTGGCGAGGATCGTCGCCGTCAGGCCTGCGGTCACGGACGTGAGCTGGACGAGCGGGGTGCCGCCGACGAGCTCGGAGATGTGCTTCGCGTACTTCACTGGGCTGCTGCTCCCATGGGTGGCGGGGCGGGCGGACGCACGTCGACCCGGGTGCGATCGATCATCGCACCCGGGCCGACGAGAGGTCGTGCACCGACGGTCAGTCGCGGCCCTGCAGGATCGCGAACAGGCGCAGGAACTCGAGGTACAGCCAGACCAGCGTGACGATGAGGCCGAAGGCGGCCGACCACGCGAACTTGGCCGGGGCGCCCTTCTCGACGCCGCGCTTGATGGCGTCGAAGTCGACGATCAGGCTGGCCGCGGCGAGCCCGACCCCCACGAGACCGGCGAGCACGCCCCAGATGCCGTTGCGGAACGGGCCGAAGCCGTCGCTCGCGATGAAGAACGACGCGACGAGGTTGGCCACGGAGAACAGCAGGTAGCCGACCATGCCGATGAGCAGGAAGCGCGTGAACTTCGGGGTGACGCGGACCTTGCCCGAGCGGAACAGGAACAGCGCGCCGGCGAAGGTGGCCAGCGTCGCGATGACGGCCTGCGTGACGATCGGCTCCGCGGTGCCGGTCGACGACCCCTCGACCACGAAGTTCTGGAACAGCAGGCTGATGCCACCGAGGAAGAGGCCCTCCGCCGCGGTGTACGCGATGATCAGCGCCGGGCTCGGCTCCTTCCGGAACGCGTTGACCAGGCCCAGGACCAGGCCGCCGATCGCGCCGACCCACAGGAGCCACGGCATCGTCGGCGTCAGGTACCAGGACCCGACGGACACGACCACGAGCAGCGCGAGCAGCCCGCCGGTCTTGATGATGACGTCGTCGTACGTCAGCCGCCCAGTCTCGCGCGTGGTTGCGGCGGGGGCGTCGTACATCTGGTCGAGCGTGGCCGCGTCGGTCACCTGGGCACCGGCGGTGCCGTAGGAGACCGTCGACGCGGGCGACTTCTGGCCCCGGCGCTGGACGGGATCCTGGAAGACCGGACTGTTGTTGAACACGGGATTGGCCATGGCGTCCTCCTGGACGGATCGGGCGCAGTAAGACAAGGCTGTCACCGTAGCGAACGTGAACAGGGGCGCGTTCGTTCCCAGGTTTCCCTACTCACGGGTTCTCGGCCTTTCGGCTGGGCCGCGCTCCCCCCATGGTCCGATGTAAGCCCTTGCGGCCCGACCTAGGGTCGTCAACGGTTCTGCTCCCGACGACGAGGAACGGCTGATGATCGAGGCCCACGACCTGACGAAGAGATACGGCACGAAGGTGGCGGTGGACGGCATCTCGTTCACCGTCCAGCCCGGAAGGGTGACCGGCTTCCTGGGACCCAACGGTGCGGGCAAGTCCACGACCATGCGGATGATCGTCGGGCTGGACAAGCCGACGCACGGCAGCGTGACCGTCAACGGCAAGCGGTACGCCGAGCACACCTCGCCGCTCACGCAGGTGGGCGCGCTGCTCGAGGCCAAGGCTGTCCACACGGGCCGCAGCGCCCGCAACCACCTGCGGGCCATCGCCGCGACGCACGGGATCGGCGACAAGCGCGTGAACGAGGTCATCTCCATGACCGGCCTCGACACGGTCGCCAAGCGCCGCGTCGGCGGGTTCTCGCTCGGCATGGGCCAGCGGCTGGGCATCGCCGCGGCCCTCGTCGGCGACCCGCAGACGCTGATCCTCGACGAGCCGGTCAACGGCCTGGACCCCGAGGGCGTCCTCTGGGTGCGCAACCTGGTCAAGTACCTGGCCGCGTCCGAGGGCCGGACCGTCTTCCTCTCGTCGCACCTGATGAGCGAGATGGCCGTGACGGCCGACCACCTGATCGTCATCGGCAAGGGCAAGATCATCGCCGACGGTCCCGTCGACACGGTGATCTCGCAGGCCACGCGGGCCACGGTCCGGGTGCGATCCCCGCAGGCGACGGACCTGGCGGCGCGCCTGGCCGGACCCGCGGTCACGGTGACGCCGTCGCCGGACGGCTTGCTCGAGATCCACGGCGCGACCGCGGTGGAGATCGGCGAGATCGCCGCCAAGGCCGGGTTCGTGCTGCACGAGCTCACCCCGCTCGCCGGCTCGCTCGAGGAGGCGTACATGTCCCTCACGTCGGAGTCGGTCGAGTATCACTCCGCCGCGCTGCCCGGCGAGGCCTCCGAGCCGCACGGCGCACACGCCGCGACCACGTCCCCGACCACCGGAGAGGATGCCCGATGAGCGCCGCCGTCGCCACCGAGCCGCACCGCCACGCCACCGCCACGAAGCCCTACCGGCTCAGCTTCGGCCACCTGGTACGCGGCGAGTGGATCAAGTTCTGGTCGGTCCGCTCGACCATCTGGACGCTCGCCATCTTCCTGATCGCGACGGTCGGCCTGGTCGTTCTGATCAGCCTGGCGTACGTCAACGCCCCGAGCCCCGAGCAGGGCGGTCCGCCCGACGCCAGCGACGCGCTCGGTCCGCTGAGCTTCGCCGTGACCCTCGGCCAGCTGGCCCTGGCGGTCCTCGGAGCCCTGACCATCACGAGCGAGTACACGACCGGGATGATCCGCTCGAGCCTGACGGCCGCGCCCAAGCGCCTTCCGGTGCTGTGGTCCAAGGCGATCGTGCTCATCGTCGCGGTCTTCGGGGCGGCCCTGGTGGCCGTGGCCGCCGGGACGGCCCTCCAGTGGCTCTTCTTCGACAGCAAGGGGCTCTCGGTCGACTTCAGCGACCCGGACATGATCCGGCCGCTCGTCGGGACTGCCGTGTACCTCGCGACGATCGCGCTGTTCTCGTTCGCCCTGGGCGCTCTCATGCGTCACTCGGCGGCGGCCATCGCGACCGTGCTCGGCCTCCTGCTCGTCGCGCCGATCCTCTTCAGCTCGATCCCGTGGAAGCCGCTGACCTACATGTTCCCGTTCCTCCCGGGAATCGCGGGGCAGCAGCTCACGCAGACCGACGCCCAGCTGGAGGCCGCCGCGGCCTCCTCACCGATCGGGGCTGACCTGACGGCGTGGCAGGGCTACGGCGTCCTCGTGATCTGGGTCGTCGTCGTCCTCGGGGTCGCGGCGATCCTGCTGAAGAAGCGCGACGCCTGACCCCAGGCACCACGAAGGGGGCGGTCCGGTTCCGGACCGCCCCCTTCGTCGTGCTCAGGCCGTGCGGCGACGCGCGACGCGTCCGCGGGCCTTCTCCGCCAGCGTGTACAGCACCGGCACGAGCACCAGGGTCAGCAGCGTCGAGGTGACCAGCCCCCCGATGACCACGATCGCGAGCGGCTTGGAGATGAACACCCCGCCGCCGGTGACGCCGAACGCCATGGGCGTGAGCGCGAAGATCGTCGCCAACGCCGTCATGAGGATGGGCCGCAGGCGCTTGCGGGCGCCCTCGGTCACGGCCTCGGCCAGCGGCCGCCCGTCGCGGCGGTACTGGTTGACCAGGTCGATGAGCACGATCGCGTTGGTGACGACGATGCCGACCAGCATGAGCACACCGATGAGCGCCGGGACGCCCAGGGGGGTGCCGGTGAGCAGCAGCGCCAGCAGCGCGCCCGTCGCGGCGAACGGTACCGAGACCAGCAGGATCAGCGGCTGCAGCAGCGACCGGAACGTCGCGACCATGACCAGGTAGACGATCGCGATGGCGACGAGCAGCGCGAGGCCGAGGTCGGCGAACGCGTCCTGCTGGTCGGAGGCCACGCCGCCGATGGCCACGCTGGAACCGGCCGGCACGTCGATCGTGTCGACCTTCGCCTGCAGCTCGCGCGTCAGCGCCCCGAGGTCCTGCCCGGACGGCGTCGCCGAGATCGTCGCCGAGCGTTCCCCGTCGACCCGCGTGACCGAGGTGGGCACGTCGACCTCGTCGATGCTGGCCACCTGCGTGAGCGGCACGATGCCGGTCGCCGTCGGCAGGACGACCTGGCGCAGCTGGTCGAGCGTCGTCGGGCCTGCCGTCGCCACGATCGTGACGTCCAGCGGCCCGTCGCCCAGGTCCACCGTGCCGATCGGCCGCGGGCTCATCACGGCCGCGACGGTGCCGGCCACCTGCGTCTCGGTGAGCCCGACCTGCGCCGCCGCGGCGCGGTCGACGACCACCTGCACGGTCGGCTGGGCCGCCGCGAGGTTGTTGGTGACGTCGGACGTGCCGTCGACGCCCTCGACCACGGTCTGCACCTGCTGCGCGAGCGTCGAAAGCTGGTCCGGGTCGTCCGAGCGCACGACGACGTCGACGGTCGAGCTGCCGAACGCCGCCCCGCCGCCGGCGACGGTCACGTCGCCCGCGGTCCCCGCGAGATCGTGAGTCGCTGCACGCACGTCCTCCTGCACCACGGCCGGGTCCGCGTCGCCGTCGAGCGTGAGCGCGAACGTCGCCCGCGGGGTCCCGCCGCCGCCGCTGAACGCCGCCTCCGCACCCCCGGACGTGCCGACCGTCGTCTGGACGGTGGTCACGCCGTCGACGCCCAAGAGCGCCTGCTCGACCTCCTTCGCGGAGGCGTCCTGCGCCGGCAGCGACGTCCCGGGCGCGAACGACTCGGTGACCGTCAGCGTGTCCTGGCCGGAGTCGCCCAGGAAGTTGGTCTCGAGCCGGGGCACCAGCGCGAGGGTGCCGACGAAGATCAGCAGCGCTGCGCCCAGCGTGAGCACCGGGTGCCGCAGCGCCGTACCCAGCGTCGCGAGGTAGCCGCGCTGCAGGACGCCGGAGCGCTCGCGCTCCTCGACCTCGTCGCGCACGTCCTTCTCGACCGGGACGGCCTCGTCGACGTCAGCGGTCGGCGCCCCCGCAGCCCGGGCACGTTCCTTCGTGGACGGCCGGATGAACCAGAACGCGAGCACCGGCACGATCGTCAGCGCGACGAACAGCGAAGCGGTCATGGCCACGGCGACCGTCACGGCGAACGGCCGGAACAGCTCCCCGACCATGCCGCCGACCAGCGCGATCGGCAGGAAGACGGCGACGGTGGTGACCGTCGACGCGGTGATCGCCCCGGCGACCTCGCGGACGGCCGTCAGGATCGCGGTCGCCTTCGCCTCGCCGTACGACATGTGCCGCTTGATGTTCTCGATGACCACGATCGAGTCGTCGACCACCCGCCCGATAGCGATGGTGAGCGCGCCGAGCGTGAGGATGTTGAGCGAGTAGCCGCCGACCTTGAGGCCGACGAACGTGACCAGCAGCGACAGCGGGATCGAGATCGCGGACACCAGCGTCGAGCGGACCGAGCCGAGGAAGAGCAGGATCACGAGCACCGCGAACAGCAGGCCCAGCGCACCCTCGGTGGCCAGGCCGTTGATGGACTCCTCGATGAACGGCGCCTGGTCGAACACGACCGCGACCGTCACCTGGTCGCCCAGCTGGTCCTCGAGGTCCGCGACCGCGTCCTGCGCACCGTGGGAGATCTCGACCGTGTTGCCGTCGGGCGTCTTGGTCAGCGCGACCGCGAGCGCCGCCTCGCCGTCGAGGCGCGAGTAGGAGGTGGCCGGCACGGGCGCGACCTCGATGTCGGCCACGTCGCCGAGCGTGGTCGGGGTCGAGGCACCGACCAGCGGCAGGGCCTCGAGGTTCTCGACGGAGGACAGCTCGCTGCCCACCTGCACCGAGAGGGTCGTGTCGCCCTCGTCGACGGTCCCGGTCGGGATGACGACGCCGTTGTCCTGCAGGATCGTGGTCACCGCGGCGGGCGACAGCCCGACCCCGGCGAGCGCGGGCATGTCGAGCGTGATGGTCACGGCGTCGTCGGCGACGCCCGTCACCGTGACCTCGCGGACGTCGTCGATCTGCTCGAAGCGCGGCACCACGGTGTCCTGCACGAGGGTCGCCAGGTCGGCGTCGGACGTCCCCTCGCCGCCGGAGATGGACAGCTGCACCACCGGGAAGTCGTCGAGCGAGCCGGTGAAGACCGTCGGCTCGACGCCGCTGGGCAGCGAGGTGCGCACGCGGTCGACCGCCTGCTGCAGCGCCTGCGCCGACGCGTCGAGGTCGCCGCCGTACGTGAGCTCGACCGTCGTCGTCGACAGGCCCGTGGACGACGTCGAGGTGACCTTCTCCACCCCGTCGACCGCGCGGACCGCCTGCTCGACGGGCACGGTCACCTGCTGCTCGACCAGCTGCGGCGAGGAGCCGGGGTCGACCGCGACGACGACCGCCGTCGGGATCTGCAGCGACGGGATGAGCTCCTGCTTGAGCGACCCGAGGCTGATCCAACCGAAGACGGCGATGGCGATGGTCAGCAGCGCGACCACCGCGCGGTTTGCCAGCGAGAGGCGGGCGAGGCGATACATGCAGGGGTCTCCCGAGTGTGCAACAGCTGACGCGGAACCGCGCCCACGTGCGAGAACGCGCCCGACCCGGGTGCGGTTCCCGGTCCGGACGCGTCCTACGTCACATCTGCTGGCGAGGTCAGACGACCTCGCCGAGCGCCTCCTCGGGCACGCCCTCGAACGCCTCGGCCTCGCGGTTCCACCGCGACCAGAGCACCCTCTCGCCCACCGTGCGCGCCACCACGTGACCGAACACGAGGAACGTGACGATGCCGACGGCGAGCACGACCACGCCCACCCAGAACGGGGCACTCAGGCCGACGTGCTCGGCCAGCAGCCCGGCGACGACCGGCGCGGGGGCCGCGAAGCCCCAGCGCACCAGGTTGAACGCCCCCGTGGTCACGCGGCGGTCGGGCGAGCCGGTGGCCAGCGCGAGGTCGGTGAGGTTGGCGTTGCAGATGCCCATGCAGACGCCGGCCACGACGAGCACGATCACGGACTGCGCGGTGCTGTGCGAGGTCGCCAGGCCGATCAGCGTCAGCATGAGGACCATCAAGGCGAACCCGACGGTCTGCACAGCGCCGAACCGGTGCGCGAGCCGGTGCCCGACCACCAGGATGCCGAAGGCGAGCCCGGCGCCCCACGCCGTGAACACGAGGCCCAGCGGCACGACGTCGAGGCCCAGGAAGATCGGCGTGTAGCCCAGCACGATGAAGAACACGAAGTTGTAGGTCGCGGTGATGACGCAGAGCGCGACGAACGCGGGCCGCCGGAACGGGTGGAACACCTGGCCGAGCCGCAGCGGCGGCGGCATCTCCTCCGGGTCCTTGAGGCGCGTCAGCGAGATGATCAGCGCCGCGATCATGAACAGGCCGCACAGGAAGAACGGCACGCGCCAGCTGATCTGCCCGAGCAGGCCGCCGATCAGCGGGCCGATGGCGAACCCGAGGCCCACGCACGTCTCGAACAGCTCGACGACCCACTTCTTGTCGTTGGCCAGCGACACCAGCAGCACCATCGCCGTGGCGAATAACATCGCGTTGCCGAGTCCCCACAGGCCGCGCAGGACCGCCAGCGACACGATGCCGCTGGACAGCGAGGCGAGGATCGCGGCGACCGCGACGGTGCTCACGCCGGTGGCGAGGACCTTCTTGTATCCGAACTTCCCGGTCGCCATGACGGCGGGGATCATGCCGACCGCCATGACGGCGATGTAGGCGGTGAAGAGCAGCTCGATCTGCCAGGTGGACGCGCCGATGGCAGCACCGATGGCGGGGAGGATGGGGTCCACGATCGCGATCCCCGCGATGGCGAAGAACGCCGTGAGTGCTGTCGAGTAGATCGCGGTCTTGTTCGGTTCTGTGCGGGACGACGCCACGTGCTGATCCTTGTATCTGTATGGGGCAGCTAACTCCATGTAGGCTACACCCATGAGCGACGACGACGCAGCCGCTGCGGTCGAGGCCCAGGTGGCTCTGCTGCTGCGGCTCGCGGACCGCAGCCGCCGGGCCACCACCCGCCTGTCCACGACGCTCGAGCGCTCCGCGTACCTGGCGCTCCGCCTCCTCGACACCACCGGCCCGGCCGGTATCAACGAGATCGCGGACCACCTGCGCCTCGACGCGTCGACCGTGACGCGCCAGGTGCTGGCGATGGAGGCCGCGGGCTACGTGACGCGCGAGCGCGACGTGCACGACGGCCGCCGCGCGGTGGTCACCACCACGCCCGCCGGCACCGCGGCGCTGGCCGACACGCGGGCCGCGCGTGCCGAGGTCTACGCGGACGTCCTCGCCGACTGGTCGCCGGACGACCGTCGCCTCCTGGCCACGCTGCTCACCCGCCTCAACGACGACCTCGACGCGCACGCGACCCGCACCTGACAGCGGGCTCGACTAGCGTGGGCCGCCGCACCACCACCCCCTCCGACGAAGGACCTCGATGACCGACGCACCGGCCCGCCCGCGCCCCGCCCCGCTCGTGGGGGTGGTCGTCCGGACGGAACGGATCGCGGCGACGATGGTCCGGGTCGTCGTCGGCGGCCCCGGGCTCGCCGCGTTCCAGCCGTCGCCGCACGCCGACTCCTACGTCAAGGTCGTGTTCCTGCCCGCGGGCACGCCGCGCCCGCTGCGCGAGGACGGCCGGCTCGATCTCGACGCGGTGCGCGCGACCCTGCCCCCCGAGCAGCAGCCCCGCCAGCGGTCCTACACCGTCCGTGCCTGGGACGCCGGCGCCGGCGAGCTCACGCTCGACTTCGTGGTGCACGGCGACGAGGGCATCGCCGGCCCGTGGTCGGCAGATGCCCAGCCCGGCGACGAGGTGCTGCTGGTCGGCCCCGGCGGCGCCTGGTCGCCCGACCCCGCCGCCGCGTCGCACCTGTACGCCGGCGACGCCAGCGCCCTCCCGGCCATCGCGGTCGCGCTCGAGCGCCTGCCCGCCGACGCCGTCGGGCATGCCGTCATCGAGGTGCACGACGCGCAGGACCAGATCCCGCTGACGTTCCCGCCGGGCGTGCACGTCCACTGGGTCCACCAGGGCATCGGCGTGGCTGGCCTCGCTCTCGTCGACGCCGTCACCGCTCTGCCCGAGCTGCCCGCCCCCGTCAGCGCGTTCGTGCACGGCGAGGCCGGCGTGGTCCGCGAGCTGCGCAAGCACGTGCGCGTGGACCGCGGGATCACGCGCGACCAGCTCTCGGTCTCCGGCTACTGGCGGCTGGGGGCCGACGACGAGGGCTGGCGTGCGAGCAAGCGCGACTGGCTCGCCACGATCGAGGAGTCGGAGCAGGGGCTCGACTGACCGGCTGAGGGGGCCTACGCCTTCTGCAGCCGGACGACGACCGCCTTCGAGACCGGCGTGTTGCTCCCGATCGCCGTGCTGGCCAGCGGGACGAGCACGTTCGCCTCGGGGAAGTACGCGGCGGCGCACCCCCGCGAGGTCGGGTAGGACACCACGCGGTAGCCCCGCAGCCAGCGGTCCGGTTCCCCGGGCCACTCGCTCGCGATGTCCACGCGGTCGCCGTCGGCGAGGCCGAGCTCGAGGAGGTCGTCCGGGTTGACGAACACCACGTCGCGGCCGTTCTTGATGCCGCGGTAGCGGTCGCTGAGGCTGTACATCGTCGTGTTGAACTGGTCGTGCGAGCGGACGGTCTGCAGGATCAGCCGGCCCGGCGGGCACTCCACGGGCACGAGCTCGTTGACCGTGATCATCGCCTTGCCGGTCGTCGTCGGAAAGGTCCGGGAGTCGCGCGGGCCGTTCGGCAGCACGAACCCGCCCTTGCGTCGGACCTGGCGGTTGAAGTCCGCGAAGCCGGGGACGACGCGCGAGATCGACTCCCGGATCGTGTTGTAGTCGCGCTCGAACCCGGCCCAGTCGATCGGCCCGTCGTCGCCCAGGACGGCGCGGGCCAGGCGGGTGACGATCGAGATCTCCGAGAGCAGGGTCGGCGAGACGGGCGGGACCGCGCCGTGGGTCCCGTGCACCGCGCACACGGAGTCCTCGACGGAGACGAACTGCGGGCCCGTCTCCTGCAGGTCGACGTCGGTGCGACCGAGCGTCGGCAGGATCAGCGCCTCCGCGCCCGTCACCACGTGCGACCGGTTGAGCTTGGTCGACACCTGCACGGTCAGGTCCGTCCCGCGCATCGCGGCCTCGGCGGCCGCCGTGTCAGAGATCGCCGCGACGAGGTTGCCCCCGAGCGCGAACCAGACCTTGATCTCGCCGCGCTGCATCGCCTCGATCGACCGCACGGAGTCCAGGCCGTGCCGGCGCGGCGGCTCGAACGAGAACTCGGCGGCCAGCGCGTCCAGGAACGCGTCGGGCATCTTCTCCCAGATGCCCATCGTGCGGTCGCCCTGCACGTTGCTGTGCCCGCGGATGGGGGACGCGCCCGCGCCGGGCTTGCCGATGTTGCCGCGCAGCAGGAGCAGGTTGACGATCTCCTTGATCGTGTCGACGCCCTTGCGGTGCTGCGTGATGCCCATCGCCCACGTGATGATCACGCGGTCGGCCGCGAGGTAGCGGTCCGCCAGCTCGTCCATCTCGGCGGCCGTGAGACCCGTCGCGGCGAGGACCTCCTGCTCGTCGAGCGCCTGGAGGTGCGCCCGGAAGTCCTGGAGCCCGAGCGTGTGCTCGGTCAGGAACTCATGGTCGAGCACGGTGCCCGGGCTGCGGTCCTCGGCCTCGAGCACACGCCGGGACACCCACTGCAGCAGGGCCATGTCGCCGCCGCTGCGGATCTGCAGGAACTGGTCGGCCAGGTCGGTCCCCCGGCCGACCATCCCGCGCACCGTCTTCGGGTTCTTGTAGCGCCGCATCGCCGCCTCGGGCAGCGGGTTGACCGCGACGATCGCCGCGCCGCTGCGCTTGGCGTCCTCGAGCGCGGTGAGCATGCGGGGATGGTTGGTGCCGGGGTTCTGCCCCATGACGATGACCAGGTCCGCCTTCGCGAAGTCGTCGTAGGCGATGGTCGACTTGCCGACGCCGAGCGTCGCGTTCATCGCCGTGCCCGTCGACTCGTGGCACATGTTCGAGCAGTCGGGCAGGTTGTTGGTGCCGAAGGCGCGCACGAACAGCTGGTAGAGGAACGCCGTCTCGTTGGCCGTGCGGCCGCTGGTGTAGAACGCGGCCTGGTCGGGTGAGTCGAGGCCACGGAGCCTGTCGGCCACCAGGCGGAGCGCGTCCGCCCAGCTCACCGGCACGTAGTGGTCGCTGCCGGCCGCCTTGTGGACGGGCTCGACGAGCCGGCCCTGCATGCCCAGCCAGTACTCCGACTTCTCTTGCAAGTCCGTGAGCGAGTGTTCCGCCCAGAACGTCGTCGGCACCGTCACCGGGGTGGCCTCCCACGAGACTGCGCGCACGCCGTTCTCGCAGAACTCCGCGCGCGCACGGTGCGCCGGGTCCGGCCAGGCGCAGCTCATGCAGTCGAACCCGTCCTTCTGGTTCACCCGCGAGAGCAGGGTGAGCGAGCGGCTGGGCCCCAGGTCCTCGAGCGCGTAGGTCACGGCGTTGACGACGGCCGGCAGCCCCACGGCCCACGCGTCCGGCGGGTGGACCCTCATCCGGTCGTAGGTCGGGTCCTCGACGGGCGGCTTGCGCGGCATCAGACCCGCGCTCCGACCAGCACGCGCTCGGGCCGCGAGTACACGACCATCGACGACCCCCGCAGGAACCCCACGAGGGTGATCCCCGACTCCTGCGCGAGGTCGGCGGCGAGCGAGGACGGCGCGGACACGCCGGCCAGCACGGGGATGCCGGCCATGAGCGCCTTCTGCGTCAGCTCGAACGACGACCGCCCGGACACCATGAGCACCGTGCCGCGCAGCGGGAGCAGCCCTGCCGTGAGCGCCCAGCCGACCACCTTGTCCACGGCGTTGTGGCGGCCGACGTCCTCGCGCAGCACGAGCAGCTCGCCCGTGGCGGCGTCGAAGAGTCCGGCGGCGTGCAGCCCACCCGTCTTGGCGAAGACCTCCTGGCGCTCCCGGAGGCGGTCGGGGAACGTCGCCAGCAGCTCGGCCGCGATCGCGCGGTCGTCGTCGGCGACCGTCCAGCGCGAGCGCGTCCGGACGGCGTCGATGCTCGCCTTCCCGCAGAGCCCGCAGGACGACGTCGTGTAGAAGCTGCGCTCCAGGCTGGGGTCGGGCGCCGGGACGCCGCGGGCCAGCGTCACGTCGAGGACGTTGTAGGTGTTGAGGCCGTCGACGGTGGCCCCGGCGCAGTAGCGCGCGGCGGCGAAGTCCTCGGCGGCCGCGACGACACCCTCGGAGACGAGGAACCCCGCGGCGAGGTCGACGTCGTGGCCGGGCGTGCGCATCGTGACGGCCAGTGCGCGGCCGCCGACGCGGATCTCGAGCGGCTCCTCGGCCGCGAGCACGTCCTCGGTCCGCCGAGCGCCGTCCTGGAGGGTGATGCGCGTGACTCGTCGTCGAACCGCGATGCGTTCCATGGCCCCATCTCAGCACTCAGGGGCCGGTCCGGTGCCCCCGCCGGGGTTCGAACCCGGACTGTGCCGGGTTTAAGCCGGCTGCCTCTGCCAGTTGGGCTACGGGGGCCGGGCCACATCCTGCCAGGGCGCGAACGAGCCCCCGGTCCGCGAGGGATCCGAGGGCTCGTGTCGGGCGTGCTCAGGCGCTCTTGGCGCCCTTGGTCGCGCTCTTCTCCGCCGGCGACCCGGCCTCGGCCTTGATGGCCGGCAACGACGGGTCCTTCTCGCCCGGCTCGACCGCCCGCGGCTTGGCGGGCACCGAGGCGGAGCGGAACTCCGCCCGGGGGTCGTGCAGGCTGCCGAGCGCGACGACCTCGCGGCGCAGCAGCAGCGAGCCGGTCCAGCCCGCGGCGATCCGGATCTTGCGGTTCCACGTCGGCATGGCGGCCACGTGGTACGAGCGGTGCAGCACCCACGCGAGGAAGCCGCGGACCTTGATCCGGCCGAACATCTGCGCGACGCCCTGGTACATGCCGAGCGACGCGACGGCGCCGATGTTCTTGTGCTTGTACTCGGTCAGCTCGGCGGAGCGCAGCACGCGGGAGAGGTTGTCGCCCAGGTGGTTGCCCTCGCGCAGCGCGTGCTGGGCGTTCGGCGGGCAGAACTTGCCGGGGTTGTACAGGTCCGGCACGGCGGCGCAGTCACCGGCGGCGTACGCGTCGGGCACTACGGTGCCGTCGGCGTCGACCACCTGCAGGAACGCGTTGCACGTGACCCGGCCCAGGCCGTCCAGCGGCAGGTCCGAGTCCTTGAGCACCGGGTTCGCCTTGACGCCCGCGGTCCACACCAGGGTCTCGGCGTCGAACTCGGTCTTGTTCGACAGCACGATGTGGCCGTCGACGCAGCTGCTCAGGAAGGTCGACAGGTGGATCTCGATGTTGCGCTTGCGCAGCTGCTCGAGCGTGTAGCCGCCCAGCTCCTCGCTGACCTCGGGCAGGATGCGCGGCGAGCCCTCGACCAGGACGAACCGCAGCTCGTCCTGCTCGACGGCCTTGTAGTACTTGACCGCGGCGCGGGCCATGTCCTCGACCTCGCCCAGCGCCTCGATGCCGGCAAAGCCGCCGCCGACGAACACGAAGGTGAGCATGCGGCGACGCAGCTCGGGGTCCCAGGTGCTGGCCGCGACGTCGATGCGGTTGAGCACGTGGTTGCGCAGCGCGATGGCCTCTTCGACGTTCTTGAAGCCGATGCCGAAGTCCGCCAGGCCCGGGATGGGCAGCGTGCGGGCGACGGCGCCGAGGCCCACGACGAGGTGGTCGTAGGTGATCCAGTACGCGTCGCCCTCCTCGGGCGTGATCTCGACCGTGCGGTCGGCGTGGTTGATCTGGCTGACCTTGCCCTGCAGCACGTCGACGCCCTTGAGCGCGCGGCGGTGCGGCGCGACGACGTTGCGGGGGTCGATCGAGCCGGCCGCTGCCTCCGGGAGGAACGGCGCGTAGGTCATGTAGGGGCGCGGGTCGACGACGACGATGGCCGCCTCCCGCTTGCCGAGGCGCTTGCGCAGCCGGCGTGCCGTGTACAGGCCGACCGTGCCGCCGCCGAGGATCACGACGCGGGGCACCTTGCGAGGCTTGCTCGGGCGGGCCGCCGCATCCACGGAGGCCTTCGGGGTCGCGACGTCGGAGGCAGACTGAGGCATACCTTCAACGGTAGCGGCGCGAGGGTTCCACTGCCGTACCAGAACCCGGTGATACTGCGCACAGTGCGCGCTCAGGAAGGCTCGACGGCGTTCGCCCGGACCACTGTGGAGTACCAGCTCGCGCTCTGCTTGGGCGTCCGCTCCTGGGTGTCGACGTCGACGTGCACCAGCCCCCACCGCTGTGTCATGCCCTCGGCCCACTCGAAGTTGTCCAGCAGCGACCACGCGTAGTAGCCGGTCAGGCGCACCCCGTCGCCGATCGCGCGCGCCGCCTGCTGCAGGTGCGCGCGCAGGAACTCGAGCCGCTCGGGGTCGTCGGTGGTGCCCTCGGGCGTCGGGTCGGGGATCCCGTTCTCGGTGATGACCAGCGGCGGCGCGTCCGGGTAGTCGATGAGCAGGTCCATCAGCAGGTCGTAGAGGCCCTCCGGGTGCACCTGCTGCCAGTCCGCCGCGGACGTCGGGTAGAGCGCGACCTGCTCGCCGTTCTCGTCGACACCTGCGACGCCGTAGTACTGCACCGCGAGGACGTCGAGCGGCGCGCTGATCGCCGCCAGGTCGCCGTCCTGCACCAGAGCCCCGAACTTCTGTGGGTCGGCCGGGAGCTGGCCGGGTTGGTCGCCGAGGGCGTCGGCTGGGTACCTCCCCCGCAGGACGGGGTCGAGGAACAACCGGTTCTCGACGCCGTCCACGCGGACCGCCGCCGCGTCCGCCTCGCGGCTCACCGGGTAGACAGGCATGAGGTTGAGCGCGATGCCGATGCCCCCCGCGGCGCCGCTCTCGCGGAAGGCCTGCACCGCCCTCCCGTGCCCGAGCAGCTGGTGGTGGACGGCCGCGGCCGCCTGGTCGACATCGGTGATCCCGGGCGCGTGCGACCCCCAGCGGTAGCCGACGAACGCCGTGGTCTTCGGCTCGTTGATCGTGAGCCAGGTGGCGTCCACGTCCCGCAGGGCGTCGAACATGACCGCCGCGTACTCGCCGAACCGGTCGGCCGTGTCGCGGACGGCCCAGCCGCCCGCGTCCTGCAACGGCTGCGGCAGGTCCCAGTGGTAGAGCGTGATCGCGGGGTGGATGTCGCGGGCCAGCAGCCCGTCCACGAGACGGCGGTAGAAGTCGACCCCCGCCGGGTTGACCGCCCCCGAACCCGTCGGCTGGATGCGCGGCCACGCCACCGAGAACCGGTACGCGGGCAGCCCCAGGTCCTTGATCAGGTCGAGGTCCGACTCCCAGAGCCTGTAGTGGTCGGCGGCGGGGTCACCGGTCGAGCCGTCGCGGATCCGTCCCGGCGTTGCTGCGAAGGTGTCCCAGATCGACGGGCCGCGCCCGTCCGCCGTCGTCGAGCCCTCGATCTGGAACGCCGACGTCGCCGCGCCCCACACGAATCCCGCCGGGAACGTCATCGGCTCCGCCGGGGGCCGCCAGGTCGTGTCKGGTGCCGGCGGGGTCGGCGCGGGGTCCGCGCCCTCCGGCGCGCAGGCGGCCAGCAGCCCAGTCGTCGCGCCCAGCTGGAGCAGCAGGCGGCGGTCGAGCACAGGCTCCCTCGTGGGCATGGCGCTCCTCCTCGAGCGACGACGGCGTCGGGCCTTGCTCTGGCGCCATGAGAGCGCTCCCAGGTCACATCCTGCCAGGTGGTCCGCCGTTGGGGGGCACCACCGGGCTCACAGATCCCGCGGAGGTGCGGAGTGGGGCGGGTTGGACCGCAGCGTCCGCACTCGTGCGGGCCAGAACCCGCAGCAGTGCGGACGTGTGGGCCTCCCGCGCTGCGTCCGCACTCGTGCGTGCCAGGACCCGCAGCAGTGCGGACGTCCGGCCTCCCCCGCAGGTTCGCAGATTCGGTCGTCGTGGCGCTCGATCGTGCGGACGTCCGGCTTGGGATGACGCAGCGTCCGCAGATTCGGTCGTCGGTACGCGCGATCGTGCGGACGTCCGGCTTGGGATGACGCAGCGTCCGCAGATTCGGGCGTCGCGACGCGCGAAAGTGCGGACGTGCCGGAGAGGCATAGCATCCGAGCAGGTGGAGGCCCTGGGGTGCTTCTGCTCGGACGTCGTCAGCGGGTGGCGATGCTCCAGGCGATGCCGTCGAGGATGTCGTGCTCGGAGGTGACGACCTCGGTGAGCCGACCGCCGGCCGCGGCGACCTCGTCGCGAACTCGCCGGACGACGTCGGCCCAGACCAGCGCGCCGGCGCCGATCACGTCGATGCGGCCGGGGTGCATGAACCCGAGGGCGGCACGCCCGGCACGGGTCCGGCCGAGGAGGTCGTCGCACGCGGCGAGCACGACGTCGACCGGCAGCACCGACCCGTCGATGATCGCGGGGTCGTAGGCAGGCAGGCCGAGCCCGTGGGCGGTCACGGTGGTCACCGAGCCGGCGAGCCCGACGAGCGTGACGGTCTTGCCGAGCGGGACGATGGCCGCAGCCGTGTCGAGTGCGGCGCCGACGTCGGCGTGGGCGGCGGCGATCTCGGCGGCGGTCGGCGGGTCGCTGCGCAGGTGGCGCTCGGTCATCCGCACGCACCCGACGTCCATCGAGAACGCGGCCTCAGGCGTCGTCGTACCCAGCACCAGCTCGGTCGAGCCGCCACCGAGGTCGACGACGAGGAACGGGCCGGGATGAGCACCGGCGAGCACGCCCGTGGCCCCGCGGAACGACAGGGCGGCCTCCTCGTCGCCCGGCACGACCTCGGGCTCGACGCCCAGCGCGGCACGCACCCCGTCGACGAAGTCGGCCCGGTTCTCCGCGTCCCGCGAAGCCGACGTGGCCACGAACCGGATCGCCTCGACGCCGAGCTCCGCGCAGATGTCGTTGTAGCGCCGGGCGGCGTCGAGCGTGCGCTCCAGGGCCTCGGGGGCGATGCGACCGGTCCGGTCGACGCCCTGCCCGAGGCGGACCACCTCCATGCGGCGGTCCAGGTCCACGAGCGTGCCGGCGTCGGGATCGACGTCGGCGACGAGCAGTCGGATGGAGTTGGTCCCGCAGTCGATGGCAGCCACACGCGTCACGCGCTCATCCTCCCCCACCGTCGCCCGCCCCACTCCGCCAACGTCCGCACATCCGGTCGCCAGGACGCGCGAAGGTGCGGACGCCGAGGAAGTGAGGTTGAGGCGCACCTACTCGGATCTCGCGTCGACGCAAGAGTCGGGTCAGCAGGTGCAGCGGTCGGGGCGCCACTCGTCGCGGATCAGCGCCAGGGCCTCGTCGCCGATCGGGTTGACGCCCGGGCCGGCGGCGAGGGCGTGGCCGACCAGCACGTGCAGGCACTTGACGCGCGTCGGCATGCCGCCGGCGGAGATGCCCGCGATCTCCTCGACGTGCCCGAGGGCCTCGCGGTCGGCGAGGTACGCGTCGTGCGCGCGACGGTAGGCGGCGGCCAGCTCCTCGTCGTCGGCGAGCCGGGCGGTGAGCTCCTTCATGAGCCCGCCGGCCTCGAGCGTGCTCACCGCGGCGACCGCCGGAGGGCAGGTGAGGTAGTAGGTCGTCGGGAACGGGGTGCCGTCGTCGAGGCGGGGGGCGGTGCGCACGACGAGCGGGCGGCCGCAGACGCACCGGGCGGCGATGCCGACGACCCCGCGCGGGGGGCGACCGAGCTGCTCGGCGAGCACCGTGATGTCCTGGTCGGAGACGGCGTCGAAAGAGGTGGTCACAGCAGCGGTCCGTTCGTGCGCGGGGTGGGTCAGCCGCCCGCCGGGGCCGTGGGGATCGGGGCGGGCGTCCCATTGTCGCCCGTCGGCGCGGCATCGTCGGTACCGGCCACCGGCGTCTGGCCGGCCACCTGCACGGACTCCCAGACGTTCGCGTACCAGGGCAGGGTCGAGCCCGAGTCGAGCACGGACGCGGGGCCGTCGGCGGCGGGCGGGGTGTCGGGGATGGTCTCCGGGTCGATCACCCGGAACGCCTTCTCCCCCGGCATCACGAACGACAGCCGCTCGCGCGCCTGCGCCCGCACGTACGCCTCGTCGTCCCACCGCTTGAGGTCCGCCTCGAGGTCGTCGTTCCGCTGCCGCGCCGACTCGACCTGGCCGCGCAGCTGGTCCACCTCGACGCGCTGCTGCAGGTAGGAGTGCAGCGTCGGGTACACGAGCACGAACGCGAGCAGCAGCACGCACGAGAACACCATCGCGCGCACCGTGAACAGCCGCGGCACGCGCACCTGCACCCGCTCGGCGCGGGGGGTGCCGCGGGGCGGCGTCGGTGCGCTGCCGCGCGTGGCGGGGCGGGAGGCGGAGGGTCGCGACGAGGAGGGGCGGGCCGACGACGAGGGCGCCGGACCGACGCGGGGCGTGGCCCCGGACCGGGGGGCCGACGACCGACTGCCCGTGTTCCCGCGCGGCACGTTCGCCCCAGCGGTCGGCGTCCCGGACCGCGGGGCCGCCGGACGCCGACCCGAAGCGCTCGGKGACGCCGGGCGTCGGGGGGCAGACATGGCGTCGATTCTGCCTCGGACCGCACCGACCTGCGCGGACGTCGCGAAACGTGGCGCGCCGAAGGCCGGCCACCCGTGGGTGACCGGCCTTCGAGGTCGTGCGTCAGGCCTGGAACCGCGGGAAGGCGGAGCGGCCGGCGTAGCGCGCAGCGTCGTCCAGCTCCTCCTCGATGCGGAGCAGCTGGTTGTACTTGTTGATGCGCTCGCCGCGTGCCGGGGCACCCGTCTTGATCTGGCCGGCGTTCGTGGCCACCGACAGGTCGGCGATCGTGGTGTCCTCGGTCTCGCCGGAGCGGTGCGAGGTCATCGTCGTGAAGCCGCTGCGCTGGGCCAGCTCGACGGCGTCGAACGTCTCCGTCAGCGTGCCGATCTGGTTGAGCTTGACCAGCAGCGAGTTGGCCGCCTTGAGCTCGATGCCCTTGCGCAGGCGCTCGGGGTTGGTGACGAACAGGTCGTCGCCGACGATCTGGACCTTGTCGCCGATGGTGGCGACCAGGTGGGACCAGCCCTCCCACTCGTCCTCGGACAGCGGGTCCTCGATGGAGACCAGCGGGTAGTCCTTCACCAGCTGCTCGTAGTACGCGGACAGCTCCTCGTTCGTCAGGGACTTGCCCTCGAACTGGTAGGCACCGTCCTTGAAGAACTCGGTGGCGGCGACGTCGAGCGCGAGGCCCAGGTCGACGCCGGGCGTGAAGCCGGCCTTCTCGATGGCGACCAGGATCAGGTCGAGCGCCTCGCGGTTGCTGCCCAGGTTCGGAGCGAAGCCACCCTCGTCGCCGAGACCCGTCGACAGGCCCTTGCTCTTCAGCACGGACTTGAGCGAGTGGTAGACCTCGACGCCGGTGCGCAGCGCCTCGCGGTACGTGGCCGCACCGATGGGGGCGACCATGAACTCCTGGATGTCGACGTTGGAGTCGGCGTGCGACCCACCGTTGAGGATGTTCATCATCGGGACCGGCAGCACGTGCGCGTTCGGGCCGCCGAGGTAGCGGAAGAGCGGCAGGTCGGCCGAGTCGGCAGCTGCCTTGGCCACGGCGAGCGAGACGCCGAGGATCGCGTTGGCGCCGAGCTTGCCCTTGTTGGCGGTGCCGTCGAGGTCGATCAGCGCGGCGTCGACCAGGCGCTGCTCGGTGGCCTCGAAGCCGATGAGCTCGGGAGCGATCTCGTCGATGACGGCCGCGACGGCCTCCTCGACGCCCTTGCCCAGGTAGCGGGCGGAGTCGCCGTCACGGCGCTCGACGGCCTCGAACGCGCCGGTCGAGGCACCCGAGGGGACGGCGGCGCGGGCGATGGTGCCGTCGTCGAGGGCGACCTCGACCTCGACAGTGGGGTTGCCGCGCGAGTCCAGGATCTCGCGGGCGCCGACGGCCTCGATGCTGGCCATGGGTGCTCCTTCTGAAGCGGGTGGGTTTACGACCTCACCCTACTGGCGTCCCCGAGCGGGCGTCCTGGGCCCTTCGACTGGTGGGACGGCTGGTTCAGAGCGCCAGCATGATGTGCTCGACCTGGTCCTTGGCATCGCCGAACAGCATCGAGGTGTTGTCGCGGAAGAACAGCGGGTTCTGCACGCCCGCGTAGCCGGTGGCCATAGACCGCTTGAAGACGATCACGCGCCCGGCCTTCCACACCTCGAGCACCGGCATGCCGGCGATGGGCGACGACGGGTCGTCGAGCGCCGCGGGGTTCACGGTGTCGTTGGCGCCGATGACCAGGACCACGTCGGTGTCCGCGAGATCGCCGTTGATCTCGTCCATCTCCAGCACGATGTCGTAGGGCACCTTGGCCTCGGCGAGCAGCACGTTCATGTGCCCGGGCAGCCGGCCCGCGACGGGGTGGACGCCGAATCGGACGTCGACCCCACGGGCGCGCAGCTTGGCGACGAGCTCCGCCACCGGGTACTGCGCCTTGGCGACGGCCATGCCGTAGCCGGGCGTGATGACGACGGAGCGGGCGTCGGCGAGCAGCTCCGCGACCTCCGGCGCCTTGACCTCGTGGAACTCCCCCAGGTCGACGTCGGACGCCGCCACGGTGCCGCCCTCGGCCCCGAACCCGCCGAGGATGACCGAGATGAACGACCGGTTCATGGCCGTGCACATGAGGTAGCTGAGGATCGCACCGGACGACCCGACGAGGGCGCCGGTGACGATGAGCAGGTCGTTGCCGAGCATGAAGCCCGCCGCCGCGGCGGCCCACCCGGAGTACGAGTTGAGCATCGAGACGACGACCGGCATGTCGCCGCCGCCGATCGACGCGACCAGGTGCCAGCCGAGGGCCAGCGCGACGACGGTCATGAGCAGCAGCGGCAGCACGCTGCCCGTGCCCAGGAACCACACGAGGAGCCCGGCCGACGCCAGGACCATGGCGAGGTTGAGCACGTTGCGGCCCGGCAGCATGAGCGGCGCGGAGCGGATCCGGGTGGACAGCTTGAGGTACGCGACGATCGACCCGGTGAACGTCACGGCGCCGATGAGGACGCCGAGGAACACCTCGACCAGGTGCGCGGGGTCTGCTGGCTCCGTGAGGAACGAGTTGTAGCCGACGAGCACGGCCGCGAGCCCGACGAACGAGTGCAGGATCGCGATGAGCTCGGGCATCTGCGTCATCTCGACGCGGCGCGCCTGCCACGTGCCGACGGTCGACCCGATGAGCAGCACGACGAGGATGAGCGACGCGGTGACCTCGACGGGCCGCTCGGAGCGCTGGAGGGCGAGCGCGATCGTCGCGACGAGGGCGAGCGCCATGCCCACCATGCCGGCGACGTTGCCCCGGCGGGCGGTCTCCTGCTTGGACAGGCCGGCGAGGCTGAGGATGAACAGGACTGCGGCGGCGACGTAGACCGCCTGGGCCACGGAGGTCAGCACGGGCTCAGGCGTCCTTCCGGAACATGCGGATCATGCGGTTGGCGACGAGGAAGCCGCCGAACACGTTGATGCTGGCCACCGATGCGGCGATCACCGCGAGCACGGTCACCAGCCAGCTGTCGTCGCCGATCTGCAGGAGCGCGCCGACCAGGATGATCCCGGAGATGGCGTTGGTCTGCGCCATGAGCGGCGTGTGCAGCGAGTGGCTGACGTTGGAGATGACGTAGTAGCCGACGATGACCGCCAGCACGAACACCGTGAAGTGGCCGAGGAACGCGGTCGGCGCGAACGAGATGCCGAGCAGCACGACCACCGCCAGCAGCGCGAGGACGACCGAGCGCTGTTGTCGTCGGCGAGCCTTGTCGCGTTCCGCGGTCGCGGCGAGGGCGGCCCGCTCCTCCTCGGTGGGGCCGGCGGCCGCGGCCGGAGCGGCCGACACCTGCACCGGGGGCGGCGGCCAGAGAACCTCGCCGTCGCGGGTCACGGCCATGCCGCGCTGCACGGGGTCGTCGAGGTCGAGGACGAGCTCGCCGTCCTTGCCGGGGGTGAGCAGCTGGAGCAGGTGCACGATGTTGGTGCCGAACAGCTGGGACGTGTGCTGCGGCATCCGGCTGGTCAGGTCGGTGTACCCGATCACGCGCACGCCGTTGTCGGTCAGGACCGAGGACCCCGGGACCGTGAGCTCGCAGTTGYCGCCGCCGGACGCCGCGAGGTCGACGATGACGCTGCCGGGCCGCATGCCCGCGACCATCGCCGCGGTGATCGTGGTCGGCGCGAGCCCCCGCACCAGCGCGGTGGTGATGACGATGTCCGCGTCGGCCGTCTCGGTGGCGTACATCTGCTGGGTCAGGCGCTCCTGCTCGGCCGTCAGGGCGCTGGCGTAGCCGTCGGCGCTGACCGCTTGCTGGGCGGCCTCCGCCTGCACGAACGTCGCCCCCATCGACTCGATCTGCTCGCCCACCTCGGGCCGCACGTCGAAGGCGCGCACGCGGGCGCCCATGCTGCCGGCGGCCCCGATGGCCGCGAGCCCGGCCACGCCCGCGCCGATCACGAACACCCGCGCCGGCGGCGTCTTGCCCGCGGCGGTGACCTGGCCGGTGAACATCCCGCCGTACGCCTCGGCCGCCTCGACCACCGCGCGGTAGCCGGCGACGTTGGACATCGTGCTCAGCACGTCGAGCGCCTGCGCGCGGGAGATGCGCGGCACCGCGTCGAGCGCGAGCGCCGTCACTCCCCGCGCGTGCAGGGTGTCGACGAGGTCCGGCGCCGACGCCGGCGCCAGCATCGCGACGAGCGTGGCGCCCGGGCGCAGAGCCGCGACCTCGTCGTCGGTCGGCGCGTTGACCTTGGCGACGACGTCGCTCGTCCAGACGTCGTCCGCCGACCCCACCGTCGCCCCGGCAGCCTCGTAGGCCTCGGGTCGGAACGTCGCGGCGTCACCGGCCCCACGCTCGACGACCACGTCGTACCCGAGGCCCACCAGCTGCGCGGCGGTCTTCGGGGTGGCCGCCACGAGCCGTTCGCCTGCCCGGCTCTCGGTCGGGATGCCGATGCGCATCGCTGCGGTCCTCCGTCGTCAGATGGTCGTGCCCGTGGCGCTCATCATGGCGGCCACGGGCAGGCTACGGGCCCGAACCGTGCGCGGGCAAGCGCTTTCCCTCCGGAACTCGGACGATCCTGGGAAACTCCGTACCAGCCGCGGGCGGAGGCGACGGGGCCAGAAGGTCCCGCCCTCACGCAGCGGGAGGCGAGGACGCCCCTGCGGTCCTCGCCTCCGCTGGAGCGGACTCAGTAGGGAGTCGGCTGGACGAACCGGAAYGTCGCGTGGGGCTCGGTCAGCCGGATGCACGACGGGAGTCGCGAGGCCTGGGCGAGAGCCCTGCTGCGGTACCAGTCGCACGCGGGCGACGTCGCCGTGCGCTGGGCGTGTAGCTCGGCGCAGGTCGGTGCGGTCGGCCAGGGTCCCGGCAACGGAACCGGCACGGACGGTGCCGACCCCGCGGACGTGGCCCCCGCGGTGAGCAGGACGGCTGCGAGGACGCCGACGGCCAGACCGGCGAGGCGGCGGGGGGTGCCAGAGCTGCGGCCGGGGGCGGTCGCGACGGGCGCGGTCGTGCGGTTCTGGGTGCTCGGCGTGGTGGTCATGCGGCCACCGTCGTCCGGCCTGCCCCGCACCCGCGCTCCGCCCGGTATCCGCCCGGTATGCACCACATTGACCTGCGTGTGGGCATGAGGACAATCGCAGCATGAGCATCTCGGTGCTCGGCCCGCTGCGTCTCGACGACGCCGGTGCGCTCGGCCCACGGGAGCGCATCGTGCTCGCCGCCCTGGTGGTGCATCTCGGCAGCCCGGTCGACGTCGACACGCTTGCCGACGCCGTCTGGGGTCAGCAGCCACCGACGACGTGGAACAAGCAGCTGCAGGCGGCGGTCGCACGACTGCGCAAGGCCCTCGGGCCCGAGAGCATCGAGACCACGAGCGCGGGCTACCGGCTGGTGGTCGACCCGGGCTCGATCGACGCGCACCGGTTCGAGGAGCAGGTCTTCCGCGCCCGGACGCACATGGCGACCGGGGAGCCGGAGCGGGCGACGTCCACGCTCGAACGCGCGCTGGCCCTGTGGAGCGGGCCGGCCTTCGTCGAGCTCGTCGGCTGGGACGAGGGCCGCTCCGAGGCCGAGCGTCTCCACGAGATCCGGCGGATCGCCGAGGAGGACCTGCTCGAGGCGCAGCTCGCCGCGGGCGACCACCGCACCGTCGCCGGCGACGGCGAGTCACGCGTGCGTGCGGAGCCGCTGCGCGAGCGTCGCTGGGCGGCCCTGGCGCTGGCGCAGTATCGCTGCGGGCGGCAGGCGGATGCGCTCGCCACGCTGCGGCGCGCGCGACGCTCGTTGTCCGACGAGCTGGGGATCGATCCCGGCCCGCAGCTCTCGGAGCTCGAGCTGCGGATGCTCCGGCAGGACCCGACGCTGCTGGAGACGCACAGCCCGGCGCCGATCAGCTCGACCTGCCCGTACAAGGGCCTGGCTGCCTACGGCGAGCGCGACCAGGACGACTTCTTCGGCCGGGACGCCGAGGTGCTCGTGTGCCTGGACCGGCTGCGCACTGCCCCGCTCCTGGTGCTGGCCGGCGCGTCGGGCTGCGGCAAGAGCTCGCTGCTGCGCGCCGGCATCGTCGCCGAGCTGCGCCGCCGCGGTCGCGAGACCGTCGTCGTGGTGCCCGGCACGGACCCGGTCACCGCGCTCGAGTCCGCGCTCGCGTCGTGCGGCGCGGACGCCGTCGTCGCGGTCGACCAGCTGGAGGAGCTCTTCGTGCTCCGTCAGGAACCCGGCCAGGTCCAGCGCTTCTGCCGGACGCTCGTCGAGCGGGCCCAGGCCGGTGCGGGCGTCGTCGTCGCGATCCGCTCGGACCAGATCACGGGCCTCGGGAGCGACGCGGACCTGGCGGCGCTCGCCGACCTGGGCATGCACCTGGTCCCGCCGCTGGTCGGCGACGCGCTGCGCGACGCGGTCGAGGGGCCTGCCGAACGCGCCGGGCTGCGCCTCGAGCCGGGCCTCGTGGACGTCCTGCTGCGTGACGTGGAGGGCGACGCCGGGGCCCTCCCCCTGCTGTCGCACGCGCTCGTCGAGACCTGGCGCCGTCGCGACGGCGGAGTCCTCACCCTCGAGGCCTACCACGCCACCGGGGGCATCTCCGGGGCGGTCGCGCGCTCGGCGGACCAGCTGTACGAGCACCTCGACCCCCACGAGCGCGACCTCTGCCGGTCGCTGATGCTCCGGCTCGTCGCACCGTCCCCCGACGGTCCGCCCACGCGCCACCGCCTGGCCAGCAACCACCTGAGCGGCGACGCCGGGCGCGACCGCGTCATCGCCGGCCTCATCGGCGCTCGCCTGCTCACCGCCGACGACGGGGCGGTCGAGATCGCTCATGAGTCGCTCGCGCACGCGTGGCCGCGCCTGCAGGCCTGGCTCGACGAGGACGCCTCGGGCGTGCGGATCATGCGGCACCTCGTGGCGTCCGCGGAGGGCTGGGAGTCTCTCGGCCGCCCCGAGGGCGAGCTGTACCGCGGGGGGCGCCTCGAGGCGACGCTCGAGTGGAGGTCGCGCGGCGGCACCGACCTCACCGCGGTCGAGGTCGCGTTCCTCGACGCCTCCGTGGCCGCACGCGACCGGGAGCGGACGCTCGCCGAGGCTCGCGCGCGGCGGGATGCGACACGGGCGCGCCGCCTGCGCGGCCTGCTCGGCGCGACCGCGGGCCTGCTCGTCGTCTCGCTCGTCGCGTCGGGCGTCGCCCTGGCCAACGGCCGGTCGGCGGGCCGGCAGGCGCATGCGGCGAGCGCGGCGCGCGACGACGCGCAGTTCGTCGAGCTGGTCTCCAGGTCCCTCGCGCTGCGCGACACCGACCGGGCCGTCGCCGCGCTCCTCGCGGCCGAGGCCTACCGGCGTCGACCCCAGTCCGCACAGGCTCGGTCCGCGCTCCTGGGCACGTTCACCAGCCAGGCGGGATTCCTCGGGTACACGTGGGTGCAGGACGCCGTCGGCTCGGCGCCCGGGGAGCTGATGCCCGACGGGACCACCGCGGTGCTCGCCCTGGACGGGGGCGCGCCGGCGCTGGTCGACCTGAAGACCGGCACGGTCGAGCGACGGTTCGAGGCCGCCGGTCCCGATCGGGGGCGGCCGGGGTCGATGCTGCGGCTCAGCGCCGATGGCGCCGTGGCCGTCCGCCTGACGGTCGGCTCGAGCCCCGAGCCGTGCGACGAGGAGCGGCCGGTGACCTCGGTGGAGCCGCTCGCCCGCACCGTCGTGGGTGAGCTCGCGTGCGCGACGGTCACGACCTATGACGTGGCGTCGGGCGCCGTGGTGGGCTCCCCGGCGATCCTGCCCTGGCAGTCCGGCGAGGTCGCCGTGACCCCCGACGGAACGACGACCGCCGTGACCAAGGGCGCCGACGGGACGACCGTGCTGCTGGGGGCGCGTGACAGCAGGGTGATCGGCGTGGTCCCCCCGCTCGACGCACCGCCCACGCGCGACTGGGGCTCCGGCGCGCTGGCGTTCGGCCCGGACGGCACCTTGTACGTCGGGTCGAACGCCGGGCAGGTCCGCGCCGTCGACCCCGCGACCGCGACAGTCGTGGGGACCTACGACGTCCCCGAGCTGTCGACCAACGTCTCTCTCGCGGTCGCCGGCGACGCCCTCGTCGGGGTCGGCCACCGGCGCATCGTGTCCGTCGACCTGGCGACCGGCGCGCAGCGCTGGGCGGTCGCGATCTCCGGCAGCCGCCAGTCGCCGTGCCCGTGGTTCGCCGTCTCGGCCGCCGCCGGCCGGATCTGGTGCGGAACCTTCCACGGCGTGATCGAGGAGCGCTCCCTGGCCACCGGGGAACGCACGGGGGTCACGCGCGAGAGCGGCCTCGGCAACGTCGGCTGGATGCAGGTGACCCCGGACGGGCGGGAGCTGGTGGACTTCGGCGTGACGTCGCCGGTGATCACCCGATGGCGGCTGGACGGATCCGGCCCCATCGCCCGGCTGGTGGCGCCCGGGCACGTGCTGGTCGACCGCTACCAGCCGGGTGGTGGTCAGCTGCTCACGGCGGTGCGACCCGACGTCCCCGCCACGATCCTCGACGACTTCACCGAGTTCGACGTGTGGGACCCGGTCGGGGACGTCGCGGTGCGGCGCCTCCCCGCAGTCCTGGGGCCGGGCTGGGGCACGGCGGACGCGATCGCGGCGTACGACCCGGACCTCGACGCGATCGTGACCGTCGACGTGCAGAGCGGCGAGGAGCGCCGCGTCCCCGGTGTCACCCCGGAGGCCGTGCTCCTCCGCGCAGCTCCGGACGGCAAGACCATGTTCGCCGCGATGCCCGACGGGTCCGTCGACCGGGTCGAGCCGATCACCGGCGACCGCGCCAGCCCGACGATGCACGCCGTGGGGTGGCCGCTGAGCGTCTCCGCGGCGCCTGACCTGTCCCGCGTCGTCGTCAGCACGGTCGCGCCCGGGGACGACACCGGGACGGTCTACACCTTCGACGGCCGCACGGGCGAGCAGATCGGCGATCCCGAGCGGGGCTGGTGGTCCAGCGAGCTCGGGCAGACGGCCCTCGTCCTGAACTCCGGGCCCGGAGTCCAGCTCGGGCTCCGTGACCCGGTGACCGGAGAGGCACTGGGCGAGCTCCCCAGCACCGTCGGCGAGGTCAGCTCCCTGCAGTTCAGCGATGACGGCCGCGTCCTGGCGGCATCGGCGAAGAGCGGGAGCGTGTCCGTCTACGACGTCGGGAGCCGGATCCGCCTCGGCGACCCGATACCGGTCGACGGCCCGGCCTTCTTCTCGGCGGCCCTGCGCCCCGACGGGCTCGCGCTCGCCGCCACCGGCAGCGCGGGCATCCTCCTGTGGGACTTGGACGCGCGGGACATGTTCGACGCCGCGTGCGGGTTCGCCGGCCGCGAGCTCAGCGCGGCCGAGTGGGCGACCTACCTGTCCGAGCTCGGGCCGCGGCGCGACACCTGCTCGGTCGCGCGGACGTCGTCCTCGAGCTGACGGACCGCGCCGCGCAGCGCGGTCTCCGCGTCGATCCCCTGCTCGTGGGCGTCGACGAGGACCCCGAGCAGCCGTAGGCCGATCTCGTCCTCGGTCTCGATCCGCCCCGCGGCACCGACCGCGTCGAGCCCGGCCCGCTCGGCGCGCGCGAGCACCTTCTGGCCCCGCGCGAGCGCACCGAGGGCCAGCGGTATCCCGTCGAGCGCGGAGGTGCGCTGCTTCTCGGCGTTCTTCAGCCGGTCCCACTGGACGTGCGCGTCGCCCTCGAGCGGCGTCTCCTCAAACACGTGCGGGTGCCGTCGGACGAGCTTGGCGACGAGGTCGGCGGCCACGTCGTCGACGTCGAACGGGTCGGTCGGGTGCTCGGTGGCGATGCGCGCGTGGAACACCACCTGCAGCAGCAGGTCGCCCAGCTCCTCGCGCAGGCCCGGGCGGTCGGCAGTCTCGATCGCCTCCGCCAGCTCGTACGCCTCCTCCAGCGCGTACGGCACCAGCGACTCGTGCGTCTGCTGGGCGTCCCATGGGCAGCCGCCCGGCGAGCAAAGGCGGTCCATGACGCGCACGAGTGCGCGCAGGGAGTCCGCCTCGGTCACGACGCCGAGGGCGTGGGCGTCGGCGCTGGGGTGGCGCCGTCCGTCGGGGCCGGCGCCGTGTCCTTGACCATCCACGGCGCGGGGGTGGGGTCGGTTACCTGGTTGGCGTCGGTCAGCGACCCGAACCGCGGGTTCACCTCGACGTCGAGCGCCCGTAGGCGCGTGTCGATCTCCTTGCCCACGTCGGTGGCATCGGGCAGGCCCTGCAGGTTGGTGTAGGCGATGGAGTACTTGGCCACTGCCAGGGACGGGTCGGTGAAGTCCGCGGTCGCGCCCTTGACCTTCTGCTGCACCACCGAGTCGAGCAGCTGCTGGGCGTCCTCGTCCGAGACGCCGACGCCCTTCTCGTCCGCGAGCGCGACCACCGTGGGCTCCTGGACCAGGACGGCCAGCACGTTCGTCGTGGTCACGCCCTGGAAGTACGGCGCCAGCTCGACCAGCGCGGCCTGCACGTCCGACGTCGGTATCGCGGTGCCGTCCACCACCGCGGCGGCGCCGGGCTCCCCGGCGCACCCCGTCAGGGTCGCCGTCGTCGCGAGCGCGACCAGCACACCCGCCGCCCGCACACTCGCACGCCACTGCACCGCCACCAGGGACCTCCCGCGTCGTCGCTCGTCGATCGGGGTCATCGTAGGGCCCTCACCTGCGTGCGGTGCCCACGGTCGCCGCCACACCGACGTCCCCGCGGACGACCGCGTCGATGAACTGCTTCGCCCAGAGCATCACCTCGCGGCCCTGCACCGGCTTGCCGCCGATGCGCGCCGTCATGGGCCAGGGCACCAGCACCGTGCGGACGGCCGGCTTGAGCACCGACCCCGGGTAGAGGCGCTTGAGCCGCAGCTGGGCCGACTCGGGGAGGTCGACCGGCGCGAACCGCACGAACTTGCCCTGCGCGGTGACGTCCGAGATCCCGGACGCGCGCACGTGGAGCCGGAACTCGGCCACCTCGAACAGGTTGTCCACGGCGGCCGGCACCGGCCCGTAGCGGTCGATCAGCTCCGCGTGGACGTCGCCGAGCGTCGCCGTGTCCAGCGCCGCCGCGATCTTGCGGTACGCCTCGAGGCGCAGGCGCTCGTGCGCGATGTAGTCGTGCGGGATGTGCGCGTCGACCGGCAGCTCGATGGTGACGTCGGGGACCTCCTCCTCGACGTCCCCCCGGAAGTTGGCCACGGCCTCGCCGACCATGCGGATGTAGAGGTCGAAGCCGACGCCCTCGATGTGCCCCGACTGCTCGCCGCCCAGCAGGTTGCCGGCGCCGCGGATCTCGAGGTCCTTCATCGCAACCGCCATGCCCGCACCGAGGTCGGTGTTCGCCGCGATCGTCTGCAGGCGGTCGTGCGCCGTCTCGGTCAGCGGCTTCTCGGGCGGGTACAGGAAGTACGAGTACGCCCGCTCCCGACCGCGGCCCACGCGCCCGCGCAGCTGGTGCAGCTGACTCAGACCGAGCAGGTCCGCGCGCTCCAGGATCAGGGTGTTGGCGTTGGAGATGTCCAGGCCCGTCTCGACGATCGTCGTGCAGACCAGGACGTCGAACCTCTTCTCCCAGAAGTCGACGATGACCTGCTCGAGCTGGTGCTCGTTCATCTTCCCGTGGGCCACGGCGACCCGAGCCTCGGGCACCAGCTCCATGAGCCGCGACGCCGTGCGCTCGATCGAGTCGACCTTGTTGTGCACGTAGAACACCTGGCCCTCGCGCAGGAGCTCGCGGCGGATGGCGGCGCTGATCTGCTTCTCGTCGTACGCGCCGACGAATGTGAGCACCGGGTGCCGCTCCTCGGGCGGGGTGGCCAGCGTCGACATCTCACGGATGCCCGTGACCGCCATCTCGAGCGTGCGCGGGATCGGCGTCGCGCTCATGGCCAGCACGTCGACGTTGGTGCGCAGCGCCTTGAGCGTCTCCTTGTGCTCCACGCCGAACCGCTGCTCCTCGTCGATCACCACGAGGCCGAGGTCCTTGAACCGCACCTCGCCGGTGATCAGGCGGTGGGTGCCGATGACGATGTCCACCGACCCGTCGGCCAGGCCCGCCACGACCTCCTTCGACTCCTTGGGGGACTGGAACCGGCTCAGCGCCCTCACCGTCACGGGGAACGCGCTGTACCGCTCGCTGAAGGTGTCGAGGTGCTGCTGCACCAGCAGCGTCGTCGGCACCAGCACGGCCACCTGCTTGCCGTCCTGCACCGCCTTGAACGCCGCCCGCACCGCGATCTCGGTCTTGCCGTAGCCGACGTCGCCGCAGACCAGCCGGTCCATCGGGATCGGCTTCTCCATGTCGGCCTTGACCTCGTCGATGGTCGCCGCCTGGTCGGGCGTCTCCACGTAGGCGAACGCGTCCTCGAGCTCGCGCTGCCACGGCGTGTCCGGGCTGAACGCGTGGCCCGCGGTCGCCATCCGCGCCGAGTACAGCCGGATGAGCTCGGCGGCGATCTCCTTGACCGCCTTCTTGGCGCGGCCCTTGGTCTTCGCCCAGTCGCCGCCGCCCATCTTGGACAGGCTCGGCGCCTCGCCGCCCACGTACTTGGTCACCTGGTCCAGCTGGTCGCTGGGCACGAACAGCCGGTCGCCGGGCTGGCCCCGCTTGCTGCTCGCGTACTCGATGACCAGGTACTCGCGCGTCGCCGCGTTGGCGCCCGTGCCGATGGTCCGCTGCACCAGCTCGACGAACCGCCCGACCCCGTGCTGCTCGTGCACCACGTAGTCGTGCGGCCGCAGCTGCAGGGGGTCGACGACGTTGCGGCGTCGGCTCGGCATCCTGCGCATGTCGCGCGTCGACGTGCCCGCGCGGCCCGTGAGGTCCGACTCGGAGAACACCGCGAGGTGCAGCGGCTCGGCGACGAACCCCGGCCCGACGGGCGCGGGCACGACGAGCACGACGCCGCCCTCGGGCTCCTCGGTGATGGTGCCGACCAGCCGCGCGGGCACCTCGGCGGCCTTGAGCTGCTCGACCATGCGCTGGGCGGGACCGTGCCCCTCGGTCGCCAGCACCAGCCGCCAGCCGGCCTGCTGCAGCACCCGCACGTCGGCGACCGCACGCGCGACCTCCCCGCGGTACCGCTCGACGTCCCGCGCGCCGATCACGAGCGTCTGCGCGGTGGCGGCGAGGTCGTCGGCCATCGCGGCCAGGTGCGGCGCCTCGTTCCGGGCTGCGGTGTGCCCGGTGCCGGTCGACCCCTCGTAGAAGTCGTCGGGCTTCGCGGCCTCCGTGGCATCGACGTCCAGCGAGAACGGGGACAGCGTCCACCAGCCGAGCCCGCGCACGGCCGAGAGCGCGCGGATCTCCGCGAACGACGCGAAGCTCGCCGCCGACAGGTCCAGCGGCGTCGCGGCACCGGCGGCCGCGGACGTCCACGCGGCCTCGAGGAACTCCTGCGTGGTGGCGACCAGGTCGTGCGCGCGCCGCCGCACCCGCTCGGGGTCGACCATCACCATCAGGCTGTCGTCCGGCACCAGGTCGAGGACAGGCACCATGCGCTCGACGAGGGCCGGCGCCAGCGACTCCATGCCCTCGACCGCGATGCCCTGCGCAAGCTTGTCGAGCATGTCCGTGGCACCGGGCAGCTGCGGGATCAGCTCCAGCGCCCGCGCGCGCACGGCGTCCGTGAGCAGGATCTCGCGGCACGGCGGCGCCCAGACCCCGTGGTCGGCGACCTCGAGGCTGCGCTGGTCCGCGATGGAGAACCAGCGGATCTCCTCGACGTCCTCGCCCCACAGCTCGACGCGCAGCGGGTGGTCCTCGGTGGGCGGGAAGACGTCGATGATCCCGCCGCGGACGGCGAACTCCCCGCGCTTCTCCACCATGTCGACGCGCGTGTACGCGGCGGCGACCAGCCGCTCGGCGAGGTCCGCGAGGTCGACCCGGTCACCCGTGCTGATCGACACCGGCTCCAGCTCGCCCAGCCCGTCGACCACCGGCTGGAGGAGCGCACGCACCGGCAGCACCAGCACCCGCACCGGGCCTGCGTGCCCCTCGGTCTCGGGGTGCGCGAGCCGGCGGAACACGGCCAGCCGACGGGCCACGGTGTCGCTGCGGGGCGAGAGCCGCTCGTGCGGGAGCGTCTCCCACGACGGCAGCACCGCGACGTCGGCGTGCGGCAGGTAGCAGCGCACGGCGGCGGCCAGCTCGTCCGCGTCGCGGCCGGTCGCGGTGACGACGACGAGGGGACGGCCGTTGCTCAGCGCCGCGAGCAGCGGCGGTCGGACCCCCGCGGGGCCGACGAGGTCGAGCTCCCCGCGGGCGCGCACGGAGTCGACCGCCGCGGCGGCGGCCGGGTCGGCGAGCAGGGCGGGCAGGAGGCCGGTGAGGTCCATGGGGTCCCTTGGGTCGAGGGCATGCGCACAGCACGACTGCCCCGGATCCGCAGGACCCGGGGTGCATCGCCAGTCTACGAGTCACCGCCGACACGCGACCGCTAGCCTGCGCGCAGGACTCGAAGCCCTAGGAGGCGCGATGCAGGTCGTGGTGGTCGGTGCCGGCATCGTCGGTCTGGCCGTAGCAGCACGCCTGACCGGCGACGGGCACCAGGTGACAGTCCTCGAGAAGGAGCAGGCGGTCGCCGTCCACCAGACCGGGCGCAACTCCGGGGTGATCCACTCCGGCCTCTACTACGCTCCCGGCAGCCTGAAGGCGACGATGGCGGTGGCCGGCGCGCGCAGCATGGAGCGGTACGCGCGCGATCGCGGCGTGGCGGTCGAGATCACCGGCAAGCTCGTCGTGGCGTCGACGGACGACCAGGTGGCCGGGCTGCACCGGCTGGCCGAGCGGGCGGTCGCGAACGGGGTGCCGGCGCGTCTCGTCGGGACGTCGGGTGCCCGCGAGCGCGAGCCGCACGTCGCCTGCGTCGACGCCCTCTGGGTCGAGAGCACCGGGATCGTCGACTACACGGGCGTCTGCCGCGCCCTGGCCGCGGACGTCTCCGACGGGGGCGGGCAGGTGCTGCTCGGCACCCGGGTGATCTCTGCGACGGAGACCGCCGACGGTGTGCACCTGCAGCTCGAGAGGAACGGCGTCCCGACGGAGCTCCGCGCGGACGCCGTCGTGGCCTGCGCCGGGCTGCACGCCGACCGCGTCGCGCGGGCGTGCGGCCTCGACCCGACCGCGCGGATCGTGCCCTTCCGCGGCGAGTACTACGAGCTGTCGGCGACCGCCGCCGAGCTGGTGAATGGCCTCGTCTACCCCGTACCCGACCCCCGGTTCCCGTTCCTCGGCGTGCACCTGACCCGCATGATCGGAGGCGGGATCCACGCCGGGCCCAACGCCGTGCTGGCCCTGGCACGCGAGGGCTACACGTGGCGCAGCGTGAACGTGCGCGACACCGCCGACGCGCTGACCTGGCCCGGGCTCTGGCGGATGGGCGCGCGCAACGCGGTGCCGGGCGCCCGCGAGGTGGGTCGGTCGCTCTCCCGGCGGGCGTTCGCCCGCTCGTTGGCCGCCCTGGTCCCCGCGATCGTGCCGGACGACCTCGTGCCCTCCCCGGCGGGCGTGCGCGCCCAGGCGGTGGCCCGGGACGGGCGGCTCGTCGACGACTTCCTGCTGCAGCGCACTGCTCGTCAGGTGCACGTGCTCAACGCCCCGTCCCCGGCCGCCACGTGCGCGCTGGAGATCGCCGACCACGTGGTGGGACAGCTCCCGACGGGTTGACCCGCGGGTCTGGACCGAACGTGTGACGGTGCCGCGCGAGCGGGGGTGAAAACCTCCCCGATCGGCCGAGAACCGTATTCCCGTCGGTACCGTGAGCACGTTCAAGATGTCCGCTTTCTGGCACTTTGGTCGTCCATCGACCCCTGCCGGAGCCCTCCCCCTCGAGGTCGTCGATGCTCACKCCGCACCGCTCCACCGCAGCCGCCCCGCGCGGCCGTGCGGTCGTGCTCGCAGCGGTGCTCGTGCTCGGCGCGACCGCGGGCTGCACGTCGCCCGGACCGGCGCCGGACGCGAGCCCGTCGGCGTCGGCGACCCGCCCGTCCCGGGCGGACGCGACGGACGCGCCGTCGAGCTCGTCGGCCGCGGCCACCGACCCGACCGCCGCGGCGACCGGTTCCACGGACGGCGGCGCCGCGGGCGCCCTCGCCAGCGAGATCCTCCCCTCCCAAGCTCCCGGACCGGCCGGCCTGCCGGACGTCGCACCCCCGGCCGCCGGACCCTCCCTCACGGGACCGCTGCCCGCGACCGGCGCCTCGAACGGCTCGGTGGTGAAGGGCTTCCCCAAGGAGGTCGTCCCGATCGTCGACGGCCTGACCGTGGTGTCGAGCTCGGTGTCGGCCTCGGGCGACCGGCTGCAGGTCGGGCTCCAGGCGAGCAGCGACGCCGCGCCGGCCGACGTCCAGGCCGCTTACGTCGCCGCCCTGGGTGGCGCCGGCTTCGCCGTCAGCGACTCGCCCTCGCTCCCCGGCACCACTGCCACCGCCTTCACGCGCGGCCCCGACGGGCTCGTCCTCACGACGAGCGACCGGATCGGCGGCGGCACGGAGCTCTCGATCGCCGGCACGCTGACGACGGCCGGGTGACGCGCGGTGTACCTGTCCCTGCGTGACCGTCCTGCCCGCGCCACCACCCAGGGCTCCCCAGAGGAGGCCCGTGCGGCACGGGCAGCCCGCCGCACCCGCGTCTCGTCGGTCGTCGTCACCCTCGGCATCGTCAGCATGCTCACCGACATCTCGTCGGAGTCGGTCGCCGCCGTCCTGCCGCTCTACCTGACCACCGCGCTCGGTCTCTCGACGCTGGCTTACGGCTTCGTCGACGGCCTCATGCAGGGCGCCAGCGCCCTCGTCCGGATCGCGGGCGGCTGGGCGGCGGACAAGGGCGACCATCCCAAGTGGGTGGCGGTCCTCGGGTACGGCCTGTCCGCGGTGACGCGCGGTGTGCTGCTCGTGGCCAGCAGCTTCGGCGCCGTCGTCGCCATCGTCGCTGTCGACCGCGTGGGCAAGGGCATCCGCACCGCCCCGCGCGACGCGATGATCACGGCGTCGTCCGACCCTCGGACCCTGGGCAAGTCGTTCGGCGTGCACCGGACGCTCGACACCGTCGGTGCCGCCCTGGGCCCGCTCCTCGCCTTCCTGATCCTGTGGGCGATCCCCGACGGCTACCAGACCGTCTTCGTCGTCTCGTTCGGCTTCGCCGTCATCGGCCTCGCCGCGCTCGTCCTGCTGGTGCCCGACCTGCGCCCGCGCCGCGCGGCCTGGCTCACGCAGCACCGCACCCGCGAGGCGCGCAAGCTGCCCAAGTGCAAGGGCTGCAGCTGCGACATCGCGGGCCTCGAGCCGGCGGGGCGGCCGTTCAGCTGGAAGTTCCTCACCGAGCCCGGCCTGCGACGACTCTTCGTCACGGCCGGCGTCCTCGCGCTGCTCACGGTGGGCGACGGCTTCATCTACCTGTCCCTGCAGGCCCGCGACGGCTTCGCCACCCAGTGGTTCCCGCTGCTGTACGTCGGCACCAACATCGCCTACATGTCGCTTGCCCTGCCCATCGGCAAGCTGGCGGACCGGGTCGGCCGGGCGCGGGTCTTCGTCTGGGGCCACGGAGCGCTCGTCGCCGCCTACGTGTGCGCGGGCGTCGCCACCGCCTCGGCCGCGTCGACCATCGGCGCGCTGCTCCTGCTCGGCCTGTTCTACGCCGCGACGGACGGGGTGCTCGCCGCGCTCGCCGGCCGGCAGGCCGCCCCCAACGTCCGCGCGTCGGCCATCGGCACGGCCCAGACCGTCGTCGCCGTGGCCCGCATGGCGTCGTCGGCCCTGTTCGGGCTGCTCTGGTACACCGTCGGCCGCGGCCCCGCGATCCTCTCGGTGGCCGTCCTGCTCGCGGCGGCCCTGCCCGTCGCGTGGTTCGTCGTCCGAGGCCTGGACGCCCCGGAGCCCGCCCTCGTCGACGCCGGTGACGGGCAGTGAGACGGATGTCCTCGCGCGTCGCGCTCCTCGTCGCCATCACGGCCGTCGTCGTCCTCGGCATCGGGGGGTACGCCGTCGCGGCGTGGCGCGGTCACCGCGCCGACGTCGACTCCGCCCCGCCCGTCGCCTCGACGGAGCTCGACGCGGTGACGTCCGGCCCCCACATCGTGTTCCGATCCACGCTGCCCGGCAACGAGTACGGCCTCGTCGCCGCCGTCCCTCTCGACGACCCCGACGGACCCCGCGCGTTCACGGACGTCGCCTGCGACCGCGTCGACGTCTCCGGACCGCTCGCCTCGTGCCTGCGCACCATCGCCGGCATCGCGACCCGCTGGGAGGCCGAACTGCTCGACTCCGACTGGCAGCCCACCGAGAACTGGGGCCTGCCGGGCATCCCGAGCCGGACGCGGCTGTCCGACGACGCCACGCTCGTCGCCACCACCTCCTTCGTCACCGGCCACTCCTACGCAACCGTCGGCTTCTCGACCCTCACCGAGATCCACCGGTCCGACGGCACGTCACTCGGGAACGTCGAGGACTTCGCCCTCACGGTCGCCGGGCAGCCGTTCACCGCCGCCGACCGCAACATCTGGGGCGTGACGTTCGTCGACGACGACATCTTCTACGCGACGGCCGCGTCGCAGTCCGCCGGCCAGACGTGGCTGGTCCGCGGCTCGCTGAGCGACCGCACGCTTACCTCCGTGCACGACGACGCCGAGTGCCCGTCGATCTCCCCCGACGGCACGGAGGTCGCGTACAAGAAGGTGGTCGACACCGTCGCCGGGCAGCCCGTCTGGGCGCTGGCCGTGCTCGACCTGGCCTCCGGCGACGAGACGCTCCTTCCCGCCACTCGCGGAGTCGACGACCAGGCCGCCTGGCTCGACGAGGACACCTTGCTCTACGGGCTGCCCCGGGCGGACCTGCCCGGGACCACCGACGTGTGGGAGGTCGACACGTCGGCCGATGCCGTCCCCGCGGTGCTGATCCCCGGGGCGTGGTCGCCGGCGGTGGTGGGCTGACGGCGGTGCAGGACGGCGGCTGCCCGCCCACCCGCACAGCGGGAGGACGGGCAGCTGGCGATCACAGGGTGCGCGGAGTGCTCACCCCGAGCACATTCGTCAGAGTGAGACCTGGGCGCCGTTGTCCGTGTAGGTGTTGCCAGTCCACGTCACGGGAACGTTCACCCGAACGGCGCCGTACTGGGAGTGCCGTCCGAACGTGTTGTTCTTGAATGTGATGTTGTTGATGAAGAACTGGCCATTGTTGCCGTCGACGCAGTACACCGTGTAATTGCCACCGTCGAAGTAGTTGCCTTCGAACAGCGCAGGTCCGTCAGTGCTCGGCCCGAGGTCGGGTGCCATGAACAGGGCGGCATTTCCGGACTTTGTGGTGGACAGGTCGATGACGTTGTTTCGCACGACCAAGTTCCTCACACCGGACTGCACCTGCATTCCGTCGGCGTGCGCGCCCGCGCCCGGCGTCAGGTCGTGGATCCAGCTGTCCTGCAACGTGGTGTTGCTGCCCAGCTTGACGCCGTCACCAGTGGTCGAGTGGACGTTCACCCGCGTCGCGGTCCAGTTGCCGAAGCCGATCCCGTTCTCGAAGCCGTAGATCTCGCTGTCGACGATCGTGACGTTTCCCGACCGCACCTGGATGCCGGTCTGCGAGCCGCCGCCGTGGATCTTCGAGTTCTTGATCGTGACGTTGGCGGCCTCGATCGAGACCGGGCCCGAGATGTCGAGACCGTTGATGACCGTGTTTGCAGCCGTGATGCGCAGCTCACCCGAGGCCTTCAGAACGGTGCCGGCCGGAACGCCGGTGTTGGACGCGCCCGGCTTGCCGGCCGGAGGAGTCGGCGTCGGAGTCGGAGTCGGCGTCGGCGTCGGAGTCGGAGTCGGCGTCGGCGTCGGCGTCGGAGTCGGCGTCGGCGTCGGAGTCGGCGTCGGCGTCGGCGTCGGCGTCGGAGTCGGAACCGGAATCGGAACCGGAGTCGGAACCGGCGCCACCGTCGTCGACGGGCTCACAATCGCGTCGACCCAGTAGTTGGTCGACCTGTACGTGGACTTCGGGAATGCCGTCTTGCTGCCGTAGGCGTACCGCCCGGCATTCGTCGTGGGGATGCTCACGGCCGAGGTCAGCGAGGCACCGGAGAAGTACTGGGTGTAGGCGTAGTTCCCCTCCGGAGCGAAGTAGGAGACGACGTACGACTTGCCCTTCACCACGTTGACGGGTGCCGCGAACTTCACGGTCTGCCAACCGGAGGCCGTCTCATTGGTGAACGTGGCGGTCGCGAGCTTGGTGCCGTCGCTGCTCCACAGCGACCCCGTGTGGGTGCCCTGGTTCGCGCTCGTGCGGTAGTACCGGACACCGGTCACGCCTCCGTCGGCCTGCGCGGTGAACGCGGTGCCGAGCTCGACAGCGTCGGGGTCGTTCGTCGCGACCTTCACGCCTGCGGGGGTGGACGTGGTCCAGATCGTCTGGTCGGCAGGAGCCGCTAGGACCGGGGTGGCAACGGCGCCGAGGGCGACGGTGGCGGCCACCGTCAGACCCACGATGCCGAGGCTGCGTCGCCGCAGCGCACGACTGGTCAAATGCGTGCTCATGTGTACTCCCTCAATCAATGGCGGCGATCGCGCGCCTCGTACATGGATCGGGCGTGGGCGGCCGAGTTCCAGGCTTTTCACCTTTGTCGCTATCTGACCGCTATGTCGCTTTCGCCCGCCAATGTCTCTGTCGGTGATGCGATGTGCAAAGCCCCCGAATCGGGGTCGGGAGACACAATATGCACACGCAGGATGTGACCCTGGACACAGGTTCAGTCACATTCCGAGACTCAGCCGGGAGCCCTCGCAGATCAGCGGGTGAAAAGCGGCCCCCGATGTTCGCCCGTTCGACGTTCGCAGGCGCGCGCGATCACCACGGGACCTTCACGCTTTGATCACATGTTGGCGCGTATCGACCCGTCGCTTCGGCGGAATCGTGACTAAGCGCCCCGGATCGACTGGCTGCGGATCGTGCGCCAGCGGCGTCCGGATCGGTGCAAGGGAGACCGCGGAGGAGACCAGCGGGCGCCGCGATGGGTCTAGCCGATGGTGCGGCCCTGCTGGGCCGGGACCCAACCGCGGGTCCAGGTACGGTTCCGCAGCAGCGGCCGCCATGCCGGTGCGGGCGACTGGCGCACCGATTCGCCGAACGCCCGCACGGCGGTCCCGACCACAAGCAGAGCGATGCCGATGCGAGCTCGCCTGCGCGGCCACATCGTGCGGGCGAGCGTCGCCTTCCCCGTCATCAGCAGGGTGTTCTTGGCAGCGCGGTTGGCTGACGACGCCCCGACGGCATGCATCGCCACCGCATCCGGCGTGATCCGCGGACGGAACCCCAACGCAGAGGCGCGCATCGAGAGGTCGGCGTCCTCGCCGTACATGAAGTAGCGCTCATCGAACCCGTCGAGAAGCTGCCACGTACTCCGCTCAGCAGCCAGCAGGCATCCCGACACGATCCCAACCTCACGAGGAGTCGATCGGTCCCACGCCCCGAGCGACTCCGTGTCGAAGATGCGTGACCGCCGGAACAGCGTCGACAGGCCAGTGGCGAAGCAGAACCAGCTCCACAACGTCGGACGTCCCCAGCAGGACTTGGGATCGAGCGCACCGTCGGGCCGAACGGTCCGACCGCCGACGAGCCCCGCCTCAGGATGGTCTGCCAATGCGGCGACCAGGGCTTCTATGCATCCCGGTCGGATGACGGCGTCCGGGTTGACGAGCACGATGCATCGAGCATCCGTCATGCTGACCGCCAAGTTGCACGCCCGCCCGAATCCGAGGTTCTCACCTGCGAGGTGCACCCTCACGCGCGACGACCACCGTTGCAGCACGGCCTGGGTGTCGGAATCGGAGCCGTTGTCGATCACGATCACCTCTGTGGTGATGGTCGGCTTGGCGTCTTCCACGAGCGCGCGCAGGCACCGCTCCACCCAGTCGGCGCTGTTGTAGGTGACGACCACGACGCACGCCTCATGACGGGTCACGCCTGCTCCGTAGCCCTCGAGCTCGCGTCGGTAGACCACCGCGAGTCGCCGCGCAGGCGTCGCGTCCATGCGACCGCCCGGGCGACCATCGTCAGCCCCACGAACGTCGCGACGTCGAGGAGCCCATACGCACCTCGACGCAGACCGCTGTAGAGCGCCGTCACGGATCCTCCGTCCGCATCGCGGCCGCTCTGCCGATCGATCTCCCGGTTCCCGTTGACGAGGCGAGCGCGGCGTGACACGAGGGATCGGGCCGTCCGAGCGGGGTGCACGAGTACGTGACCGTCGACGACGACCCGCTCTCCGGGCGTGAACTGCCGACGCACCCACCCGTCGTCGTTCACCACGTCGGGCACCGTGCCGATCCGTGCGACTCCCGCCGCACTCAGAGCGAACACACCGGAACCGCCGGCGGTGCCGGTGGCATACGGCAGTGCGCTCCACACCCGGTAGTAGCGCCGGACGGCCCATGACGCACGAGACATGTCCATCTTTGGCATCGCCGCCGCGAGCACAGGCCGATCTACCGCGACAGCCTCGACGAACAGGCGGGCGACCTCCGTCGATAGCTCGACGTCGGCGTCCACGATCACCACCGCTCCGTCGCCAGCGCGGCCGATCCCGACGCGGAGCGCGGCGGCCTTCGACGCCGTGTCCGTCTCGAGCACCGTGACGTCGTCGCCCTCCCTTGCGGCTGCGCGCGCCTCCGCGGCCGTCGCATCGGTCGACCCGTTCTCGACGACGATGACGGACAGCTCGCCCGGCTCGGCGTCGGCGAGCAGCACCGTGAGGCACCGCCGGATGACGGCCGCTTCGTCGTGGGCAGGGACGATGAAGACAGCCTGCGCCCCCTGCCGCGGAACCTTCGCTGTCACGCCCGCCACACTCTCCACGAAATCCACAGCTCAGCCCTTCCGGACAGCGGTTCCACGAGCTCGAACAAAGTCGTCGAGCCTGTCGAGGTCGACAAACGGTCGCGAAAGCTCGGCAGGCGGGTCGACGAACGGGCCTGGACCCGAGCTCAACCCAGTGACCGCGTCGTACGCACCGATGTACGCCCGCGCCTGCGGTTCCCAGTCGAGCTCGCCAACCACCCGCTCGCGGGCGCGCATCGACATGTCGAGACGCAGTGCCGGGTCATCCAGCAGCCGTTCCACGGCGTCGGCGACATCCTCGATGCGGCCGGACGTGATGTAGAGGGCGGTGTCCGCGGCGGAGACGCGGGTCTCCACCAGGTCGAACGTGACGATCGGCAGCGCGAAGGACATGTACTCCATCGTCTTGTTCATCGTCGACTTGTCGTTCAGCGGCGTCTTGCGATCGGGGCACAGCCCCACGCTCGCGGCCGAGAGGTAGGCGGCGATCACCTCGGGGCCAGCGCGGCCGGTGAACTCGACGAGGTCGTCCAGCCCCAGCTCCGTGCTCAGCGCCTGCAGGTCCTTGAGGCAGTCACCGAACCCGAGGAGCGCTGCGCGCACGTCGGTCCGCCCCCGCACGTGCACCAGCTCATGCAGTGTGCGTAGCACGACGTCGACGTCGTCCTGCGGGCCCATGATGCCGAGGTAGACCAGCAGATGCGCGCCGTGCGCGAGCTCGGCAGCGCCCTCGACGGGCCGCATGATCCGCGTGTCCGGGCCGCTGCGCACCACCGTCGTCCGGGTGCGCGGCACCCCGCCCCGCTCGACCGCGACCGACCGGTAGGACTCGTTGGTGGAGATGACCCAGTCGGCGGTGCGAAACGTGCTGCGCTCGAGCCAGCGCAGGCCGGCGAGCTGGGTTCGCGCTCCCGTGCTCGCCGGCTCTCCGAACCGGGAAAGGAACAGCTCGGGGTTCAGGTCGTGGTGGTCGAAAATGAACCGGACGCCCCGAAGTTTCCACAGCAGCGCGAGCGCCCAGTAGGTGTCGGGCGGGTTACATGCCTGCAGCACGTCGAAGCCGCGCTCGCGGCGGACGACGACGGAGAGCCAGGCCGTCCGCAGCCAGGAGTACACAAACTCAATGACGAAGCCCAGGATGCCCTTGGCCTCAGGCGCGGGGCGGTACTTGTAGATAGCGACGTCGTCGATGACCTGCCGCGTCGGATCTCCCGGACCACGCGGGCAGATCACGCTCACGTGGTACCCAGCCGCCACCAGAGCGCGGCATTCGAGCCATACCCGACGGTCGAGGGGTACGGGCAAGTTCTGAACGATGATCAGCACGCGGTTGCCTCGGCGCGTCATGGTGTCTGGCCTCTCACGAGCCCTCGGGGTTCGATCGCGGCTGCTGCGGCGTCCAGCACCTCGCGTGCTGCGCGGCGCCAGGTGAAGTGGCTCCGGCGGGCGTCAGCCTGGGTGGCGCAGGCCGCATAGAGCTCATCGTCATCCAGTGCCTCGACGACGAGCGCGGCAAGCTCATCGGGATCGTTGCGACGAAGGAGGCGACCACCACTGGTTGTGTCGATGATCTCGGGCATCGCGCAGGCGTCGCGGCCGATGYAGGGCAGGCCACGAGTGAGCGCCTCGACGAACGCGATGCCGAACCCCTCCATCTCGGAGGGCATCACGAACAGATCGTGGGAGTCCATGAGCTCCGCGACGCGCTCGCGGGAGACGGGGCCGAGGAACTCGACTCCCGGGGGTATCTCGCCCCTCAGCGGCCACGAGGTCGGCCCGGCGACCGTCAACGTGATCCCAGACCCCAGCTCAGTGCGCAAGCGGCGAAACGCGGCCACCACKAGCGATCCGCCCTTGGTGTCGAAGTCGCGACCGACGAACAGCAGCCGACGCCGAGCCGCGGTCCGTCGCGGAGGGACTGGCGTCCCGACGGGCACGACGGCATTGGCGCCCGGGTTGATCACTCTGACGCGATCGCCTGGGACTCCGCTCGCGACGAGGCTGCGCGCCAGCCACTGGCTCATCGGCAAGAGCATGGCGGCATGGGCGTACACCCGTTCTTGGGCGCGGCGCAGGGAGTCGATCCGCTTCCTGCCGAGAGCGCGGAAGTGCGGAACCCCCTGTGGGCCGAACTGGTCGAGAAGCAACGCGTAACTGAGGTCCTGCACGACCATCGACGGCGCACGAGTCACGCCAAGGTCCTGAATCTCCACCACCACGTCGGGCACCAGACGCTCCGCCGCACGGTTCATGGCGGACTCGACCAGCAGGCGCGTCACCCGGCCGTGCCGCCACGTCGTGGTCCACCCCGTGCTCGAACGCCGAGCGCCGAGGGCACGCAGCGCGGTCCTCGTAGCCCCAGGAAGCTCGACGCCGAGGTCGACAACCGTCGCCAGTCCGGCCAACTCCGAGCGCAGCTGCCACGGGGTACCAGACCACGTCGACTCCAGCGGGTGCGTCCAGTGGCACGCGAACCCGATCCGCAGCGCGACCCCGTCGGCCTGCGTTCCAGCCACAGACTGGTCGGTCGCCATCGTTTCCACCTCACGCTCGACCTGGCTTCGCGAGCCACCCTAGTGGCGGGCTGCGCGATCCAGACGGGCCCGAACGGGCGAAATGTCCCGTAGCCCCGAGCGAACTGCGGTCAGTACCGGACGGCACCTCCGGTGTCGGCCCAGACGTTGTTCGACCAGGTCACGGGCACGTTGACCCGCGCGGCTCCGTACTCGAACGACCGGCCGAACACGTTGTCGCGGATAGTGATGTTCTTGACGATGTAGCGACCGTCCGCGCCGTCCACGCAAAAGACTGTGTAGTTGCCGCCAGACAGGTAGTTCCCCGCGATGGTGACCGGCCCGTCGGCGCTAGGGCCGAGGTCAGGCGCGAGGAACAGCGCAGCGTTCGCCGACTTCGAGGCCGAGACGTCGATGGTGTTGTGACTCACGACGAGGTTCCGCACGCCACCCTGCATCTGCCCACCGTCCGCGTGTGCACTCGGCCCTGGAGTCAGGTCGTGGATCCAGCTGTCTTGGAGCGTGACGTTCGAACCAAACTTCACGCCGTCACCGGTCGTCGAATGGATGTCCACCCGATACGCGGCCCAGTTGTCGAACCCGAGGGCGTTCTCGAAACCGAAGATCTCGCTGTCGAAGATCTGCACACTCCCGGACCGGACGTAGACACCGTTACCGTCCCCACCGCCGTGGATGCGCGAGTTCTTGATCACCACGCCCGGCGCCTCGATCGATACGTCGCCGGAGATGTCGAGTCCGTCGATCACGGTGTTTGGCGTCGTGACCCGCAATCCTCCGGAGGGTGTAAGAGCTACCCCGGCTGGGACCCCAGTCGTCGCAGCGCTCGGGAAGCCACCCGCCGGCGGCGGCGTCACCACCGGCGGCGTCACCACCGGCGGCGGCGTCACCACCGGCGGGGGGGTAGCCGAGGACGTCGGGCGCGGTGTCGACGTCGGCCTCGGGGCAGGCGTCGCCGTCGCGCTTGGCGTCGCCGTCGCGGTTGGCGTAGGTGTAGCGGTCGGCGTCGGCGCGACGGTCGGCTCGGTCGTCGGGGTCGGGGTCCGCGTGGTCGTGGTGGTCGGCGTCGAGCTCGGCGTGTCGGACGACGTCGGCGAGGGGCCCGGCTGCTCGGTCCCGCCGACCGGCTCCACCTCGACGGCCGCGAAGTTCCACAGCTCGTCGGCCCGGCCGCTGGTTCGCAGGTTCACGCGGCCGCCGTCGTCGACGATCGTCCTCTGGATCCAAAAAGTGTCGTTGGTCGAGGTCTGCAGCTCTTCCAGCTGCTCCTGCCCGCTCGGCACGGACTTGTCCTGAGCGGTGGCCCAGTCGTTGCCGATGCCGAATACGACCGCTCCGGCGGACGCCTGGACCGAGGCGGACGCTGAGCTGTCGGCACCGGACGCTCCCGCCGAGGTCCCGATCTGCGCGTCGGCCAGGGCGTAGAGCCCGATCAGACCTACGTACGAGCCGACACCCAGCTCGGCGACGGGGTTGCACCCCGCGACGCCGTCGGCCGACTCGGCCGTCCAGACCTCCGAAGTGCCGCTGCTGCGGTTCGCGCGGCGCTCGAGCTGCCAGTCGAGTCCGCAACCACTGACGTCCTCGACGGCCTGGTCACCTCCCGGCGGACCGTCGGTCGCGACGAGGAGGACGAACGCCGTGGCGCCGTCGGCCGTGACGTCCCCGGGGGAGAAGCTGCTGACGGGCGTCCGGTACTCGTTGACAGAGCTCGAGGTGGTCCCGACGACGGCTGAGGCAGAGGCGGACGGCGACGTCTGGGAGTCGATCAGGGCAATCGCGACGACCAGGGCCACCACCGGCGCGATCGCATGGTGCGGCCTGAGCCGCCTACCCGCACTCCTCGCGCCGCCGCCTACCGTGCGTCGAAGGCCTTGTGACTGGGCCATGAGAGATCTCTCTGTTGGGGACCGATGTCCGGAACGCCCGGGACATCGTCATCCAAACGGTGGCGAACCACTCATCCGTGTAAATTCACCCGATCGCGCCACATCCTAGGATGCTTCGCCCACTCCTTGGGCACCAGAGGCGGGGCTCTAGCGGCAGACTGGGCCACTGACCAGGCGAGATGAGAATCGAAGAAGTTGGTCAACTGATGAACTCGGGCCTCCACGACCTGCGCAGATCGCTCGGACCCCGCGCGCGACGCGCCGGCCGAGCCACCGCCGACACCCTGCTCGGGCCTCTCGTCGGGTCTATCGGGGGCGCCCGTAGGGCCACGAAACGGGTGGCTGTGACCTTCGACGACGGACCGGACCCAGTTGTCACACCCCCCCTTCTGGACGAGCTACGCCGCCGTGACGCGCGTTGTACTTTCTTCCTGCTCGTCCCCCAGGCGGAACGCCATCCCGAGCTCGTCCACGACATCGCCCGAGCAGGTCACGAGATCGCCCTGCACGGGCTGGACCACCGCCCACTGCCGAGCCTGTCGCACCGCGACGCGACCCGGCTGCTCAAGGAGGCACGCGCTCGACTCGCGGTCGTTGCGGGTGCACCGGTCCGCTACTACCGGCCGCCGTACGGGGCGCAGTCCCTCGGCAGCTGGGCGGCAGCACGACGCGCGGGTCTTCAGATCGTGGTGTGGTCGGCGGACGCGGCCGACTGGGAAGAGCAGACCGCGCAGGACGTCGCGGCGACCGCGAACCGTCGGCTTCGGGCCGGCGGCATCCTGTTGCTCCACGAGCGTCTCGAGCCGGGCCCCGACGGCACCCCGGTGATCACGTCGTTCGACCGCGTCGAGATGGCAGCGAAGGTGCTGGACAGCGTAGAGGCCGCCGGTCGAATCCCCGTCACCGTCGGGGAGCTCGTCGCGCCCGGCGCACGCCGCACGGCGTGGTTCAGGTGACCGGACGGCGACGACGGCGAGAGATGGCCTCCGCCTGCATCGCTGCATAGCCCGTCACCAATAGCCCCACGACCATCGTCATAGCGACCGCCCGGACCCTCGAACCGTGCTGCACGGTGTACACGGGAGAAGCGGGGCTCAGCTCCGTCCGGATCCGCAGCTCGGCTGGGACTCGCTGTGCGTCCTGCAGCTGGGTCAGCGCCGTCTCGACGTGGTCCAGAGCCTTCGCCATCGTCGCATCCGCCGCTTCCGCGGTCTGCCCCGACGACTGCACCTCGAGGACGGGGTCCTCGAACCGTGGTTCCCACTGTCCGCCGGCGCTCGGCTGCCTGATACTCCAACCCTCGCTCACGCCGAGGCTCGTCAGGCTGAGGTCCGCCGAGACCGTGTTCGCCGCGTCCCGCGGGCCGTTTGCGACGCGCGCGACAACGCCAGTCATGGCTATGAGCGACGTCGTCGTCGACGCCAATGCGTTTCCCGGGACGACCGTGGGAGTCAACAGGATGATCCGGACGCGACCGTTGTAGGCATCGTGCGGCGAACCGGCCAGCACGAGGGCGCCCGCGGTCGCGACCAGGCACAACGCAGTAACGAGGCGTTGCCGCCACATCGTCACCACGAGGTCCCAGATCGTCACAACGCCGCCTCAATGTTCACCCAACCGCCCCACAGTGGGTCGATGGATCTCAGCCTATGCTGCACAGAACGGCCCAACACGGGTCGAATCGGGCGAATTGTGTGGGGGTGGGCCATGTATTTGCATGACCTCCAGGCGGGCCTCCGCCGACGGTGGTGGGCCGTTGTCGTCGGCCTGCTCGCCACTGCGGGTCTTTGCTACATGGCCCTGACATATGTCCCCGCCGAGCAGGAGGCGAAGGCGTCGGTCCTCCTTCTACCACCGCGCTCGACGGTCGGCTCCGAAGGGAACCCCTATCTCGTCATGGGGGGGTTGCAGCCCGCCGCAGACGTGCTCGCCCGCGCCCTGAACGACGGTCAGATCCACGAGTCCCTGGCACCTCCGCACGGGCCGGCCGACTTCGTCGTCGAGCGCGATGCGGCGTCGAGCGGTCCGGTGCTGGTGGTCGACGTCACGGGGACGGACCCCGGCGCGACGATTGCCATGCTGAACGACGTCCTCGGGGCGATGCCCGACCTCCTCGACAAGCTCCAGCTCGATGTCTCGGCCCCGACCAACTCCTTGATCACCCTCGCAACGGTGGCGAGCGACGCGGAGGCCGTGCCGTCGACCAAGTCCCAGATGCGTGCCGTGCTGGTCGCGGCCGCCGGCGGTCTGGCCGTGACGGTGTTCGGCACCTACATGCTCGACGGCCTACTCGTCCGGCGACGCCAGCAGCGTGAGGAGCGCCGCGCTTCGGCCRCCCAGTCGGCGGTGCCTTCCGAGAGTCAGCGGCCTCCGTTCGTCCCGGTCGCCCCACACACTCCCACGCCTCCGCTCCCTAGGCGTCGCTCGGCGCGTGGCGATGGAGCGACCATTGCTTCACAGCCTCCATCCAGCGAGGCCGAAGCACAGGACGCCGAGCATCTGGACGACTGGGAGTCCGAAGAGAACGACGCCGAGGGCGACCTACTGTCGACAGCCCACGGGAACCGCCGTGCGTGACGCCCGCGGCACTCGCGAGCCATCGTGCGCGGCGACGTAGTCGGCTCGGTCGCCCGCCCCCGACGCCCCGTCGACGCAGGGGTCCTCCTTCTCGTCTGGGTCGGGGCGCTGCTGCTGGTTCCCGCTAACCTCGTCTTTGCCCCCTTGGGTGCGGCTGGGACACCGGCACAGCTCATCGGGCTCGCCGCGGGGGGCTGGTGGCTCGCGGTGCAGGTCGATCGGGCGCGGGCGACTCTGAGCCCCGCACCCGCGACACGGACGGCGATGACCGTCTACCTGGTCGCGGTGCTCCTGAGCTACATCGCAGCCACCACTCGACCGATCGAGGCCGACGAGATCAGCGCGGCAGACCGCGGCGTCCTGCTAGCCCTTTCCTGGTGGGGCCTGGTCATGCTTACCGCCGACGGCATCCTGACGCGCAAGCGTCTTGAGACCGTGCTCAGGTTCCTCGTCGTCGCGGCAGGCGCAGCCGCCGCGCTCGGCGTCGCGCAGTACATCACCCACCAGGCCTTCGTCGACCGGATCTCCATCCCGGGTCTCAGTGCGAACACGGCACTCAACAGCGTGTACGGCCGCAACGGCTTTGCACGGGCCGCGGGCACCTCGACCCACCCGATCGAGTTCGGCGTCATGCTCGCGATGGTGCTGCCGATCGCGCTGCACTTCGCCCTCAACGACATGCGCCGGGAGCGGTTCGCGCGATGGTGGCCCGTCGTGGCGATCGCCGCGGCGCTGCCGATCACGATGTCGAGGTCCGCGATCATCGGGCTCGCGATCGTCCTGGTCGTGCTTCTGCCCACGTGGCCCGTCCGCCGCCGGTGGCTGACCCTCGTGGCCGTGGTCGGCGGGTTCGGCGCCGTCTACGTCGCGGTACCCGGGATGCTCGGGACCATGACCCGGCTCTTCACGGGGATCGCGGAGGACGACAGTGCCAAATCGCGGACGGACAGCTACGACCTCGCGTGGGGCTTCATCTCGCACAACCCGCTGACCGGGCGCGGGGTCTCGACCTTCCTGCCGTCCTACCGCATCCTCGACAACCAGTACCTGGGCAGCCTCATCGAGACGGGCATCGTCGGCGCGCTCGCCCTGCTCGGCCTGCTGGTGACCGGCATGGTGATGGCGAGACGCATGAGCAAGCGCCTCCCTCAAGCGCGGGATCGGAGCCTCGCCCGCTCCCTGCTCGCCTGTATCGCTGCCGCCACGGTCGCCTGCGCGACGTTCGACGCTTTCGGCTTCCCCCAGGTCGCTGGGATCCTGTTCTTCTCCCTCGGGTGCGTCGCTGCACTCGGGCGCGTTGGTCTGCTGCCGCCCGATCCTGAGCCGGACCCGGAAGTCCGCGTCCGCCGGTCGCGGTTCGACATCACGCCGCCGGCTCGGGACGGCAACCCCCGCGTCGCCCCGGCGTCGAACGGGCAGACGTCGCAGAGGGCGCCGCGGTGACGGCGTCCGCCTGGCGGAACCTGGTCGTCCTCGTCTCCGGCGTGTCGTGGGACGACTCTGCGATGTCGGAGAAACGCCTCGCGCTTGCGCTCAGCGCGCACGCCCCGGTGCTGTTCGTTGACCCGCCGATGTCGGTGCTGACCCCGCTTCGCAAGAGGCACCTGGGCGCCCGGCTACGGACTCGGCTCCAGGTTCTCGGGCCGGGGCTCGCCCGTCTGACGCCGCTGGCACCACCTGGCGTCAGCCGCCCCGGCCTGCGCCGGGCGGCGCTCGTCACGACCCGGTCGGCGATCCGCCGAGCGGTGCGCACGCTGGACGCCGACGTCCACGCCATCGTGGTCGCGTCGTTCGACGACCTCCTCGACGCGTGCCCCGCCCGCATCAAGGTGCTGTGGGGCACCGACGACTGGGTGGCGGGGGCGAGCCTCATGGGGCTCTCCGCGGACTGGTTGCGGCGGGAAGAGGCTCGCCAGCTGGCCGCGGCCGACCTCGTCGTCGCGGTGTCCCCGACGCTCGCAGAGCGATGGGCCGCGTCGGGCCGGCCGACCGTAGTGATCCCCAACGGCTGCGACGCCGCCGCGTTCGCCCGGGCGGACGAGCTCTCCCCGCCGGACGACGTCCGCCTACCCGCGCCGGTCGCGGGGTTCATCGGGCACCTGTCGGCGCGAATCGACATCGGGGCTCTCGAGGCGGTGGCTGCGTCGGGGCACTCGCTGCTGCTGGTGGGACCGCGGTCGCTCACATTCGATCTCGACCGGATGGACGCACTGCTCGCGCGAGACAACGTCCAGTGGACCGGGCCGCGCCCGTTCGAGGAGCTGCCCGCCTACATGAGCGCCATCTCGGTCGGGCTCACGCCCTATGCAGACACGGCGTTCAACCGGAGCAGCTATCCCCTGAAGACGATGGAGTACCTCGCCGCCGGGCGACAGGTCGTCACGACCGACCTGCCTGCCTCCCGTGAGATCCCTGCGGGGCTCGCGACTCTCTGCGCAGGCCCGGACGAGTTCGCGCGGGCCACGCTCGCGGCCCTCGAGACCCCCGACGAGCCAGGCGCCGCCGAGCGCCGGCGGGCATTCGGCGCCCAGCACAGCTGGGACGCCCGGGCAGAGCAGTTCGCGGCGGCGATCGGCCTGTCCTGACGAGTGGGATGGCCCCGTCTCAGGGGGTGCCGGGTCCCGCGTCCGCCACGACCGGGTCCCACGACTCGGCGCCCTGCTCCAGCAGCTCCTTGAGCTGCGTTCGCACGAACCGCAGCGCGACCACCGCGTAGAGCAGCAGCCCGACGACGCCCGCCGCGAGGAGAACAAGGAACGGCGAGGTGAGCACCGCCTGCGCCCCGAACGACGCGCCTGCGACCAGCACGGAGCCGACGACCGGTCGCCACAGACCACGCAGCAGCGGGAGGAGCGAGATGCCGTTGCGGTGCGCGACGACGCCCAGCAAGGGCAGCACGACCACGATGCAGACGGCGGCATGCCCGAGAGCCACACCGCGGATACCGCCGTGGTGGGCGCCGTAGAGGAGCACCGGAACGAGGATGGCCAGCCACACCGCGTGCACCCACAGGGTGTGCACGGTGTGTCCCACAGCCACGAGGTAGTCGTAGACCAGCTCGACGACGATGCGCGTCATCCCCAGGACCGCGAGCGCGGGGACTGCCACCGCCGCCGCGGCCCAGCGCTCCCCGTACAGGAAGACGATGACGTCCTGCCCGTTGCACGCGAGGAGCACCAGCAGCGGCGCGGTGACGGCGACGACCAGCACCATCCCCCGCCGGAAGCCCTCGTCTCCGCGCCCGTCCTTCTCGAACCTGGCGAACGCCGGCATCGACACACGCCGCACCGCCGCCACCACCAGCGTCGAGGGCCAGGACGACACGTTGAACGCGATCGTGTAGAGGCCGAGCGCCGTCGCGCCGAGGGTCGCGCCGACGATGACGTAGTCGACATTCACCAGCGAGAAGAGGAGCACGCTCGAGCCCGCCAGCGGGAGCCCGAAGACGAGCAGCTCGCGCGCCACGGTCCGATCGAACCCCGGGCGGATGTGCTCCGGGCTCCACAGCAGCGAGAGCGCGGCGGTGACCAGGTTGGACGCGACCGCGCCCCACGCGAGGCTCCAAGCCCCGGCGCCGGCCGCAGCGAGAAGGATCGTGATCGGCGTGCCGACAGCGAAGCCGACCATGTCGATCCGCAACCGTCGCGCCTGCATGAACGCCCGTGTCATCAGCGCGACGGGAACGGCGGTCAGGGCGTCGACGAGGACGCCGACCGACATCAGGCGGATGACGCCCGTCGCCTCCGGCGCACCGAGCAAGGACGCGAACGCCGGGGCGGTGAACCAGGCCGTGACGAACAGCACCACGCTCGACACCAGCGCGATCGTCTGGACCGTCGGCGCGATCCGTCGGATCGAGCCGACGTGCCGGACGATCGCGAGGCTGACGCCGAGCTCGTTCATGCTGAGCATCACGTTCAGCACGACCAGGGCCGCGGCGTACGTACCGAGGTCCTCGGGGACGACGAGGCGAGCGACGACGATCCCTGTGACGAACGAACCGATACGGCCGAAAGAGTTGTTCAGGAAGCTCCACGCCAGGCCGCGGCCGAGAGTGTCACCCCCCGGCGTGCTCGACGACGTCGTCGGTTCCATCGGCTCAGCCCACGAGCGCTCGGCGTAGGGAGTCGACGACCCGCTCCTGGTCCGCCACCGTGAGGTGGGGATGCATGGGCAGGCTGAGGATCTGGTCGGCGGCGGCCTCGGCGATCGGGAACTCGCCAGCACGGTGGCCGTCCCCGAAGGCGGGCGTGAGGTGCACCGGCACCGGGTAGTGCAGTCCCGCGCCGATCCCGTCACGCTGCAGTCGCTCGAGGACGCGGTCGCGCTCGGCGACCCGGACCACGTAAAGGTGCCAGACGGGAAGGTTGCCGGGCAGCACGGCGGGTAGTCGCACGCCCTCGAGACCCGCCAGCATCTCGCCGTAGCGGTTCGCCGCCGCCCGACGCGCCTCGTTCCACACCTCCAGGCGGTCGAGCTTGGCGCGCAGCACCACGGCCTGCAGCGCGTCGAGGCGCGAGTTGAACCCGACGATCTCGTGCACGTACTTCACCGGACTGCCGTGGTTGGACAGCGAGCGCACGTGATCGGCGAGATCGTCGTCATCCGTCGTGACGGCCCCGGCATCCCCGGCTGCCCCGAGGTTCTTACCGGGGTAGAAGCTCGTCGCGGCGATGTCCCCCAACACTCCGGAGCCGACGCCGTGGCGGCGCGCACCCTGGGACTGCGCGGCGTCCTCGACCACCCGCGCCTCGACGTGCGCCACGGCCGCGGCGATCTCGTCGACCGGCGCCGTCTGGCCGTACAGGTGGACCGGGATGACGGCACGGGTCCGCGCGGTCGCGGCAGACTTCACCGCCTCGGGCGCCATGAGCAATGCGTCGTCGTCGACGTCCACGAAGACCGAGCGGGCGCCAGTGCGCGCGACCGCCTCGGCGGTCGCGACGAAGGTGTTGGCCGGCACGAGGACCTCGTCGCCCGCGCCGATGCCGATGGCGCGGAGCGCGAGCTCCACCGCGTCGGTCCCGTTCCCCACACCGACGCAGTGCCGGGCCCCGACGTAGGCCGCGTATGCGTGCTCGAAGTCGGCGACCTCGGGGCCGCCGATGAAGGCAGCGGACCGCAAGATCTGGTCGATCTTCGGACTCACCACCTCGAGGATCTCGGCCATCTGGGCTCGCAGGTCGACGAGTGGGACGGGCTGGTTCACGAGGCGCTCCTGGCTGTGCGGCGAGTCATGGACTCGATCGTGTTGAAGTCGTCGGACGGGGCACGGCCGACCTTGCGGGCGACCTTGCGGCGGATCTCGTAGCCGGCGACGCGTCCGAAGGAGCGCGTCATCGACGGCGCTTGCGACCACCTCGACGGGATCGTGCGCCGGGCGAGCTCGTACATGCGCTCCTGGGCGGCGGCTGCGGCATCGAGGCTGAACCTGTCCTCGACTACCGTGCGCGCGAAGGCGCCCAGCCGTGCGCGGCGGTCGGGATCGGTGAGCAGGGGACGCAGGATCTCGCCGAGCACGGCCGCGCCGTCCTGACCGTCGCCGATGCCGTACCAGCCGTCGGCCAGGAACTCGTCGAGCGATCCCGGCTCGAGCAGCCGCCAGTACCCGAGCTCGCCCTGCACCACGATCGGCCGGCCGTAAGCCATCCCCCGCAAGGCGGAGCCGCCCATGCCGAGGATCACGTCAGCGGCGTCGTACACGCCACGGGGGTCCTGCACCTCGCCGAGCAGGGTGACCACCTCGCGCTCGTGCGCATGGTTCACCTGGGTGGCCGCGTCCTCGACCTCCACGCGGCACGGCCCGTCGCCGGCGATGACCAGACGCACGGGCAGCGCGTCCGCGAGGGCGCCGACCGCGCGGATCGCGGTCAGGATGCCCTCGCGCTTGAGCTCGAGCGCGAGCCGCGACACGGTCACCACGACGAGTTCGTCGATGCCCAGACCGAGTGCTGCGCGGGCGTCGCCAGGTCGCCCGGCGACGTTGGCGCGCAGGTCGACGGGCGGTTCGAGGAGCGCGACGTCCGGACGGCGGCCGCGCTCGGCCTGCGCGATCCTTGCCGTGCCGACGGTCAGCGGGACGCCGACGGGGATGAACGGCGCGACGGACATCGACATCACGGTGCCGACAGCGGCCGTGCCGAGCAGCAGGTACGGGCCGTAGAGCACCTCCATCACCGGGGGCCACTCGAAGCCGTGGACGACGTCGATCGACCTCTCGCGCACCAGGGAGCAGAGCGCCGAGACGACAGTCGGCGAGGGGCGGACCTTGGGGGTCGGAGCCGGGACGTGCGTCAGTCCGCGGCGCTCCGCCTCGGCGACCAGTGGCCCGTCCGGGCCGAAGATCGTGACGTCGTGACCGCGCTCGGCGAGGCCACCGGCGATCTCGATGGCGTTGAGCTGGCTCCCGCCGAGCTCCATGGCGTGGGGGTAGATCAACACCTTCATGCGAGGCTCTCCGCCACGTCCAGGTCCGTCGGCCACGTCGCGTCGACCACCCGGTGTCGGGCACGGCCCGAGGCCACACCCAGCGGACCGGCGGGGACGCCCACCCAGGTCTCGCCGTCCGGCTGGTCCACCAGGAGCGCTGCACCCATGCCGAGCGTCGCCCCCGCCCCCACGCGCACGTTCTCCCGAACCGAGGCGTTCATCCCCAGGTACGCGGTGCGTCCCACGACGACGCTGCCACCGAGCGTCACGCCCGCGCACACGGTGCTGAAGTCCTGCAGGACGCAGTCGTGCGTCAGCGTGACGTTCGGCATGACGACTACGTGAGAACCGACGGTCACGGCCGCGGTGAGCACGGCCCCCGCCAGGACGATCGACCCCATGCCGACCTCGCAGCCCGCCGGTACGTCGACGCTCGGGTGCACCACCGCCGCGAACCGGATCGGTGCCACGCCGAGCTGGTCGAGCCGCTCGACGATCCGCTCCCGGCTCAAGCCGCGGCCCGCGCAGACCAGCAGCTCGGGACCGGGGTGGTCGGTCACGGCGGCGAGACCGCCCAGGACCGGTACCCCATCGAGCGCGGTGCCGTGCCGGGCCTCGTCGTCGTCGAGGAAACCGACGACCTCGTACCCGCCGTGCGCGCGTACGAGAGCGAGGACCTCCCGGGCCAGGCCGCTCGCGGCTACGAGGATCAGCTGGACGGGCACGTCACGCACCGGCCGACCGCAGGGCGTCCACGACGCGGGACTGCTCGGACTCGGACATCTGGTGGAACACCGGCAGGATCAGGGTCGAGTCGGTGAGGTGCTCCGTGACGGGCAGCGGCGCGTGCGCGGCGCCGGCGTAGGCCGGCTGCCGGTGCGTCGCCATGATCCCGCGGCGTGCGGAGATCTCGGCGTCGGCCAGGTGGGCCAGCAGCCCGTCGCGGTCGAGCGGGAACTCCGCGCCGACCTCGACCCAGAACGACTGGAAGTTGCAGGTGCCCCACTCCGGGTCCGCGACGGCGCGCAGGCCGGGGAGCTCGGCGATCTGCTTGGCGTAGGTGGCGGCGATCTCGCGCCGCCGCGCGACGACCTCCGGCAGCCGGCCCAGCTGCACGATGCCGACGGCGGCCTGCAGATCCGTCATCCTGTAGTTGTAGCCGACCTCGAGGTACTCCTCCGGCGGCGCCAGGACGCTTGCGTGGCGGGCGGCGGCGGAGACGCTCATCGCGTGCTCGCGCAGGCGGCGGGCCCGCTGCGCCCACTCGGCGTGCGGTGTCGTCAGCATGCCGCCCTCGCCGGTGGTCACGATCTTGCGGGGGTGGAACGACCACGCCGCGACGTCCGCACCGGCCCCGACGGGGCGGCCGCGGTACGTCGAGCCGGCGCCGCACGCCGCGTCCTCCACGACGACGATGCCGCGCGGATCTGTCACGGCGCGGATCGCATCGAGGTCGACGGGGACCCCGCCCTGGTCGACGACGATCACGGCGCGCGTGGCGTCGGTCAGCGCGGCTTCGACCGAGGCCGCGGTCAGGTTGCCGGTCACCGGGTCGACGTCCGCGAACACCGGGCGAGCACCCACGTACACGGGCGCGTTCGAGGTGGCGATGAACGAGAACGACGGGACGACCACGTCGTTGCCTGCCTGGACGCCAGCGACGACGAGCGCCAGGTGCAAAGCCGTCGTGCACGACGACGCCGCGACGGCGTGCTCGACCTGCATGGCCTCGGCGAAGGCGGACTCGAAGGCCGCGACCCGGGGACCCTGGGCCACCCACCCGGACGCGATGACCTCGCTGACCGCGGCGATCTCCTCCGGCCCGAACCACGGCTGCATGACGTTGATACGGCTCACGGGCGTGCACCCGCACTGCTCAGGGCGCGGCCCGCGGCGATCTCGCTGCGCAGCGGCCGCCACCAGGCCACCAGCTCCCGCAGCCCCTCCTCGAGCCCGATCTCCGCCTCGAACCCGAGGTCGATGCGCGCGGCCGAGGTGTCGGCCAGCCGGCGGGTCACGCCGTTGACCGCGCGGTCCGGGCCGTGCTCGACGGACAGGTCGGAGTCCATTGCCCGCAGCAGGGCTTGCGCGAGCCCGAGCAGACTCGTCTCCGTGCCGCTCGCGATGTTGTAGACCCCGTCCACGACGTCGCTGCTCGCCGCGAGCAGGTTGGCGCGGGCGATGTCGGTGGTGACCACGAAGTCCATGGTCTGCAGACCGTCGCCGAAGATGAGGGGCGGCTGGCCGTCCGCGATCCGCTCCATCCAGCGCACCAGCACCTCGGTGTACAGCCCATGCACGTCCATGCGCGGGCCGTACACGTTGAAGTAGCGCAGCAGCACGTAGTCGAGCCCGTACATCGCGCGAAAGCTGCGGGCCATGCCCTCGTTGAACGACTTGGCCGCGCCGTAGAACGTGTCGTTGTTGTGGTGGTGGTGCCGCTCCCCCGTCGGGAACTGCTCCGCCAGCCCGTACACCGAGGCGCTCGACGCGGCGATCACCTTGTCCACCTTGTGCTCCGCCGCTGCCTCGAGCACCGTGAACGTGCCGTCGACGAGGACCTCGAGCGCGAGCCGCGGCTCCTCGGCGCACTGCGTGATCCGGATGGCGGCCTGGTGGAACACCAGGTCCTTCCCGCGGGTCACGTCGTGCACGAGGTCGCGGTCGCGCAGATCCCCCTCGACCAGCTCGACCTTCCCGGAGGCGAGCGCGTCCGCGAGGTTCTCGCGGCGGCCGCGCACCAGGTTGTCGAGGACGACGACGTTGGCGACGCCGGCGTCGAGGAGCTGGTCGACGATCGTCGAGCCGATGGTGCCGGCCCCGCCAGTGACGAGGACGCGCGCCCCCTGAAGCTTGCTCATGCGACGGTCTCCAGTGCGGGTGCGGTGTGGGAGGCGACGGGCGTCAGACGGCCGCCGTCCTCCAGGCTGAGGGAGGCGGACTCGAGGACGTCGAGCACCCGCAGGCCGGCGTGGCCGTCCGTCCGTGGTGCGCGGCCCTCGCGGATGGCCGCCGCGAACTCGGCGACCATGACGCCGAGCGCCTCCTTCTCGGGGAGCGCGGGCGCCCAGGCGTCGCCGAGGCGGTAGGAGATGTTGGCGGTCGTCTTGTCCGGCGCCGGCTGACCGAGCTCGACGCCGCGGTCGTACACGGTGAGCCGCTGCTGCGGCGACAGGTCGTCCCAGACCAGCGTCCGCTTGCTGCCGCCAACGACCATCTGCCGGATCTTGGTCGGGCTCAGCCAGTTGACGTGCACGTGCGCGATGGCCCCTCCGGGCAGCGGGAGAGTCAGGTAGCCCACGCAGGTCTGGCCGGTGCCCAGCGGGTCGGCGCCCTGCGCCGCGACGCCGGAGGGCACGAGGCCGCCGGGGAGGATGAAGTCGAGGATCGAGAGGTCGTGCGGCGCGAGGTCCCAGAACACGTCGACGTCGGGCTGCACGATCCCCAGGTTGATGCGGACCGAGTCGACGAAGAGGATCTCGCCCAGGTGGCCCTCGGCGATGAGCTCGCGCATCTTGAGCACCGGCGGCGTGTAGCAGAACGTGTGGTCGACCATGAGCACCCGGTCCAGCTCGGCGGCCCGTGCCACCATCGTCCGGGCGCCGGCACCGCGGTCCGCGATCGGCTTCTCCACGACCACGTGCTTGCCGGCCTCGAGCGCGGCGAGCGCGATCGGAGCATGGGTCCGGGCCGGCGTCGCGATCGCGATGGCGTCGACGTCGTCGCGCGCCAGCAGGTCGCTCACCGACGTCATCACGTCCACCGTCGAGCGGGCACCGACCACCTTGCGGGCCCGGTCGGCGTCCAGGTCGCACACCGCGACCAGGTCCCAGTCCGGGCTGGTCCGGAAGTTGCGGGCGAGATTGGGTCCCCAGTACCCGGCCCCCACCACAGCCGCGCGCAGCTGCTCGGTCATGTCATGCCCCTTACGTGTCGGTGGGCTCCAGTGTCACGAACCCGAGGGGGCATGTCCGTAGATATCGGACATTTTCACCCCGCGACGACGGGGTGAACACCCGAACGGCGGTGCTGAATGACCACGCCGTCCCGGATGCCTACAGACCTGTGGCCGCCGGGGTCGGAGGACGACGTCCCGACGGCCACTGGCCGGTGAAGGGTCCGGTCATCCGGACGGGACAAAGACGAGGTCGACACCGTAGGAGGCGGACGAGCTACCCGACGGGAAGCCCGTTCCGTACACGTACGCACCGCCGGGCGCGAGCGTGGACAGCGGACCGCTGGTCCGGACGGCAGCGAGGCCGTTTGACGTGACCGCGTACATGCCGGTTGTCGAGTGGTACGCCGCCGTGTAGGTCTGGCCCGGCACGAGTGCGACCGGTGCCGGCAGGGGCACGGTCTGCCACCCCGCACCGGACTCGGCCGTGGACGGTGCCTGAGCGAGGAGGTCGTTCGCCGGCCCCCAGAGGTTGACCGTGTGCACGCCCGTGTTCGTCGCGCCCTTGTAGAACCTGATGGCAGTGACCGTGCCTGCCACGCTCGTGGTGAACCGCGTCCCCACCTGGACCGAGGCCGGGTCGTTCCACGCCGGGTAGGTCGGCACGTCGGTGTCGGCCCACAGGGAGACGCCCACGGGAGCGGCCGCGGCGACGGTGAAGCTCCACGCGCCCGAGCCGACCGCGACGCCCGCCAGCGTCGTCGCCGTCGAGATCGTCGCCCCCGCCGGCAGTGGGACGCTGGGCGTGAACGAGACCGTGAGCGTGCCCGCGTCGTAGGCACTGGTGCCGGCGATCGCGCCGCCCGGACCGGTGAGGGCCAGGACCGGCGTGCCCGACGGTGGTGCCTTCGAGAGCGTCGCGGCCACGGTCGCCGTCGACGAGACACCGGAAGCACCGGCGGGCGGGGCTTGCGCCGTCACCGTCGGCGGGCTCGGCGGTGCCGTCGTGAAGACGACGTCGACGAAGTAGTTCGTCTGCTGCCACGTGTCCGTAGGGAAGCCTCCGCCGTACCGGTACCGGCCATTACCCACTGCGGGCACGGTCAGCGGGCCGACGGTCTGGTTGGCCACGAACGCGTTGGCCGCGGCGGCGTACCTGCCCTGAGGTGCCAGGTAGGAGATGACGTAGGTCGTCCCCGGTGTCACCTCGTACGGCGTGGCGAACGTCGCCGTCTGCCAACCAGTCGCGCTCTCGCCAGTGAACGTCACGGTCCGCAGCTGCTGACCGCTCGAGCTCCAGAGCGTGCCCGTGTGCGTGCCGCCGTTGCCGCTGCCCTTGTAGAACCGCACGCCGCTGACCAGCCCCGTCGTCGTGGGGGTGAACGCGACGCCGAGCTCGACGGCGGCAGAGTCGTTCGCCGCCGGCGTCGTCGGGACGGCGCCTCCGAAGATGGTGCACGGGCATCCGCCGGGTGCAGCGGTGGTGAACGACCAGGTCTGCGCGGCCAGCGTCGCGCCGTCGGTCGAGGTGAGACCGCTCGCCGTCGCCGTGTAGACGGTGGAGGCCGCCAGTGCTGCTGACGGGGTGAAGGTCAAGGTGCGCCCGTCGGTCGACTTGGCGCTCGTTCCCGCCACGGTCGCCGCACCGGCCTTGAGAGCGAGGACAGCGGACGCGGTCAGCGGTGCGTTGAACGTCACGGAGACGGGCGCGCTCGCCGAGGCGCCGGGGTCGCTCGGTGCCGGCGCCTGGGACACGACCGCCAACGGCGCCGCGTCCTGGGTGAAGACGACGTCGACCATGTAGCTCGTCGAGCTGGTCGAGCCGGGGTACGTGTCGGTGTACGAGTACGACCCGCTGGCCGCCGCCGTCCGCAACGGTGCTCGCTGCACCCCGGTGCCCGAGAAGGCGCCGACTGTGGCCGAGTATTTGCCGACCGTGGTGCGGTAGGACGCGACGTACTCGACGTCCTTCGTGATGTGGATCGGTGTGGCGAACGTGACCGTCTGCCAGCCCATCGTGCTCTCGCCGCTGAACGTGGCCTGGGCGAGCGGAGTGGCGCCCCCGACGGCCCAGAGCGCGCCGACGTGGGTGCCCGTGTTGTTCGGGCCCTTGTAGAACCGCACGCCGGTGACTGTCCCGTCGACGCTGCTGGCGAACCGGACACCGAGGGTCACGGGAACCGTGTCGACGTCCTCGAGCAGTCCTGGCACGGCCGACTCGTCGTACAGCGACAGTGTGCGCGCCCCGGCCACCTGCGGTGCTGCGGCGGTGGTGAACGACCACGACTTCGAACCGTTGATACCTGCGCCGGTCGAGTCGAGAGCTGTGACGGTCGCCGTGTACGTCGACGAATTCGCCAGAGCCGCGCTCGGGGTGAACGTGATCGTCCGAGTGCCTGCGGTGTAGGTCGTCGTCCCCGCGACCGCGCCGCCGCCGTTCTTGGTCACGGCGATGCTCGGCGTCCCGGCGGCCGGCTTGGACAGGACGACGCTCACGGCCGCCCCCGTGGAGACGCTCGACGAACCGGCCAGCGGCAGTCCGCCCCCGATCGTCATCGGCGTGCCGTCGACGGTGCCGAACTGCACGTCGACGTAGTAGTTGCTGTTGGCGTAGCTGCTGCTCGGGAACGTGCCCGCTCCGCCATAGACGCCTGCGGGTGCGGTTCCGAAGCCGCCGGTCGTCGAGAGCGGCGCGGCGGCCACGCCCTGGGAGGAGAAGAAGTTCGACGCGACCGCGTAGTGCCCTGCCGGGGCCGTGTACGACACGACGTAGGCGGTGCCTGCGGTGAGCGGCACGGGGGTGCTGAACTGTGCGGTCTGCCAGCCGGTCGCCGTCTCACCCGAGAAGACCACCGAGCCCAACAGCTGGCCGGTCGAGGTCCAGAGACGACCGGTGTGGGTGCCAGTGTTGCCGGTGCCCTTGTAGAAGCGGACACCGGTGGCGTAGCCGTCGATCGAGGACGTGAATGTCAGCCCCAGCTCGACCGCGCCGGCGTCGTTGGCTGCGGCGACCGCCGGGACGGCGGAGCCGAACACGCTGCACGGGCACGACACAGCGACGTTGCGCGTCACGGGCGTCCCGCTGATGTTCGCGCTGTCGTCAATGGCCCGGACCTTGATCGGCACAGACCCCTGGCCCGCCTGCACGTACGTGTACGTCCATGCCGCGGTCCCGATCGCCGGGTGCCAACGCGTGCCCCCGTCGGTCGACACCTCGACGCCCGCGACGCGGCCGCCGACGTCCGCGGCGGTGCCGGTGACCGTCACCGACGCACCGTTGGCGATAGCCGCACCCGCGGCCGGCGACGTGATGGTCGCTGTCGGCGCGGTCGTGTCCGTGGACTTGGTCGCGGCGACCAGACCGGCCATGAGCGTGGCCGGCTGCGCCGACATGTCGGCCAGCAGGTTCACGGTCGCCTGCTGCATGCGGGGGTCCGCCGCGGCACCGTCGCCGTCGTGCGTGGCGTCGAGTCCCCACGACCACTGGATGCTGCCGGCCGAGAACACCAGCGCTCCGCTGGGCGCCCGGTACATCGTCGTGTGGTGCGTCGTGGTGCCCGGGAGCACGGTGTTGCCGTAATCCTGCAGGTACTCCGCGACCGGTCCGGTGGTCGTCGACAGCCGGACGAGGCCCGCCGGCCGCGACCCGTTGTCCAGGTCCTCGTTGGACTCGTACCCGACGGTGTGGGGCGCGAGCGCCGCCGTCGTGCCCGTCGCCAGCGCCGCCAGGCTCGTCCCACGCCAGAGCCGGTACTTGCCTTCGTCCGAGGAGACCGTCACGGGCAGGTCGGAGTAGTTCGACATGTAGAGCGTGCCCGTGAGCCCGTTCTCCGGCTTCCCGGCGCCGGCCGCGGTCGACGCGAAGCGCGGGTCACGCCATGTCCCGGTCCACTCGGCGGTGGGGTCGATCTTGCCGTCCGACCACGTCTCCTTGTAGGAGACCAGGGTCCGGTAGGCCGTAGCCGTGCCGGCGACGGAGTTCTCGTACCGCGTGTGCCAGTAGACCTCGTTGCCGCTGAAGAACGCGAGGTTCACGCCGGCATCCCGTGCGGCCTCGACGTTGGCGCGCTGTGCGGCGGACCAGTACTCGTCGTGGCCCACCGACAAGAACACCTTGTGGTTCTTGATGAGGGCACCACGCCGGTCGGAGTCGACACCTGCCATGTAGCTGACGTCGTACCCGTTGCGCTCGAGGAAGCGAACCATCGGGTACTCGGCACCAAAGTAGAAGTCGCGCTGTGTCACGCCGTCGCGAGTCGCGAACGGCCGGTTGTAGCTGATCTTGTACGCACGGCCGTTGGCGGCGCCCTGGTAGAAGTCCGAGCCGCCGTACGTGTTGTACGCCTGCCACGTCGGGTCCGACGTCTGGAACAGGACCGCGGACGTGCTCGCGTCGTTGCGGACGATGAAGGTGATCTGGCTCTCGTCGTCCGTCGCCGGGTCGTGCAAGTGCGCGATGTACACGCCGGACACCGCGGCCGACGGCACCGCCCAGCTGGCCGAGACGGCCCAGTTGCCGCAGTCGTAGATCTCCGTTGCCGCAGCCGTGACGCACTGCGGCTGGGTCTGCGGCAATGTCGCCGACGGGGTGACCGAGGCGATCTTGCGGGCGCCGAGACCGCCGTAGTACCCCGTGCGGTAGATGTCGATCGTGTAGGCCCGTGCGGCCGTCTTGATCTTGAAGCCGATCGTGCTCCCGACGTTCACCGAGATGTCGGTGGAGAAGCCCTGGATGCCGTTGTCACCCGCGCCGTCGATCTCCCACTCCGAGGGGTCGGCGCCAGGCTTCGAGTTCTCGCAGGCCACGGGGTTCCCCCCGGTGCCGCAGGGGTCGGCGGCCGTCGCCGGCGTCGCACCGGCGACGACGAGCAGGGACGCACCGACAGCGAGGGACGCCACGAAGGCGACCGTGCGGCGGGAGGCGAGTCGGGAACGCATGGGTTGCTCCGTAGGATCGGGATCGAGCTCCGGTCGAGTGCGCCTGCCCGGACGCGCCCTTGTCGACGAGGGAGACTCTGTGAAGACTCCTGATACCGGACGATAAAGGACATCTCGGGCGCAACGATCACTTATGGGGAGATATCACCCGGCGTGACAGGGACAGTCGCCCAGATGACGTAATGAGCCATCGCCCGGCTCCCGCCCAACACGCCACAATCGGCCCGACCTAACCCCTCACCGCAGGAGCGAACCGTGTCAGAGACGAACCACATCGTGGCCCCCACGGCCGACGTCGACCCCCGCGCCACCATCGGCGCCGGCACCCGGATCTGGCACCTGGCCCAGGTCCGCGAGGACGCCCGGGTGGGGTCCGACTGCATCGTCGGCCGCGGCGCGTACATCGGCCCGGGCGTGGTCGTCGGCGATCGCTGCAAGATCCAGAACCATGCGCTCGTCTACGAGCCAGCCGTGCTCGAGGACGGCGCGTTCGTCGGGCCCGCGGTCGTGTTCACCAACGACTACTACCCCCGGGCGATCAACCCCGACGGCTCGCTGAAGTCGGCCGACGACTGGCATGCCGTCGGAGTCACGGTCCGTACGGGCGCGTCGATCGGCGCCCGGTCGGTGTGCGTCGCGCCGGTGACGATCGGGCGCTGGGCGCTCGTCGCGGCCGGCTCGGTGGTCACCAAGGACGTCCCGGACTTCGCGCTGGTCGCGGGCGTGCCCGCACGACGGATCCGCTGGGTGGGCCGCGCCGGGACGCCGCTGGAGCCGGCAGGGGACCAGAAGTGGGTCTGCCCGACGACCGGCGAGGGGTACGTCGAGCAGGACGGTGAGCTGACGCTGGCTCAGTAGGCGCCGGAGCCGCCGAACACCGCGCGCCCCGTCTTCCAGAGGATCATCAGGTCCATCGCGACGGACCAGTTGTCGACGTACCGCAGGTCCAGCCGCACCGACTCCTCCCAGGAGAGGTCGGCGCGCCCGCTCACCTGCCACAGGCCCGTGAGCCCGGGGCGCACGTGCAGCCTGCGGTAGACGGCGTCGTGGTACTCGTCGACCTCCTGCGGGAGCGGCGGGCGCGGGCCCACCAGCGACATGTCCCCGCGGACGACGTTCCACAGCTGCGGCAGCTCGTCGACCGAGTAGCGGCGCAGAAGCTTGCCGACGCGCGTGATGCGCGGGTCGTCGTGCATCTTGAACATCAGGCCGTCGCGGTCGCTCCGGATCAGCAGTGCCGCCTTGCGCTCCTCGGCGTCGACGTACATGCTGCGCAGCTTCCACATGGTGAACTCGCGTCCGTCAACGCCGATGCGGCGCTGGCGGAAGAACGCGGGACCGCGGCTGGTCAGCCGCACGGCGAGGGCGGCGAAGGCGATGACGGGCGAGGCCGCCAGGAGGATCGCGGCGCCGAGCGTGCGGTCCAGCGCGGACTTCGCGAGCATCCGCCGCCGGGGCGACGAGGTCTCGACCTCGAGCAGCGACAGCCCGGCGGTCGGGCGCAGGTGGACCCGCGGGCCGAGCACCTCGACGAGCCCCGGGGACACCACGAGCTCGACACCGGCCCGGCCGAGCGCCCACGAGAGCCGCCGCAGCGCCTCGCCCGACAGCTCGCTGCCCGAGACGATGACGACGTCGACCTGGTGGTCGTAGGCGACCTGCGGGATGTCGGCGAGCGCACCCAGCGTGGGGACGCCGTCCTGCGGGGGCTGGTCGGTGATCGCCGGGAGGCACACGCCGACCACCTGGTAGCCGTGGTAGGTGGCTCCGCGGAGGTCGTGGATGAGGTGGTGGACCGACTTGGCGTCCCCGACGACGAGGGTCCGGGACATCGCGATCCCGCGGGTGCGACGCCTGTGCAGGGACCGGCGCAGGAGGTGTCGACCGACTGCCGTCGCGATCGTCAGCAGGACGATCGTCGCAGCCACCTGGACCCGGGGCAGCGGCATGGCGAGCGCGACGCTGCCGAGAGCGACGATCGCCGCAGCGCCGACGCCGGCGCGCAGCACCGCCTGGAACTCGACCGGCCCGTCACCGAGCGACTTGCGGTCGTATCCGCGCCCTGCGGCGACCATGAGCAGGAAGGCGACACCGGCGACGGCGGCCCACCAGCCCGACGCGGCGCCGAAGGCCGCGGCCGCGCTGATCACGAACGCGGTGATGACGAGGTCCAGGACGAGGGCCTGCCGCACGTAGTGGCCGGCCACCGTGCCCCAGTGCTCCGCGTCGTACGCGGCAAGCGCCGGGCGAGGGTGCGTGACGAACGGCTGCGTCGATGCCCACGAGCGTCGCGGGCCGGTTGCGGCCCTGCGCCGGTCGAGGAGAACATCCATGTTCTCCGCCGGATCCTCGAGGATCGTCATCGCCTACCCGTTCGCCGCCCCTGTGGACCATGTGTCCGAGTCGGAGGCTATGCGCGTAGAACGATACGAGATAGGCCCTTTTGTCCGTTTTCACCCACACTTCACCCCCTTGGGGCGCTTTGGGCGGTCAGGTCTTCGTGTGGAACTTGAGCTGCGCAGCCTCCAGACCCTGCGTGACGACGAGCTCGACGGCGTCGGCCGCGGCGTCGATCAGCCAGGGCAGGTCCTTGACCTCGGGCTTCGCGAAGTCGCGCAGGACGAAGTCGGCCGCATCCATGCGACCGGGGGGCCGGCCGACGCCGACGCGCACGCGGACGTACTCCTTGGTACCCAGCGCCTTGGTGGTGTCGCGGAGCCCGTTGTGGCCGCCCTCGCCCCCACCGCGCTTGAGCCGGACGTCGGCGAAGGGGATGTCGAGCTCGTCGTGCACCAGGACCGTGCGGTCGGCGGGCACGTCGTAGTACTTCGCCAGCGCGGCGACCGGTCCGCCGGAGACGTTCATGTACGTCGTCGGCTTGGCGAGCACGACGCGCGGGCCCGGCGCCCCGCCGGGCAGGACCCCGAGGCGCGCCTCGGCGACCGCCGCCTGCGGTCGGCGGGACAGCAGCCCCGACGCGCGGGAGCCGAAGGTCGCACCGGTCCGGCGTGCCAGCTCGTCGAGCACCATCTGGCCCACGTTGTGGCGGTTGCCCGCGTACTGGGGTCCGGGGTTGCCGAGGCCGACGACCAGCCAGGGTCCGTCGCTCATCGGGTCTCCTCCTGCGGGGTGGGGCGGGGAACAGCGACGCCCGGCACCGTCAGGAACGGTACCGGGCGTCGCGAGACGTGCTGTGCGTTCAGGCGGACTCGCGTCCGACCCGCGCGCAGCTCAGCGCGAGGCTCAGGCCTCGGACTCGGCGGCGGCGGCCGACGCGGCGGACTGCGAGGCAGCCAGGTCCGCGGCAGCGGCGTCGGCGGCGACGTCCTCAGCCGAGGCGTGCGGGACGGTGACGGACACGACGGTGATCTCCGGGTCGGTCAGCAGGACGGAGCCTGCAGGCAGCGTGACGTCGCCGGCGTTGACGCTGGAGCCACCCGCGAGACCCTCGATGGAGACCTCGACCTCGGTGGGCAGGTGCGTCGCCTCGGCCTCGAGGGACAGCGTCTGCGTCTCGACGACGTGGATCGTGCCAGGCGCCGACTCGCCGACGATCGTCACGGGGACGTCGACGGAGACCTTCTCGCCCTTCTTCACGATGAGCAGGTCGACGTGCTCGATCGTGTTCTTGACGACGTCGCGCTGGACGTCCTTGGTGATCGCGAGCGTGGTCTTGCCGTCGAGCTCGATGGCGAAGAGCGCGTTGGCCTGCTTGACCGCGAGCATCGTGGCGTGGCCCGGGAGGGCGACGTGGAGCGGGTCGGAGCCGTGCCCGTACAGGACGGCGGGGATCTGGTCGGCGCGGCGCAGGCGGCGCGCGGCCCCCTTGCCGAACTCGGAACGGGTGGTGGCGACGAGCTTGACCTCGGACACGTGTACTCCCAAGTGCTGACGTCGGCGCAGTGGACGCGACGTGGCGGCTGTGATGGCGTGGCGTGCGCGACGAAAGCCGCGCGACGCGGATCTAGACAGGTGTGGTGGCCTCGACGCGGGACGCAGGACGGGCACGCGGAGGCGCTCGCCCAGTCGATCACGGAGCGCAGGTGGTCGTGGAACTTCGTCGACCGTCCTTCGTCCCTCGCCGAGGCAACCTGGAGAGACTACCCGCTCGACGCCAGGATGCCCAACCCGCAGGTGCTCAGGCCTGGCCGTCGAAGAGGGACGTGACCGAGCCGTCGTCGAAGACCTCGCGGATGGCGCGCGCGATGAGCGGTGCGATCGACAGCACCGTCAGGGTGGGGAAACGGCGGTCGTCGGCGATGGGCAGGGTGTCCGTGATGACGACCTCGCGCGCCCCGCAGTTCTGCAGGCGGTCCACAGCGGGGTCCGACAGCACGCCGTGCGTCGCGGCGACGATGACGTCCTTGGCGCCGGCCTCCAGGATGACGCGCACGGCGCCGGCGATGGTGCCGGCCGTGTCGATGAGGTCGTCGACGAGCACGCAGCTGCGGCCCTCGACGTCACCGACGACGCGGTTGGCGACCGTCTTGTTGGGGCTGCGGATGTCGCGCGTCTTGTGCACGAACGCCAGCGGTCCGCCGCCCAGCTTGGCGGCCCACTGCTCGGCGACGCGGATGCGGCCCGCGTCGGGCGAGACGACCGTGACGTTGGTCGTGTCGACCCGGCTGCGCACGTACTCCGTGAGGATCGGCATGGCCCAGAGGTGGTCGACGGGGCCGTCGAAGAAGCCCTGGATCTGGGCGGCGTGCAGGTCGACGCTCATCAGCCGGTCGGCGCCGGCGGTCTTGAACAGGTCCGCCATGAGGCGCGCGGAGATCGGCTCGCGGCCGCGGTGTTTCTTGTCCTGGCGGGCGTACCCGTAGAACGGCGCGACGACGGTGATCGTCTTGGCGGACGCCCGCTTGAGCGCGTCGACCATGAGCAGCTGCTCCATGATCCACGTGTTGATCGGCGACGCGTGGGACTGCAGCACGAAGGTGTCGGCGCCGCGCACGGACTCCCCGAAGCGCGTGTAGATCTCGCCGTTCGCGAACTCGTACGCGGTCGTCGGCAGGAGCTCGATGCCCAGGTGGGCCGCGACGCTGGTGGCGAGGTCGGTGTGCGCGCGCCCCGAGAGGAGCACCAGACGCTTCTCGCCGTCCGAGGAGATGATCCCGGTCATCGTGCGGAGTCCTTCGTGTTCGAGTCGGTCGGGGTGTCGGAACTGGTCGGTGGCGCGTCCAAGGACGCGGCCGAGGCGCGCTCGCGCTCGGCCCGGGCCTGCGGCGAGAGCTCGTCGGCGGCCGGACGACGGACCACGGCGGCCGCGGCGGGGGTCCCGGCCCGCGCACGTGCGACCCAGCCCTCGATGTTGCGCTGCGCACCGGCGCTGACGCCGAGCGCCCCCGAGGGCACGTCGCGACGGATCACGCTGCCGGCGCCGGTGTAGGCCCCGTCACCGATGGTCACGGGCGCGACGAACATGTTGTCCGCGCCCGTGCGGGCGTACGAGCCGATGGTCGTGTGGTGCTTGTTGACGCCGTCGTAGTTGACGGTCACCGAGGCCGCGCCGATGTTGGTGTGCTCACCGATCGTCGCGTCGCCCACGTAGGACAGGTGCGGGACCTTCGAGCCGGTGCCGATCTGTGCGTTCTTGGTCTCGACGAACGTGCCGATCTTCCCGTCGTCGCCGAGCACCGTGCCGGGGCGCAGGTAGGCGAACGGGCCGACGCTGGCGTCCGCACCGATCACCGCGAGCAGGCCGTGGGTGCGCACGACGCTGGCCCGGGGGCCCACCTCGACGTCGGTCAGGGTGGTGTCGGGGCCGACGGTCGCGCCCTCGCGGACCACCGTGGCGCCGTGCAGCTGCGTGCCGGGCAGGAGCGTGACGTCCCGCTCGAGCTCGACGTCCACGTCGACCCACGTGGTCGCCGGGTCGACGACCGTGACGCCCTCGCGCATCCAGTCGTCGAGGATGCGGCGGTTCAGCTCCGCCCGCAGCACCGCCAGCTGGACGCGGTCGTTGACGCCCTCGACCAGCACGGGGTCGTCCGTGCGCAGCGCCCGAACGTGGCCGCCGTCGGTCCGCGCGATGGCCAGGACGTCGGTCAGGTAGACCTCGCCCTGCGCGTTGTCGCGGCCGAGCCGGCCGAGCGCGCCGCGCAGCACCCCGGCGTCGAAGACGTAGATGGAGGAGTTGATCTCGGTGATCGCGCGCTGGGCGTCGTCGGCGTCCTTCTCCTCGACGATGCCGAGCACGTCACCGGTGCCGGGCTCGCGCAGGATCCGGCCGTAACCGGTGGGCTCCGCCACCTCAGTGGTGAGCACCGTGACGGCGTTGCCGTCGGCGTGGTGGGCCTCGAGCAGCTCGTGCAGCGTGGCGGCGTCGAGCAGCGGCACGTCGCCGGCGATGACGACGACCGCGCCGACCACCTGGGCGTGCGTCGCCGAGCCTGCGGTCGTGTCGGCGGCGGCGTCCGCCTGCGCGGCGGCGTCGAGCGCCGTCATGGCGACCTGGACGGCCCTGCCCGTGCCGGGGATCTCGTCCTGGTCGGCCAGCAGCGCCTGCGGGTCCACCTCACGCACGTGCGCGGCGACGCGCTCGCGCTCGTGGCGGACGACGACCAGTACGCGGCCGGGGTCGAGGGCTCGGGCGGTGGCCAGCGCGTGGCCGACCATGCTGCGGCCGGCCAGGGTGTGCAGGACCTTGGGAGTCGCCGAGCGCATCCGGGTTCCTTCACCTGCGGCGAGGACGACGACGGCGGCCGGGCGGGGGAACGTCACCTGGGGGTGCTCCTCGCGGATCTGCCCGGGTCTCGGGCGGCGGATCTCGTGCGCACCGTGCACTCTACCTGCGCGCGGCGGTCGCATCCGCCGCAGTGGGTCCTCACGGCTCCGCCCCCAGGATTCGAACCTGGACTGCACGGCTCCAAAGGCCGGCGTGCTGCCGTTACACCAGGGCGGACCGACGCCACACGCGTCGTGGCCGCCAAGTCTGCCAGGCAGGGCAGGCCCTCACGGCATGATGGGCGCGTGGCCAACGACAGCAAGCGCGCACCCCGCTCCCGCATGACGGGGACGCAGCGGCGCGCCCAGCTGCTCGACGTGTCGCGCCGCCTGTTCGCCGAGAAGGGCTTCGACGGCACGAGCGTGGAGGAGATCGCCGCCCGCGCCGAGGTGTCCAAGCCGGTGGTGTACGAGCACTTCGGCGGCAAGGAGGGCGTCTACGCGGTCGTCGTCGACCGCGAGATCCAGGCCCTGACGACCGCCCTCACAGGTGCGCTCGAGGTGGGCGGGCACCCCAAGGCGGTGGTCGAGCGGGCCACGTTGGCCCTGCTCGGGTACATCGAGGCGTCCGAGGACGGGTTCCGGATCCTGGTGCGCGACTCCCCCGTCGCCCAGGCGACCGGCACGTTCTCCAGCCTGATCGGGGACGTGGCGACGCAGGTCGAGCACCTGCTGGCGGACCAGTTCAAGAACCAGGGCCAGGACCCCAAGACGGCGCCCATCTACGCGCAGATGCTGGTCGGCATGGTCGCGCTCACGGGGCAGTGGTGGCTCGACGCCCGCAGCCCGAGCAAGAACGTGGTCGCCGCCCACCTGGTGAACCTCGCGTGGAACGGGTTGTCGGGGCTCGAGCGTCGGCCCACGCTGACCGGTAGCGGATGACGGGGATCTCTGTCGACGTCGAGTAATCTCGCGTCATGGTGGCACGCACGTCCCCGGACGCCCCGGGGTCCCGCGACGAGGTCGATCGGATCGTCCTCGCCTGGGAGCGCGAGCGCCCGGACCTCGACGTCCGCCCGCTGACGGTCCTCTCGCGCGTCAGCCGCCTCGCGCGGCACCTCGACCTCGCCCGGCGCTCGGCGTTCGCCCGCCACGACCTGGAGACGTGGGAGTTCGACGTCCTCTCCGCGCTGCGCCGGGCCGGCGCCCCGTACCGCCTCTCCCCCGGCGCGCTGCTCACCCAGACGTTGGTCACCAGCGGCACCATGACCAACCGGATCGACCGGCTGGCGGAGCACGGCCTGGTCGAGAGGCAGCCGGCTCCCGACGACCGCCGCGGGGTCCTCGTCCAGCTCACCCCGGTCGGGCTGGCCCGGGTCGACGCGGCGTTCGCCGACCTGCTCGACGTCGAGCGCGGCCTGCTCGGCGACCTCGACGAGGCGGACCGCGACCGGCTCGCCGACCTGCTGCGCGAGGTGACCGCGCCGTTCGACGCGTCGTGAGGGCATGACGGCGGCGCGGTCCGCCGCCCGGGGACTCCTGCTCGCCGCCGTCCTGCTGTACGCGCTGAACCTGCGCGCGCCGATCACCGCGCTGGCCCCGGTGGTCGACGACGTTCGCGCCGACCTGGGTCTGAGCGCCGCGAGCGTCGGCCTGCTCACGGGCATCCCGGTCCTGTGCTTCGCGCTGGCGACGCCCCTCATGGCGGTGCTGCTCGGGCGGCTGGGCACCGGCCGGGTGGTCGCGGCGTCGCTGGTCACCGTGCTGGCGGGCACGCTGCTGCGGTCGTCCGACGGGTTCGCCACCGCGCTCGTCGGCACCGTGCTCATCGGTGTCGCCATCACCGCCGGCAACGTCGCGGTGCCCGTGGTCATCGGCCGCGACTTCCCCGGCCACGTGCCGCGCGTCACCGGTCTGTACACCGCCGCGCTCAACGGCGGCAGCGTGCTGACCACCACCCTGACCGCGCCCCTGGCTGCGGTCGTCGGCTGGCGGTGGGCGCTCGCGTCGTGGGGGCTGCTCGCGGTGGCGGCCCTCGTGGTGTGGCAGCGCGCGTACCCGTTCGGGAAGGCCGAGCCCGTCGTGCTCGTCGCGACCACCGGCGCCCCGAACGTGTGGCGGCGACCCGTCACCTGGCTGCTGGCGGTCGCGTTCGCCGGGCAGGCGTTCGGGTACTACGCGGTCAGCGCCTGGCTGCCGTCGGTGCTGCACGACACCCTCGGCCTCGAGCGCGCCGCGTCGGGCGGGGCCGCGGCGCTGTTCCAGCTGTTCGGGATGGTCGGCGGCATCGCGGTGCCGATCGCGCTCGGGCGGCGCGCTCCCGTGGCGGCGGTGTCCGCGGCGATCGCCGTCGGCTGGGTCGCGCTGCCCGTCGGCCTGCTGCTGGCCCCGTCGGGGTGGGCCCTGTGGTGCACGTTCGCGGGCGTGGCGCAGGGCGGGAACTTCGCCGTCATCTTCACCGTGATCGCCTCGACCGCCGGGTCGCAGGCCGCCGCACGTCGCATGTCCGCGACCGTGCAGAGCATCGGCTACGGCTGCGCGGCCCTCGGCCCGAGCGTGCTCGGGGCGGTGCACACGTCGAGCGGCGGGTGGACCGCTCCGCTGCTCGTCGTGCTCGGGGCGGTGCTCACCATGGGCACGGCGTCGGGGCTCGCCCTGCGCAGCATGCGGCGCGAGGCCTAACCGACGATCTCCGCGGCCTCCATCCAGGCCGTCTCCAGCTCGTCCTTCTCGACGGCCAGCGCGCGCAGCTCCGCGTCGAGGGCGATGACCGCCTGGTGGTCGGTCGCCTGGTCCGACATACGCTGGTGCAGGACCGCCTCCTGGTCGGCGATGCGGGACAGGCGCCGCTCGATCCGGGCGATCTCCTTGCGAGCGGTGCGCAGGTCGGCGGTCGAGACCGCGGCCGGCGCGGCCGTGCTCGCGGGCCGGGCGTCCAGCGGTGACGATGCCGTCGCCGTCGCGGTGCGGCGAAGGTCCAGGTACTGCTCGACGCCGCCGGGCAGCTGGCGCAGCAGGCCGTCGCCCAGAAGCGCCATCTGCGTGTCGCACACGCGCTCGAGCAGGTACCGGTCGTGCGAGACGACGATCAGGGTGCCCGGCCAGCCGTCCAGCAGGTCCTCGAGCGCGGCCAGCGTGTCGGTGTCCAGGTCGTTGGTCGGCTCGTCGAGCAGCAGCACGTTGGGCTCGCCGACGAGCAGCCGCAGCAGCTGCAGCCGCCGACGCTCGCCGCCCGACAGGTCGCGCACGGGGGTCCGGGACCGCTCGCGGTCGAAGCCGAGCCGCTCGACCAGCTGCGCGGCGGTCAGCTCCTTGCCGCCGACGACGACCGACCGCTTCTCGCTCTCGATCACCTCGATGACGCGCATGGCGGACAGCTCGTCGAGCTCCTCGACGTCCTGGGTGAGCTCGGCCACCTGCACGGTCTTGCCGCGCTTCACGCGGCCCGTGGTCGGCTGCTGGCGTCCGGACAGCAGCCGCAGCAGCGAGGTCTTGCCGGCGCCGTTCACGCCGACCAGGCCGACACGGTCGCCGGGGCCGAGCCGCCACGTGATGTCGTGCAGGAGCACCCGGTCGCCGTAGACCACGGACGCGTCCTCGATGTCGAGCACGTCCTTGCCCAGCCGGGCGGTCGCCATCCGGGTGAGGCTCAGCTGGTCGCGCGGCGGGGGCTCGTTCTCGATGAGCGCGTTCGCCGCGTCGATGCGGAACTTGGGCTTCGACGTCCGCGCCGGCGCGCCCCGGCGCAGCCACGCCAGCTCCTTGCGCAGCAGGTTCTGACGCTTCTCCTCGGTGGTCGACGCGGTCCGCGCCCGCTCGGCGCGCGCCAGCACGTAGGCCGCGTAGCCGCCCTCGTACTGGTCGACCGTCCCGTCGTGCACCTCCCACGTCCGCGTGCAGACGGCGTCGAGGAACCAGCGGTCGTGGGTGACGACGACGAGCGCGCCGTTGGAGCGCGTGTAGCGGTCGACCAGGTGCGCCGCGAGCCAGGCGACGCCCTCGACGTCGAGGTGGTTGGTGGGCTCGTCGAGGACCAGCACCTCGTCGTCGCGGACCAGCAGCGCGGCCAGGGCGACGCGCCGGCGCTGGCCGCCGGACAGGGTCGCGACGTCGGCGTCGAGCGCCACGTCGGCGAGCAGGCCCGTGTGGACCGAGCGGATGCGGGAGTCGGTCGCCCACTCGTGCTCGTCGGCGGACCCGTGCACGACGTCGAGGACCGTGCGGCCCGCCAGGAGGTCGTCGCGCTGGTCCAGGACAGCCACGCGGACGCCGCCGGCACGGGTCACGCGGCCGTCGTCGGGCGCCTGGACGCCGGACAGGACGCGCAGGAGGGTCGACTTGCCGGCGCCGTTGGGGCCGACGACGCCGATGCGCTGGCCGTCGTCGAGCCCGAGGGAGACCTCGTCAAGCAGGGTGCGCGTGCCCAGCGCGAGCGTGACGCGATCCGCGCCGAGAAGGTGAGCCATTTGCGTGAAGGCTACCCGCAGACGCGCACAGACCCTCCACGCCAACCGCCGATACGGTCCCTGACCTGCGGGCTAGCGTCCGAAGGATGACGCAGCACGCGAGGGAGCACCGTCGGACATGGCCGCGGGCGGTCGGCCTCGGAGTGGTCGGCCTGCTGGCGTTCGGCGCCGGTGGCGCGGCGGCGGTCTATCTGAGCCTGCAGTCCAACATCGAGGAGGTCGACCTGACCGGCCTGGTGGGCGACGAGCGATCGCGTCCCTCGGCCAGCGCGTCGGCCCCGGGCGATGCGCGGGCCGGGTCCGCGGTGAACCTGCTGATCATCGGGTCGGACGACCGGAGCGGCGAGAACGCGTCGATCGGCGGCGCGAACGAGGGGATGAGCTCCGACACCACGATCGTCGCCCACGTGGCCGCGGACCGGTCCCGGGTCGAGCTGGTGTCCATCCCCCGCGACCTGCTGGCCGACCGCCCGTCCTGCACGATGTCGGACGGGTCCACGACGGAGGCACGGTCGAACCGTCAGTTCAACGAGGCGTTCGCGGTCGGCTGGGACCACGGCCACGACGTCGAGTCCGCCGCCGGGTGCACGTGGAAGACCGTCGAGAGCCTCACCGGCGTCCGGCTGGACGGGCTGGTGCTCGTGGACTTCGTGGGGCTGCGCGACATGGTCGACGCCATCGGCGGGGTGCCGATGTGCCTGCCCACCGACCTGGACGACTCGCTGACCGGCCTGCACGTCAAGGCCGGGCCGCAGGTGTTCGACGGCACGACGGCCGTGCAGTTCGCCCGCGCCCGGCACGACATCAGCGACGGCTCCGACACCGGCCGGATCACCCGCCAGCACGACCTCATGGCCGCGATGGCGCGGTCGCTGCTGAGCCGCGACGTCCTGACCAGCCCCACGGCGCTGCTGCAGTTCGCCCAGGCCGCGACGAGCTCATTGACGGCGAGCTCCGGCTTCCGGAACCTCACCGACCTGACCGGCTTCGGTCTCTCGCTGCGCAACCTGCAGGCGGACCGGATCGTGTTCGCGTCGATGCCCACGGCGGTGGCGCGGTCGGACGAGAACCGTCGGGAGGCCACGCCGGACGCCGCCGAGCTGTGGGCGCGGATCGCCGCGGACCAACCGGTCGGCGAGGCGCCGCCGCCGCCGGTCGCGGCGGCCGACCCCGCCACCCCTCCCCCGGCCGTCGAGACCCCGTGGAYGCCGCCGGACGGCGTCCTGACATCCGCCGACGGCGCCACCGGCTGCGCCTGAGCTGGCAGAACCCGACACGACGGCCGGGTTCGACCGCCTCGCGGCTCACCGCGCGAGGTACGCCGCGAGCGTCTCGAGGATGCCGCGGAAGCCCTCCTCGCGCCCGCTGCCGTCCTCCTTGCCGTCCAGGTAGACGCCCTGCTCGGTGAACGTGACGCGGGTCCCGCCGTCCACGGCCTCGAACTCGGTGGTCGTCACGCTCGTCGACAGGTGCTCGTCGGCCACCCACATGTCGTAGGTGGACACGATCCGCTCGCGCTCGACGATGTCGGTGTAGGTGGCGACGTAGCGGCTGGTCGGCCCGCCGTGCCACTGGCCGTCCTGGACGGCCTGCCCGCCGACGCGGAAGTCCTCGGAGGCCTCGGTCTCGGTGAAGTTCTCGTCGCTGCCGAACCACTGCGCGTGCTGCTCCGGGACGGCGAACGCGTCCCAGACCCGGTCGATCGGCGCGTCGAACGTGCGGTCGATGACGAAGGTCGCGTGCGCGGCGCTTCTGGTGGTCTGCGTGGTCATGAAGGTCGTCCTCTCCGGTGATTCGGTCCTGCGGGTCATGCGGTGTCGTCGACCGTCGGCGCGGCGAGGAAGTCGCCGAGCCGGTCCAGCCGGCGCTCGGCCGGGAGCCGCTGCCGGCCCATCCACTGGCCGGCTCCCGTCAGGGCGTCGGTGGCGAGCTGGACCGTGCGGACGCGGCCGATCTTGTGCGAGGTGACGATGCCCGCGTCCTCGAGCACGGCGAGGTGCTGGTGGACGGCCGGCAGGGACATCGCGAACGGCTCCGCGAGCTGGCTGACGGAGACCGGGCCGCGTACCAGCCGCTCGACCATCGCGCGTCGGCTCGCGTCGGACAGGGCCTTGAAGACCTTGTCCAGCTCGCCATTGTTAAGCATACGCTTAAGTATCGCGCCTGACGAAGAGGTGTCAAGGGGGTGTGCGGCTCAGTCCGTCGTGCTGACCACGCGCGCGCCCGCGACCGGGCCGGCGCCGGTCAGCACGCGGTCGGCGACCCCGGAGGCCGTGAACGCCGCCGCGAGCACCAGGGCGTGCTGCCGGCTGCGGCCCAGGGCGGCGATCGTGGGCCCCGAGCCGGAGACGACGACGCCCAGCGCGCCCGCGTCCTGCGCGACCGCGAGCGGCTCGGCCAGACCGGGGTCGAGCTCGAGGGCCGCCATCTGGAGGTCGTTGTGCAGGGCGGCGCCCAGCGCCCGCGGGTCGCCGGCGCGCAGCGCCTGCATGAGCGGGACGTCGTCCTCCTGGTCGGGCACGATCGCCGAGCCGTGCAGCTCGTCGAAGGCGGCGTAGACCGCGGCGGTCGACAGCCCCCGGTCCTGCACGGCGAACGCCCAGTGGAACTCCCCGCGGCACAGCGCGGGCGTGAGCAGGTGACCCCGACCCGAGCCGACCGACGTGTGACCCGCCAGCGCGAACGGCACGTCGGAGCCCAGCTCGGCGGCCAGCGACAGCAGGTCGTCCCGGCTCAGGCCGGTGCGCCAGAGGGCGTCGCACGCGACGAGCGCGGCCGCGGCGTCGGCGGACCCCCCGGCCATCCCGCCCGCCACGGGCACGCCCTTGTTGAGGTGCAGGTGCACGCCGTCGTCGATGCCGGCGTGCTCGGCGAGCAGGGCCGCGGCACGCAGCGCGAGGTTGGTCTCGTCGGTGGGCACCAGCTCGGCCTGCGGGCCGCTGACGCTGAGCTCGCGGCGGTCGGCGGGCGTCGCGACGACCTCCTCGAACACCGACACCGCCTGGAACACCGTGGACACGGCGTGGTACCCGTCGTCCTCGCGCGGACCTACCCGCAGCGAGAGGTTGACCTTGCCCGGCGCACGGACCTTGACCTCGTGCTCGGGCAGCGGGGCCACGGGGGTCAGCGTCACGGCTCCACTGTGCCAGGTCGCCCGGCGACCGGCCCGAGGTGTTCCGCGATGCGCGCGAAGCCGCCGATGTCCACCCGTTCGCCACGGGCCTGCGGGTCGACGCCGGCCGCCTCGAGGGCCGCGACGGCCGCGTCCGCGGAGCCGGCGAGGGTCGCCAGCGCCGACCGGAGCATCTTGCGGCGCTGCGCGAACGCGGCGTCGACCACCGAGAACACGGCTTCCCGCGAGGCCTGCGTGACCGGCGGCTCGCGACGGTCGAACCGCACGAGCGCCGAGTCGACGTTGGGGGCCGGCCAGAACACCGTCCGCCCGACGGTGGCCGTCCGCCGGGCGGACGCGTACCAGGCGGCCTTCGCCGACGGGACCCCGTAGGTGCGGCTGCCGGGGGGCGCGGCGAGGCGGTCGGCCACCTCGGCCTGGACCATGACGAGCACCCGCTCGAGCGAGTCGAACCGCTCGAGGAACGTGAGCAGCACCGGCACGGAGACGTTGTAGGGCAGGTTGGCGACGAGCGCCACGGGCGGGGGGCCCGGGAGCTCGCGCACGTCGAGCGCGTCGGAGAGCACGATCGTCAGGCGGTCGCGGCCGGCCGCGTCGCGCAGCACCACGGGCTCGTCGTCGGCGCCCGCGACCACGGTCAGCCCGGGGACGTGCCGCGCCACCGTGCCGGGCAGGAGCCTGGCGAGCGTCGGGTCGATCTCGACGGCGACGACGTCCGCGCCGGCCTCCAGCAGGCCCAGAGTCAGCGAGCCGAGGCCGGGGCCGATCTCCACCACGCGGTCGCCGTCGGCGACGTCGGCCTGGCGCACGATCTTGCGCACCGTGCCGCCGTCGAGCACGAAGTTCTGGCCGAGCTGCTTGGTCGGGCGCACGCCCGCGCGCTCCGCCAGCTCGCGGATCTCCGCAGGCCCGAGCAGCGTGGTGGTGGTCGACATGCGCACGAGCCTAGGCGAGCGCGCCGGAAGCCCCCGCCCGGACGACCGGACGGGGGCTTCTGAGGCGATCAGCTGAACAGGTTCTTCCCGCAGACGGGCCACTGGCCGGCGCCCGAGCGGTTGTAGAGCATCTTGGCGCGAGCGGTCTGCTCGTCGGGCGACGCCTGCGACGGGAGACCGGAACCGCCGACGGCGGCCCACGTGCTCAGGGAGAACTGGTACAGCCCGTAGTACTTGCCGCTGCCGGAGACCGACGCGGGGTTGCCGCCGGACTCGCAGCGGGCCAGGGCCGCCCAGTTCAGGGAGTCGGCGCTGCCACCGGCGGTGACCGGCGTGCCGGCCGACGCCGGTGCACCGGCGGCCGCGGGAGCCTTGGCTGCGGGCGCCTTCTTGACGACGACCGGGCGCGCCTTCGTGCCGACGCTCAGCACCTCGTCCACGGGGGCCTGGGTGACCGCGTCGGACAGCGTGACGCGGCCGGACTCGGCGCCGTCGACCGTGGTGACCCGCTCGACGATCGTGCGGACGCCGGGGACGCCCGCGGTGACCGTGCGCTTCTGGTCGACGTACAGCGCCGCGTCCTGCTGCGTGCTCGACGCGAACGGGACCTCCTGCGTCGTCGTCACGTCCTGCGTGACGATGCGGTTCACGACGACCTGGACACGACCGGCGTCGGTGCGCACGACGGAGACGCGGTCGAGCGGGTTGAGCGTCACGCCGAGCTCGCCGAGCACCTGGGCGACGCGCGCGTCCGCGTCGACGACCGGCAGCGTCTGCCCGTCGACGACGACGTCGGCCGGCCCGTGCACGGCGAGGTCGAGGGACATCTCCGGCCGACCGCCGGCGGCGGACCGTGAGGCGACGAGCGCGACCGACTGGCCGCGGGCCGACAGGGAGTCGAGCGCCTCGTCGGCGGACAGCGCGGTCGTCCAGACGGACTGCTCCTGACCGTCGACGTTCACGGCGACCTGGTGCGCGTGGCGGACGACGATCTCCGCGCCCTCGCCCAGCGAGCCGTCCTGGCTCACGACGTCACGGGCGCCGACGACGACGCCCTCGTTCTTCAGCAGCCCGTCGACCGAGCCGGCGAACGTGCTCAGCTGCGTGACGTTGCCGTCCACGTCGAGCGTGACGGACTTCTGCGCGTGCGCGAACGCTGCCGATCCGCCCGCGAGGACGAGTGCCACAGCGGCGGCGGTGATGGGGAGGATGCGTGCCCGACCGGACCGACGGTCCTTCGTGCGGGGCTGGTCCGGGCTCTCGGGCTCGGACGTGGCGCGGGATCGCGCGGAAGGACCAGGGGTGAGGGTCGAGAACTGCACGGGGCTCCAGCCGTCGAGGTGCCCGGGCACGGGGGGCGGAGCGCGCCGCGTGTGCGACACCTGGCGATGGACCCGGAGGCCCTGCGGACGCCCGGAGGGGGGCGTCACCCGTCAGTTCCGGATCCCCGATCCGGCCGTCACGGCGGCCCACACGGAGCGGGCGCCGACGCCCAGCGGGACCGGCCCTCGGCACAGGTGGGCCGATGTCCAGATCGCGAGGCGAGACCGACCGTAACCGGATCGTGACCCGATTGCCAAGCGCGCCTACCCGGCTCCGCGCTAGATCTGTGCCGTTTTCGCGCCCACATCGAGCGTCGCCCCACGTCAGTCGGCGTGAGCGCCGTCACACGGCCAATTGCCCATGCACCGGGTGAAACCGGTGAATCAGTACCAGCCCGCGGACTCGTGGTGAGCCCAGGCGCCGCACGGGTTGCCGTAGCGCCCGCCGATGTAGTTGAGGCCCCAGGTGATCTGGGTGGCCGGGTTGGTCTGCCAGTCGGCCCCGACGGACGCCATCTTCGAGCCCGGCAGCGCCTGCGGGATCCCGTAGGCACCGGAGGACCTGTTGGCGGCGTTGACGCGCCAGCCGCTCTCCTGGTTCCACAGCGAGAGCAGGCACGCGAACTGGTCGTCGCCCCACCCGCGGGCCGCCGCCAGCTCCTTGCCCAGGGCCTGTGCGGTGCCCGGCGCGACGGCGACGACGGTGGGGTCCGGGAGCTCGGCGGTGCCGACCTTGGTGACCTGCGCGACCGGCGCGGTCGTGACCACCGAGGCGAGCGGGGTGCGGCCGACGACGACGCCGCCGACCACCTGCAGCTCGTACGTCGTGGTGCGCACGCCGGCCCGGCCCTTGGTGGTGATGACCGAGTTGCCCTTGACCATCCCGGGGTCCTCGACCTCCTGGGACTCGAACGGCACGGCCTCGGTCACCGTCTCGCCGCCGGTGCTCGCGCGGGTCACCAGGACCACGAGGCCGTCCACCGCGGTGGCGTCGAGCGGCACGGAGACCTGGTCGCCGTCCTCCAGCACGAGGCCGATGTCGCGCAGCGAGTCGCGCACGGTGGCCGCGCTGCTCACGCCGTCGATGACCTGGCCGTCGACCACGAGGTGGATGGTCTTGAGCGTCGAGACCCGGAGCACGTCCCGCCCGAGCTCCGCGGAACGGGACGCCGACAGGCGCACCTCGTCGTCGCGCAGCCCGAGCCCGTCGACGGCCTCGCCGACCGTCAGCGCCGTGGTCCAGACGGCGCGCTGCGCGCCGTCGACCTCGACGGCCATCTCGCGCCCGTGCCGCACGACGATCTGGCCGGCGCGGGAGATCGGCTGGTCGACCGCGGGGGCGACCAGGTCGCGCTCGCCGACGGCGATGTCGCCGCTCGCGAGCATGTCCCCGACCGTGCGCCCGAAGGCCTCCACCTGCACCGACGTGCCGTCGACGTCGACCGTCACGGTCTTGTGCAGCACGGCGAACGCGCTCGTCGCACCCGCCACGACGGCGAGCACGGCGGCCTGGGCCACCACCCGCACGGCTCGCCGTCCACGGAGTCCGCGACGCTGCGTCGCACGCTCCTGGACGGGGCTCACGCGGTGGTTCCTCTCGGCCGGTGCCTGCCGCGGCGATCGGACAGGTGTCCAGGTGCGCGTCGGGCAGCACCGACCGTAACCGATCCGTGACCAGAGCGGGTAGTCGAGATCCGCCCTGCGGGACCGCGGTCACCCGTGTGTCCCCCGACAGAACGGGACATATGCCTCACCACGTCCCGTAGACCGCCTCGGACGTCGCCGAGAGGTCGGCGCAGACGTCCGGCAGGGGTCGCTCGGTCACCTCGGCGATCGTGCGGACGGTCCCCGGCAGCAGGTACGGCGCGTTCGGGCGGCCGCGGAACGGGTGCACGGTCAGGTACGGCGCGTCCGTCTCGGCCAGCAGCAGGCTCGGGGGGACCTCGCGCAGCGCCCGGCGCAGCTCGTCGTTGGCCTTGAAGGAGACCGGGCCGGCGAACGAGAGGTACCACCCGTAGTCCACCGCGAGGCGTGCCAGCCCGGCGTCGCCGGAGAAGCAGTGGAACACCGTGCGGTCCGGGGCGCCGTCGGCCAGCAGCACCTCGACCACCTCGTCGTGCGCGTCGCGGTCGTGGATCTGCAGCGCGAGGCCGAGCTCCTTGGCCAGCGCGATGTGGGCGCGGAACGCCTCGCGCTGGACGGCCCTGCCTCGCGGCCCGGCGCGGAAGTGGTCGAGGCCGGTCTCGCCGATGGCGCGGATGCGGGGGTTGCTTCGCGCGACCCTGGCCACCTCGTCGATGGCGTCCGCCAACGAGACGTCGTACGGCTCCTCCGGGTCGAGGCCGTCGGGCGCGTGCTCGACGACCTCCGCGTGCCGGACCGCCTCGTTCGGATGGATGGCGACGGCGCCGAGCAGCTGGTGGTGCTCCCGCACGGCTGTGTCCGTCCACGCGATCGCGGGCAGGTCGCAGCCCACCTGCACCATCCGGGTCACGCCGACGGACGCGGCGCGCGCCAAGTGGTCATCGAGGCTCGGATCCCAGCCGTCCGCCTCCCACGGCAGCACCGTGTCGAAGTGCGTGTGGTTGTCGACGACCGCGACCGGCAGGGGCTCAGGCGGCTCGGGCCAACCGCGATCCCTGGTGCGCGCCATTCAGGCCTGCCGGAGCCGCTCGAGCTCCTCCTCGACGATCGAGTCGTCGAGCTTGGTGAAGACGGGCACCGGCTTGCCGATGGGCGTCCCCGGCACGATCGGGTTCGACGCCCACGGCGCGACCGTCCGGCCGAGCTCGTAGTCGCCCGTGATGATCGGGTAGTGCCGCGAGTCGTCGTCGAGGTCGGTGACCTCCTCGATCCGCGGCAGCGGGGAGAACGTCCCCGTGCCACCGAGCGTCTCGTGCACCTTCTGCGCCGAGTGCGGCAGGAACGGTGCCAGCAGCGTGTTGGCGTCGCTCACCGCCTGCGCGGCCGTGTGCAGCACCGTGCCCAGGCGGTCGCGGTCGCCTGTGAGCTTCCACGGCTCGGTCTCGGAGATGTAGCGGTTGGCCTCCTGGACCACCCGCATCGCCTCGCCGATCGCCGCCTTGTTGCGGTGCCCGCCGAGCAGGTCGCCGACCTTGCCGAACCCCGCCGCGGTCGTCGCGAGCAGGCCCTGGTCCACGGGCAGCAGCTCGCCGGGCGTCGGGACCTCGCCGAAGTTCTTGTGGATCAGGCTCGCGGTGCGGTTGACCAGGTTGCCCCACCCGGCGACGAGCTCGGAGTTGGTGCGCGTCTTGAAGTCCGCCCACGTGAAGTCCGAGTCCTGGTTCTCCGGGCCGGCCACCGACAGGAAGTACCGCAGGGCGTCCGGCTGGTAGCGGGACAGCAGGTCGCGCACGTAGATGACGACGCCGCGCGACGAGCTGAACTGCTTTCCCTCCATGGTGAGGAACTCGCTGGACACCACCTCGGTGGGCAGGTTGAGCGTGCCGAACTCGCCCGGCGCGCCGCCCTTGGTCCCGCGACCGTCGTAGGCCAGCAGCTCGGCCGGCCAGATCTGCGAGTGGAACGTGATGTTGTCCTTGCCCATGAAGTAGTAGCTCAGGGCCTCGGGGTCGTTCCAGAACGGGCGCCACGCGTCCGGGTCGCCGCTGCGGCGCGCCCACTCGATCGACGCCGACAGGTACCCGATCACCGCGTCGAACCACACGTAGAGCCGCTTGTTCGGGTTGTCCTCCCAGCCCTCCAGCGGGACCGGGATGCCCCAGTCGATGTCCCGCGTCATGGCGCGCGGGCGCAGGTCGTCGATGAGGTTCAGCGAGAAGTTGAGGACGTTGGGGCGCCAGCCTTCGCGCGTCCGCAGCCACGCCTCGAGCGCGCTCGCGAACGCGGGCAGGTCGAGGAAGAAGTGGTTCGACTCGACGAACTTCGGCGTCTCGCCGTTGATCCGGCTGTGCGGGTTGATCAGGTCGATGGCGTCCAGCTGGTTGCCGCAGTTGTCGCACTGGTCACCGCGCGCGCCGTCGTACCCGCAGATGGGGCAGGTGCCCTCCACGTACCGGTCGGGCAGCGTGCGGCCCGTGCTCGGCGAGATGGCCCCCATGGTCGACTGCTCGATCATGTAGCCGTTCTTGTGCACCGTGCGGAACATCTCCTGCACGACCGCGTAGTGGTTGCGCGTGGTCGTGCGCGTGAAGAGGTCGTAGCTCAGCCCGAGGTTGGTCAGGTCCTCGACGATCACCCGGTTGTAGCGGTCCGCCAGCTCCTGCGGGCTCACGCCCTCCTGCTCCGCCAGCACCAGGATCGGCGTCCCGTGCTCGTCGGTGCCGGAGACCATGAGCACCTCGTTGCCCGCCATCCGCATGTAGCGGCTGAAGATGTCCGACGGGACACCGAAGCCGGCGACGTGACCGATGTGGCGGGGGCCGTTCGCGTAGGGCCACGCGACGGCCGAGAGGATGCGAGACATGCCGCGATCCTAGGCGAGCAGGCCGCGTCGCCTCAGCCGACGACCACGCGCAGGATGCGGTCGTCGCCCGGGCGCGGGTCGCCGCGTCCGTCGGTGTTGTTGGTGACCACCCACAGCGACCCGTCCGGCGCCACCGAGACCGCGCGCAGACGCCCGTGCTCCCCCACCAGCAGCGCCTGCGGCGTCCCGACGCCGTCGGCGGTCAGCGGCACGCGCCAGAGCCGCTCTCCGCGCAGCGCGGCCAGGTACACGCCCTCGTCGGTGACGGCGAGCCCGCTCGGCGAGGCGTCGTCGGTCGCCCAGGTGGCGACCGGCGCGACGAACGCGGGGTCGTCGGACGGCCCCTCGACCGTCGGCCAGCCGTAGTTGCCCCCGGGCTCGATGACGTTCAGCTCGTCCCACGTGTCCTGCCCGAACTCGGACGCGAACATCCGCCCGTCGGGCGCCCAGCCGAGGCCCTGCACGTTCCGGTGCCCCATGCTCCAGACCGGCGAGCCGTCCTCCGGGTTGCCCGGCGCGGGGTCTCCGTCGGACGTGACCCGCAGGATCTTGCCGTTCAGGCTGTCGGGGTCCTGCGCGGAGGGGCGGTCGCCGGCGTCGCCCGTCGTGACGTAGAGGTACCCGTCGGGCCCGACCGCGAGCCGGCCGCCGTCGTGGTTGCCCGCCTTGTGGATGCCCGTGACGATCGGCCGCAGCTCCCCCAGCGTCGAGCCGTCGAGCGTCCCGACGAGCACGCGGTTGTCGTCGGCGGCCGTGGCATAGAGGGCCAGGTCGACCGCACTTCCCGACGAGCCCAGCACCGCCACGCCGAGCAGCCCGCCCTCGCCGGCGGGGACGACGAGGTCCGTCAGCTGGTCGGCGCCGGGTCCCGTCACCGTCGTCGCGGCGCCGTCCGCTCCCACCAGGATCAGGCGCGCGGCATCGCGGAGCGTCACCACGGCCTCGCCGTCCGGCAGGAACGCGAGACCCCACGGGACGTCGAGGTCGCCGATGATCTCGTCGACCGACGTCACCTCGACGGTGGCCGGGGACGATGCAGAGGAGGACGACGACGCTGCGGGAGACGGGCTCGGCGCCGTCTCGCCGGGACCACAGGCCGCGAGCGCGACGACGCAGACGCCCGCCGCGACCGCGCGACCCAGCCAGCTCATGCTCCAGCCCAGCACGGCCCCGGGGTCCGCGCACTCCGGGACCACCCTGAGCCGCCCGCCCGAACGCGTCGGGGGCCACCCGGAACCGTCCCCGGTCTTTCCCTGGGACCGGGGTCCCGGGCCCAGGAACGCGCCTAGCGTCCACGTCGTGACCGCCGTCGACGCCGCCCGCACGCAGTTCGCGCTGCTGGCCGGCATCCACTTCCTGTTCGTCCTCGTGACCCTCGGCCTGGGACCGGTGGTCGCGGTCTTCCAGACCCGGTGGGCAGTCACCGGGCGGGACGTGCACGAGCGCGCCACACGGTTCTGGGGCCAGCTCTACCTGGTCAACTACGCGCTGGGGATCGTCGCGGGCATCCTGCTCGAGCTGCAGTTCGGGCTGCACTTCCCCGGTCTGCTGGACGTGGCCGGCGAGGTGTTCGGCGCCCCGTTGGCTGTCGAGACGATGGTTGCCTTCTTCCTCGAGTCGACGCTGCTGGGTCTGTGGGTGTTCGGGTGGCACCAGCTCAACCGGTGGGTGCACACCGCGGTGTTCTGGCTCGTCGTGCTCACCGGGTATGCGTCCGCGTTCGCGGTCATGGTGGCCAACGGCTTCCTGCGTCACCCGGTGGGCTACGAGCTGGTCGACGGCGTCGCGCACGTCACCGACACCGCGGCGCTGGTGCTCAATCCTGCGGCCGTCCTCTCGCTGGGCCACGTCATCGGCGCGTGCCTGCTGTCCGGAGCGTTCGTCGTCATCGGGATCAGCGCGTGGCACCTGCGCCGGGAGACGGGTCACGACGAGCTCTTCCAGCGGTCGCTGCGCACGGGCGTGATCGTCGGCGCGCTCGGTGCGCTGCTCGCGGTCGGTTTCGGGTTCTCGCAGTTCTCCTACTTCTCGGACCGTGCCGACGAGGCACCGCAGTCCCCGGTGGCCGGCGTCGCGCTCGGGTTCATGATCCTCGGCGGCTTCGCCCTGTTCCTGGGCGCCGTCCCGATGCTGCTGCTCATGGTCCGCGGGGCGTTGTTCCGGCTACCGCTCGGGCTGCGGCGGGGGTTCTACGGGTTCCTCACGGTGGTCCTGCCGGCACCGTTCGTGCTCGCGATCTTCGGCTGGCTGGCGCGCGAGATCGGCCGGCAGCCGTGGGTGGTCGTCGGCGTCCTCACCACCGCCGACGCCACCTCCGCGCACAGCGTCACGACCGTCCTGGTCTCCCTGACGGTGCTCGTGGGGCTCATCGCGACGCTCGCGGTGGTCGACTGGTTCGTGCTCGCCCGGCTCGCCCGTCGTGGTCCGGACGACCCGACGCTCGGCGCGCCGCCGTCGCGGGCCCGCGCGGCCGACGAGGTCCTCACGTTCGCGGAGTCGTCGCGATGACCGCGCTGTGGGCCGTCCTGCTCGCGGGCTCGCTCRCGGGCTGGGCGGTGCTCGACGGGATGAACCAGGGCCTCGGGGCGACGCTGCGCACCGTCGGCCGCACCCCAGGCGAGCGTCGGACCGTCCTCACGGCACTCGGCCCGTTCCTGCTGGCCGGCGAGGTCTGGCTCGTCGCCGCGGCCGGGTTGCTGCTCGCGGGCTTCCCCGCGCTCGAGCGCGACCTCTGGTTCGTGGCGTACCCGTTGGTCATCGCGCTGCTCGTCGCCTGGGTCCTGCGCGACGCCGGTGTCTGGCTGCGCAGCCGGCGCCCCGGGGCACGGTGGCGCGCGGGCTGGGAACACGTGATCGTGGCCGCGTCGGTCGCGCTGCCGCTCGTCGCGGGCGCGCTGCTCGGCGGGGCGCTCGTCTGGTTGCCGCAGCCGTCCGTCGCAGCGCGGGTGGTCGTCCCCGTCCTCACCGGCGTGTCGGCTGTCGCCGTGACGCGCGTGCTCGGCGCGACGTTCGTCGCCACCCGGACGGCCGGCGTCCTGCGCGAGCGTGCCGCCTGGCTGGCGCTGCGAGCCCTCCCGGCGTCCGCTGGCCTGCTGTCCGCCGCGGCCGTCGCGTACGTGGTGCTCGTGCCCGCCGACAGCCCGGTCACCGCGGTCCTGCTCCCGCTCGTGGTCGCCGCCGGGTCCGGATCCGCCCTCGTGGCCCGGCCCGCGCTCGCGGACGGTCGGCTGCACCGGGCGCTGGTCGCGGTCGTCGTCGGAGGCGCGCTGCCCGTGGGCGCGGCCGCCGTCGCCCTCGCACCGCGCCTGGTCGAGACCGCCTCGCCCGTGCCGGACCTCGGCCCGGTCCTGCTGGCGTGCGTGCCGGTGCTGCTCGCCGCCCAGTCGTGGGTCTGGTGGACGTTCCGCCACCCGGTCGGCCCGCGCGACGCGGTCTTCTACTGAGGGAGGCGCGATTCGACCAGGCCCCGGGTGACGCGGTGGTCGGCCGTGCCGAGCTTCGCGTCAGCGGGTCTTGGCCGCCAGGGCCGCCGCGTACAGGTCGCGCTTCGGGACGCCGGCCGCGGCGGCGACCTCCGCGACGGCGTCCTTCAGACGCTCCCCACCGTCCGCGCGGGACAGCACCTCGGCCACCAGGTCGGCGGTCGAGAGCTCGACGGCGCCCACCGCCCCGCCGACCACGACGACGATCTCGCCGCGCACCTGGTCGGCCGAGGCCCACGCCGCCAGCTCGCTGAGCGGGCCACGGACGATCTCCTCGTACGTCTTGGTCAGCTCGCGGCAGACGGCGGCCGGCCGGTCGGGGCCGAATGCCCCAGCCATCGCCCCCAGCGTGTCGTCCAGTCGGTGCGGCGCCTCGAAGAACACCATCGTCCGACGCTCGTCGGCCAGCAGCTCGAACGCCCGCGCCCGCTCCCCGGGCTTGCGGGGCGGGAAGCCCTCGAAGCAGAAGCGGTCGGTCGGCAGGCCCGACAGCGCGAGGGCGGTGAGGACCGCGCTCGGCCCGGGCGCGGCCGTGACGGGCAGCCCGGCGGCGACCGCCGCGCCCACCACGCGGAAGCCAGGGTCGGAGACGGCGGGCATGCCGGCATCGGTCACGACGACGACGGTGCCGCCGCCCGCGACGACCGCGAGCACCTCCGCCKACCGCTCGACCTCGTTGTGCTCGTGGAAGCTGACCACCCGGCCGCCGATGTCCACGCCGAGCCGCGCGGCGAGCGCGCGCAGCCGCCGCGTGTCCTCCGCGGCGACGACGTCCGCCTCGGCGAGCAGCCGTCGCAGGTGCGCGGACGCGTCCTCGGTGTTGCCGATGGGCGTCGCGGCCAGCACGAGGCGGCCCGGGGTCTGCGCGGAGGGGCTCACGGGGGTCACACCGTGCAGCCTGCCACCTGGACGGACCCCTCCCGCAGCACAGCCCCCACCCCTACGATGACCCGGTGCCGCCCACCGGAGACGCCGACGCCTCGACCCTGACCGAACGTCAGGGAGTCGCCGCCGCCTCCCCCGGTCCCGACGACGCACCGACGGATCACCTGCCCGCGGTCGCGTCGGCGCCCACCGAGACCGACGTCCCGGTCGAGGTCGTGCCCGACGGTGAGCCGCGCGCCGTGGAGGGGCCGCAGGAGTCGCACCGCGGCCGGTTCCTGCGCCGGCTGCTCGGCGACGACAGCCTGGCGCTCGACCGCGACCCGCGCGCCCGCCTGACGGGCTGGGCGTGGGCGCTCGCGGTGACGCTGCTCGGCGGGCTCCTGCGGTTCTGGGACCTCGGCCGGCCGCACAAGCTGGTGTTCGACGAGACGTACTACGTCAAGGACGCGTACTCGCTGCTGGTCAACGGCTTCGAGGCGCAGTGGGGCGACAACCCCAACCCGGCGTTCGAGGCCGGCGACACCAGCGGGCTGACCAACGTCGGCGAGTACGTGGTGCACCCGCAGGTGGGCAAGTGGCTGATCGCGCTCGGCATCCACGTCGGCGGCGGGGTCGACAGCTCGGCGGCGTGGCGGCTGTCGGCGGCCATCTGCGGGACGCTCGCGGTGCTCATGGTCGCGCGCATCGGGCGGCGGCTGTTCGCGTCGACGGCCCTGGGCACGACGGCCGGCCTGCTCATGGCGGTCGACGGCGAGGCGATCGTCATGGCGCGCATCAGCCTGCTCGACCCGTTCCTCATGTTCTTCCTGCTCGCGGCGTTCGGTGCGCTGCTGCTGGACCGAGACCAGGCCCGACGACGGCTGGCGGACCGGGCCGCGGCGCGCCTCGACGCGGGCGAGGAGCTCCAGGACGGTCCGCGCCTGGGGGTCCGCTGGTGGCGGCTCGCGGCGGCGGTGCTGCTGGGCCTCGCGCTGGGCACCAAGTGGTCGGCGATGTACTTCCTCGCGGTGTTCGGCCTGTTCTCGGTGGCCTGGGACATCACCGCGCGACGCACCATCGGGGTCCGGCACTGGATGCGGGCCGGGATCGTCAAGGACGGGATCGTGGCCGGGGTCGCGATGGTCGGCATCGCGGTCTCCGTCTACCTCGCCTCGTGGTGGTCGTGGTTCGCGCACCGGGAGTCGTACGGGCGGCTGTGGGCCGAGCAGAACCCCGACCAGGGGGTCCAATGGCTGCCGCCGGCGCTGCGCTCGTTCTGGAAGTACCACCAGGACATGTGGGCGTTCCACAACGGTCTCGAGACCCCGCACTCCTATGCGGCCCACCCGCTCGGGTGGATCGTGCAGTGGCGGCCCACGTCGTTCTTCTACCCGACCGAGGTCTCAGGGCTCACGGGCCAGGCCGCCCAGGACGCGTGCGGGGCCCCCAGCTGCTCGCAGGCGATCGTCGCGCTGGGCAACCCCGTGCTCTGGTGGTGCGCGGCGGCGGCCATCATCGTGGCGGTCGTGTGGCTGTTCCGGTACCGCGACTGGCGCGCCGGCGCCGTGCTCTCCGGAATCATCGCGGGCTGGCTGCCGTGGTTCGCCTACGCGCACCGCACGATCTTCACGTTCTACTCGATCGCGTTCACGCCCTGGGTCGTCCTCACGCTGGTCTACGTGATGGGGCTGGTCGTCGGCCCGAAGGACCTGGACCCCCGCGGCCGGCGGTGGGCGATCATCGGCTGCGGGCTCCTGGTTGGTCTGATCGTGCTGGTCAGCGCGTTCTTCTACCCGATCTGGTCCGCGTGGGTGGTGCCGTACGACTTCTGGCACTCCCACATGTGGCTGCGCACCTGGATCTAGCCGGTCAGCTCGGCCAGTCCACCTGCGGGCTGCGGTAGAACGGCAGACCCAGCCGGTCCCAGAACGGTGCCTGGCGGGCGACGCGGGTGCGGAAGTCCTCCCAGTCGCGCCGCTCCGGCGCCGACCAGGCCACCTCGGCGACCGCGGCCAGGCGCGGCAGCAGCATCTGCACGAGCGACGGCAGGTCGCGCAGGGTCTCGGTCCAGACGGCCGCCTCCACGCCGATCACCGATTCCGCAGGCACGCCCTCGATGAGGGTCGACGGCTCCCAGTCGTAGGCGTCGCGCAGCTCGATGTGCCCGGCCCACTCGAGGCCCAGCTCGGTGCTGGCGTCGTACTTCATGTCGAGGTAGGCCTTCGACCCCGGCGACATGAGCAGCAGCGCCCCGGCCTGGGCCGCGGCGACGAACGGCGCGGGGTCCACCCGGGTGTCCCAGTACTGCACGACCGTGCCGGGCTCCAGCGGCGTGTGCGCGATCTCCTGCCAGCCGACCACCTTCTTGCCCGCCGCGCGCACCGCGTCCGAGGCGGCGGCCACGAGCGTGGCGTACTCGTCGGCCTCCATCGTCAGCACCTCGTCGCCGCCGATGTGCACGTACTCGCCCGGCGTCATGGCGGCGACGTCGGCGAACACCTCGCGCAGGAACGGGCCGGTGGCGGGCAGGTCGGCGTGCAGCCGGCTGAAGCCGACCTCGATGCCCGTGTACTCGTCGGTCGGCTCCCCGGACGGCGTCAGGTCGCCGTAGGCGTGCGTGGCGGCGTTGACGTGCCCGGGGACGTCGATCTCGGGCACCACGCGGACCCCGCGCACCGCGCCGAACGCCACGATGTCGGCGTAGTCCTCCGCCGAGTAGTAGCCGCCCGGGTCGCCGTCCACAGCCGTGCTGCTGGACAGCCGCGTGAGCAACGGCCTCGACCGCACGTGCAGCCGCCAGCCCTGGTCGTCGGTCAGGTGCAGGTGCAGCACGTTGAGCTTGTAGTGCGACATCAGGCCGATGATCACCTTGAGGTCCGGCACGGTGACGAAGTGCCGCGCGACGTCGACCGACAGGCCCCGCCACGCGTAGCGCGGCCAGTCCTCGATGCGGACCGCGGGCACCCGGACGGTCCCGCCGGGAGCGGTCACCACCAGCTGGCGCAGCGTGACGATGGCGCGCACCAGACCGGCGGGCGTCCGCGCCTCGAGGTCGACGCGGCCGTTGCGCGCGACCACCCGGTAGGCCTCGTCGCTGGGCGGCAGGGAGTCGACCAGCCGGAGCCGCACGATGTCGGACGCTCCGGCCTCGGCGTAGCGCACCTCGACCGCGTGCCCGCTGACGCGTCCCAGCAGGTCCGCGGCGAGCACCGCGATGCCGATGAGGTCGGGGCGGCCGTCGACGACCACGGTCGTCGCCTGGGTGAACACGAACGGCGCGTCGGCGGTCCGGTCGAGCACGACTGGCTGGGGGACGACGGCGATGACGTCGGGCACGAAAGCTCCTCGGCGGGGTGTGCTGATGGGCTCGGATCGACTCTGTCGAATCGTTCCGGGGAGACGCTACTCGACCTGCGCGGCCAGCCGGCGCGCGAGCACCGCGCATGTCGCCAGCTGCAGCTGGTGGAACACGATCACGGGCAGGGCCACGGCGGCGGCGAGGGTCGGGCTGAACAGGACGGCGGCCATCGGCAGGCCCGTCGCCAGGCTCTTCTTCGACCCGCACATGAGCAGCGCGACCCGGTCGCCACGATCGAGCCCGAGCCGCCCGCCTCCCGTCCACGTGAGCACGAGCATCGTGGCGAGCATCGCCGCGCAGACCGCCACGAGGACGACGACGGCGACCCAGGTGACGTGCGCCCACGCGCCGGAGACCGTCGCCGCGCTCACCGAGGCGTAGGCGATGAGCACGATCGAGCCGCGGTCGGCCACGCGGGTCAGACGCGCGTGCGCCCGGACCCAGGGGCCGATCCAGCGGTGCGCCAGCCGGCCGACGGCGAACGGCAGCAGCAGCTGGAGCAGGATGCCCGCCGGGTTCCCGACGCCTCCCGTGGTGCGCACCAGGAGCAGGCCGACCAGCAGGGGCGTGAGCACGATGCCGACCAGGTTCGAGATCGTCGCCCCCGTGATCGCGCCCGCGACGTTGCCGCGTGCGACCGAGGTGAACACGATCGAGGCCTGCACCGTGGACGGCAGCAGGGACAGGTACAGCAGACCGGTCTTGACCTCGGGCGAGACGAGCGCGTCCGGCAGCAGCTGCACCAGCAGCCCGAGCAGCGGGAACGCGACGTAGGTGGCCGCGAGCATCGACMCCTGCAGCCGCCAGTTGCGCAGCCCGGCGCGGACCTCCCCCGTCGACATGCGGGCGCCGTAGAGGAAGAACAGCAGAACGATCGCCGCGGTGCGCAGCACGTCGAGGACGTCGGCCGCGGCGCCGCGGGCCGGCAGCAGGAGCCCCAGCAGCAGGGCGGAGAGGATCAGCACCACCAGCGGATCGACCCATCCGCGGAGCGTCCGGACGGGCGCGATCAAGGGCACGGCGACAGTCTGTCACCGCGCTCGGCGCGCGGATCTGGCGGATCCCCCCTAGATTCACTCGTCGTACCCGAACGAACCCCTCGAAGTCAAGGAGTTCCCATGACCCCCGAAGGCATCATCTCCGCCATCATCATCGGCGCCGTGATCGGCATCCTCGGCCGTCTCCTCGTACGCGGTCGTCAGCGCATCTCGATCCTGCTGACCATCGTCATCGGCATCGTCGCGGCCCTCATCGGCACGTGGCTGGCCAGCCTGGTCGGCGTGCAGGACACCGCCGGCGTCGACTGGATCGAGCTCCTGTTCCAGGTCGTCCTCGCCGCGGTCGGCGTGGCCGCGGTCACCGGCAGCCGCAGCCGCCGCCGCAGCCTGATCTGAGCCTGCTCATCGAAGGCGGCCCCCACCGCGGGGGCCGCCTTCGTCGTTCCCGAACCAGATTTCACGCAGGCGACGAGAACACCTGGAGAACGGCGAAGGCGGCCTCCCCGAGGGGAGGCCGCCTTCGTCTGCGGGTGGAGCTGAGGGGATTCGAACCCCTGACCTTCTCATTGCGAACGAGACGCGCTACCAACTGCGCCACAGCCCCGCGAGCGGGCTAAAGACTAACACCAGCGTTGGGCCTATCGCGAAATCGCCAGAGCCACGCCGCTCACTCGCCGGCTGCGCGACGCTTCGCCAGGACGGCGTTCAGATCGATGCTGCCGGTCGTCTCGACCGGCGCCTCGAGGGGTGCGCGCTCGGCGTCGGCGGGCGTCTCGACCTCGGCCGCGCGAGCAGCGGTCGAGCCTTCGAGGTTGTCCAGCGGGGCGGGCTCGCGGCGGGGTGCCGACGCCTTCATCGTGTAGGTCGGGCGGGGCACGGGGACCGGGGACCACGCCTCGTCCTCGTCGGTGGACGTCGCGCGGTCGCTCACCGAGCGGCCGACCACCGGGACCTGCCCGGTCGACGCGTGCCGGGCGGGTCCGTCGGACTCGCCCTTGTCCTCGACGATGCGCTCGAAGATCTCGGTGCTGGCGTCGGACGGGTGGACGGCGCGGCCGGTGACGAAGGCCATGGGTGCCGCGGCGGGCGCGGCCGTCGTCGTGGTCTCGGTCGCAGGCTTGGCAACCGCGGTCGTGGCAGCGGCAGGCTTGGCAGCGGCAGGCTTGGCAGCGGCAGGCTTGGCGGGAGCGGTCGGTGCCGCCGCGCTCGAGGCGGTCGCCACCGCCCGCATCGCGCCGGTGCGCGGCCCGGAGGCCACGCGGCGCTCGTCGGCGATCTTCTGCTCCCAGGCCTCGTCGGCCTCGCGGCCCGCGAGGACGGCACGACGGCCGAGCACGAGGACGGAGCCGAGCAGGACGGTGGGCACGACGCCGGCGACCCACGTCACCAGCGGGCTCAGCCCGACGGCGGCCCAGCCGACGACGGTCGCGACCACGAGCAGACCCGCCAGCACGGCGCGTCGGCGCKCGGCAGCGGCGCGGCGGGCGACCGAGGCCGCTCGGGCGGCGCGTGCCTGGGCAGCGCKGCGTGCCGCGTCCGCGGTGATCCGGTCCTGTGTGCCGTGCGGTCGGTCCACGGTGGTGCCTCCTGTCGCGCTCCCGGTGGCCACCGGGAGCCCCTTGCCCGGGGTCAGCAGCCCCGCGGTACTGCTTGCCGTCGGCCCGCACTCCGCGGAGGCGGCCTCCTGGCGGATGCGCCGGTCGCTCACCGCGACCACGCGCAGCGCCTCGGAGAACCGGTCGTCCGCCCGGGACTCGAGCAGCTGCTGCCGGTGCCGCAGCTTGTGCGGCACCAGGTACGCCACCCACAGGACCACCAGCGCGAGCGCGACCGGTCCTGCGAGATCGTTCACGTCACGACGGTAGGCGCCGGGGCCGCACGTCTCCGGGACCGCCCCGGCGTGTCGGCCTGTGCGTCACCCGTTCCGGGCCCGCCAGCGCGCCAGCAGCCCGTCGGGGACGTCCTCGACGGTCAGCGCGAACGTGCGGTGGTCGCACCAGCGGTCCTGGATGTGCAGGTACTTCTCGCGCAGCCCCTCGTCGCGAAAGCCCAGCTTCTCGACGACGCGCAGGGACGGCCGGTTCTCGGGGCGGATGTTCACCTCGACGCGGTGCAGCCCCAGCGCCGTGAAGCAGTGGTCGGTGGACAGGGCCACGGCGGTCGGCGTGACGCCCAGGCCCGCGACGTGCTCCGACACCCAGTACCCGATGGCCGCCGAGCGCAGCGAGCCGTACGTGATCGAGGAGACCGTGAGCTGGCCGACGAGCGTGCCGCGCAGGTCGATGGCGAAGGGCAGCGTGACGCCGGCGCGCGCCTGCGAGGACAGCGAGCGCACGAACGTGCCGAACGACGGCCGCGGCCCTGTCACCGGCACCGGGCTCGTGGCGTCCCACGGCTCCAGCCACGCGGCGTTCTGCGCGCGCAGTGCCATCCACGTCTCCTGGTCGCGTCGCCGCAGCGGGCGCAGCCGCACGTCGCCCTCCACCAGCACGGTGGGCCAACCCGGGGCCATCAACCCTCCAGCACGAGGCAGTGGATCACCTGGCGGGGATGCACCGTCAGGTCCTGCTCGCCGACGACCGCGAGCGCGTTGGCCTGCGCGAGCGCGTTGATCGTGGGCGCCGACGGGTCACCGATCGGGGTGAGGTGGTACCCCTCGTCGGGCGAGCCCAGCACGGTGGCGGGCACGAACTGGCGGAGCCCTGGCGGGGACAGCCAGCCCTCGGTGACCTCCGCGGCGACCGACGGCCGGAACAGCTCCGCGTGCCCGGCCATGGCACGCAGCGCCGGCCGGACGAAGACCTCGAACGACACCTGCGCGGCGACCGGGTGCCCCTGCAGGGCGAAGATCGGGACGGACTTGTCGCTGGCCAGCTCGTCCGCGACCGTGCCGAAGCCGTGCCGCTGCCCGGGCGTCATCGCGATGTGGTCGAGCCGCACGCTGCCCATGGGCGCCAGCACGTCCTTGACCGTGTCGTTGGTCAGCTCGGAGAGGCCGCCGGTGATGACGATGAGGTCGGCGCGGACCAGCTGGTCCTCGATCGCCTCGCGCAGGATCGCGCGGTCGTCGCCGAGGATGCCGACTCGCACCGCGGCCGCGCCGGCGTCACGGACGGCGGCCTCCAGCGCGTGCCCGTCGGCCTCGAACACCCCGGTGCCGGACCGGTCCGCGTTCGTGCCGGGCTCGACCAGCTCGTCGCCGACGGAGAGCAGGACCACGCGCGGCGTCGGGTGGACCCGCAGCCGGCCGCGGCCCATCGCGGCGGCCAGGGCCAGCTGGCGGGCGCCGAGCCGGGTGCCCGCGGCCAGCACGACGT